>JBOHQS010000072.1:0-10175 GCA_050732295.1 Methylomirabilales bacterium (SeqCode)
TGTCCCAGCCGTACCCCATCAGGATCGATCCGCACTTCAAACAGGTCGGTGGCATGGCCATGGTCCCCACCTCCCTTTGCCCCGGTCCCGTGCCGTCCCCTCACGTTCTTTGGTCTCTCAAAAAGCCAACGCCTTCCCGGGCCGTGCTCCGCCCGGGGAGGCGTCTGGATGTCAAGTGCACCAACGATACTGCCAGAGGTGGGCCAGGAGCTATCCCTACCCCGGTTCCATTGTCCCGTTCCCTCTTACCTGAAGTATCGGCAGCTCTGGGGGGGATGTCAAGGCCGTTGGGACCGCTTGCCCGGCGTGCGTTCTGGTTGGAGGCGGCCCTGTTCCAGCGGCCCAGCCACGTCCGGCTGGTTTGCGCCGCCCTTCTGCTCATCGTCGATGATGGAATGGATGTAGTCACTGATCACTTGCCGCGTCTCGACGCCGGGCTGGAGGAACTCGAGTCCGGTGCGGTATATCAACTTTTGCCCCCCCTTGGCTTGCCCCTCCGGGCGGGAGACCACCGACCGGACCGCGCGACACCTGAGCTTGAGTTTCTTTCCCACGAGGGTCAGGACCAGATCAAAGGCGATGCCGGGTTGGACAACCTGGGCGTGCTCGATCAGCGCTCCGCCAAGACTGATATCCAGGAGCGAGACGTCATGGACGGCATTCACCCTCCCCTGGGTCCTGCCCCCGACATTCACCCGAGGATGTCGCCGCCGCTCTGCCCGTTCCTCCGCCATCGGCACCCCTTCGCGCTGCTCAGTCCGACCTGCGCCCCTTCCAGTCAAGGGTATTAGCAAAGGGTGTGCCAGAGCAGGGAAGGAGCGGCCCTTGGATGCATGTGGTGGCCGCGGTGAGCGATGGTAGAGCGTCGGTGCGGGGGAGAACTAGTAATAGTGATGGTGAGCCACCGCGGTCCCTTGCGGCTCGATGGGGCGCACGAAATGCCATGCGGCCGGGTAAGGATGGACGGGGCAGCGGGGGAATTTGCTGCCTTTATTCACGGTGACCACGT
The DNA here is from genome assembly GCA_050732295.1 of Methylomirabilales bacterium (SeqCode). Classification (GTDB taxonomy): domain Bacteria; phylum Methylomirabilota; class Methylomirabilia; order Methylomirabilales; family CSP1-5; genus CSP1-5. The sequence goes on from JBOHQS010000072.1 coordinate 1,010, forward strand.
AGCCGCAGTCCACGCAACGATACGTCCCCGAGCGGAAGCTCACTTGATTCGGTGATCCCATGGCCTGGTTCCTCCCTTCCTTCCTTACCTCACCATTCGCACAGCCCCTCATGAGCAAGTCCGGTGCCAGCGCTAACTCCCCTAAAATAGAGGGTTGGCCCCCCCGATGGCGGTGGGGATTTTCGTCACCTGCGTTGAAAATACCCCCACGGATCGTGCTGTCGCTCAGCAACAGCTCGATCAGATGCTCGAGAAGCTCGAAGTTGACCAGCACCTTCGGCCCCTCCCTCCGGGGCTCTCGCAGCGACCCTGTTTGGCGGCTTACGGCCCGGGTCCCTCCGTGTTCACGCTCCGTGCAGCCCACACGCGCACGGAGCGCGCCTCGGTTTCCCAGACCGTCGCCCGCCGAGGGGCCCCGCCGCTTCCGCCAATGTCGCTCGGGGCCAGCAGGCGCTGTTGCCGTGACGGGACCTTGGCCAACGGGTATCCTTCCCTCGCCGGTGTGCGAGTGGCGACCCGCCAATGGAGCCTGGCGGCACCGGTCTCGGACTGCAGTCATCGGCGAGGGTTCAGCCGGTCTTGTCGCCGGAGAGGGACTTGAGGGCGGGGAACTGCTCAATGAGACTTTTCGGGATGCGGCCGATGGGAAGGCCCAGGTTGGATTTCATCATGAAGGCATTCGCGGCCGCCTTGCCGCGAGGGTGGTTGTTGAAGAAGACAAAGGTCGTTCCCGTCTTCGACGCGAGGGCCTGGATCTTCGGGACCCATTCCTGGAGTTCGCCCTCCGAGTACAGGTAGTCGTAGCGCTCGGCGGCCTCCTGATGCTTCCACCACTTCTCCGCGGCGCGGCCGTGGAACCGCACGTAGCCCACCTCACTCGTGGCTTCGACGACCTTGGGCGGGAGCCTGGGGAGTTCGGGCTCGTCGACTGCGCAGAGCCCCATCCGGTGCGTGCGCAACAGGTCGAGGGTCGCGGGGGCGTACCAGGAGGCGTTGCGGAACTCCACGACCAGCGGGAGGCCTTCCAAAGCCTCGCGCAGGCGGAGGAGATGCTCGCGGTTCTCCGTGGTGTTCCAGAAGCTATAGGGAAACTGGGCCAGGACGCACCCGAGGGCCTGTCGGTCTTCGAGGGGGCGCAAGGCCTCGCGAAAGGCCGGGGCCGCGGCATCGAAATTTTCGCGCCGGTGGGTCATGTCGCCATGCGCCTTGACGGTGAAGGTCATCTGGCCGCCCGCATTTCTGGCCATCGCCTCGAGCGTCTTCGGGCTCGGCACCTGGTAGTAGGTGTAATTGATCTCCAGGGTGTCGAAGCACTGGGCGTAGAAGGCGAGCATCTCCTGGTCGCGGAGCCGCTCCGGGTAGAAGGCCCCCTTCCAGTCCGCATACTTGAATCCCGATGTCCCGATCTTGATGCTCTTCTCAGTCAGGCTCTGTCCTCACTCTACCCGGACGTGCCAGCGCTCGTATAGGTGCTCGGGGATTTCCAGGAGGAACCGGGAGGGCTTCAGGATGAGCTCCCGCCGCCTCAGATCCGTCGTGCGCAGGGGGTGGCAGAGGGTGAGCTGATCCTTGGCCCTGGTGCTCGCCACATAGAAGAGGCGCCGCTCCTCCTCGAGTCCCCCCTCCTCGCGCAGGGCGGCAGAGGAGGGGAACCACCCATCGACCAGCCAGATGAGAAAGACCACAGTCCATTCCAGGCCCTTGGCCTGGTGGATGCTGGAGAGGATCAACAGCTCGTCCCGCGGTTCATCCCAGTAGACGTCCTCACCGGTGATGGCACCGAGGAGCGACAGCTCCGTGAGCAAGGCCTCGAGGGACTCGTAGCGGAGGGCGAAGATGGCCAGTTGTTCGAGATCCTCCACCCGGGAGGCCCAGTTGGGATACCGCGTCTTTAGGACCTCGCGATAGCCCCCCTCGAGCGCCGACGCAATCATCTGCGCCGGGGCGTGAGGGAGGGCGAGGAGCGTGGTGAGCAGAGTCAGAAACTCGTGGAAGCCTCTGCGGGCCCTCGGTTGAAGCACCCGCGCAATGGCCCCGAGGGCCTCGAGATCGATGGGTTGGCTCTGCCCCGCCACCGCCCGCCAGATCTCGTCGGCGGTGGCGTTACCGATCCCCGGGTGGAGCTTGACGGCACGCTTCCAGGCCAGCTCATCCCGCGCGTTGGCCACGATCCTGAGATACGCGAGGATGTCCTTGACGTGGGCCTGCTCGTAAAAGCGGAGGCCCGAGCGGATCTCGAAGGGGATGCCGCGCCTCGTGAGTTCTAGCTGCAGCTGGATGCTCTGATAGTGGGCCCGGTAGAGCACGGCCATTTCGTGAAGCGGAATCCCTTCATCGCGAAGCTCCAGGATCCGTTGGGCGACGAAAGCGGCCTGCTCCTCCTCGTCGGTGAGGGCCGTCAAGGCCGGCCTCGACCCGGAGGACCGGACCGCCCGTAACGTCTTGTGGTGCTGGTGCACGTTGTGGGCGATGCTGGCGTTGGCCAGCTCGAGCACCTCGGGGGTGCTCCGGTAGTTGGTCTCCAGCGTGTGGACGGCCGCGTCAGGGTAGCGTTCGGTGAAGCGGAGGATGTTGGCGTAATTGGCGCCGCGAAAGGCGAAGATCGACTGGGCGTCATCCCCCACCACCATGAAGTTCCGGTGCCCGGAGGCGAGGAGATCCAGGATCTCTCCCTGGATCGCGTTCGTGTCCTGGTACTCATCGCAGAGGACGTGGAGGAACCGCTGGCGGTAGGCGTCAAGCGCCTCGGGGTGCTCGCGGAGAAGGCGGAGCCAGAGCGAGAGGAGGTCATCGTAATCAACCAGGTTGTCCTTGAACTTCCGCTCTCGGTACCGGCGCGCGATCTCGAGGATCTCCGCCTCGAAGAGGGTGAAGAAGGGATACCGCTCTTCCAGGACCTTCATCAGCGACCGCCCGGTGTTGATGACGCTCGACAGGATGTCCTGGAGGACGTCCCCGCGCGGGAAGCGGTGCCTCGTCACGGCGATCCCGAGATCGGCGACACAGGCTTGGAGCAGCTCCTTGGCGTCCTCGCGGTCGAGGATGGTGTAGCCGCTCGTGAGGCCCACCATGGGGGCGTGGCGGCGGAGGATCAGGTTGCCGATGTGGTGGAAGGTGCCCCCCCAGACCTGGCGACTGTCCCCGCGGGCCACCTCGGCCACCCGGCGGAGCATCTCGCGGGCCGCCTTGTTGGTGAAGGTGACCAGGAGGATGCGGGACGGATCGATCCCCTGGTCGATGAGGTAGGCGACCCGGTAGGTGATGACCCGCGTCTTACCGCTCCCCGCGCCCGCAATGACGAGATGCGGACCGGGGCCGGCGGTCACCGCCTGAAGCTGGGCGGGGTTGAGCTGGGCCTCGTAGAGCGAGAGGTCCACGGGGGCCTTGGCCGTCTTCAGGACGTATTCCTTCACTTCACTCGCCTCCGCCTCACTCGTCCAGCCTCAGCCCTTTCAGCGGCGTGAATTGAAAAAGGTTAGCACCTTGCGCTGGATTTCGCCATCGGGAACTGTTTCATCTATGCACTCGCCGCTGAAGAATTTGTCGCCTGGCTAATCCTTTTAAAACAACAGTTTGGCATCGGAATTGCTGTCCTGATCTAGCGAAGGGAAAAACCGGGGACAGGGGAAAAACCGGGGACAGGGGAAAAACCGGGGACAGGTCTATAGATTTGACATTATCATTCTTTCGATATGGCGAAGCACGCGATCCCAATTCGGGTCTTCCCTTCTGAGCCGCGCTACGCGGCCCGCGGCGTGACTCACGGTCGATTGTTCCACCCCCAACGATTCCGCCAGTGCGTTCAGCGATAACCCTCCTCGCTCGCGTCCCAGGTAGAACAGAGCGGCCCTCCCCGGATCTGATCGCCCTCCCGTTTTCAGACGCCGCAATGCCGGTAACGCCGTCTCCACCGCCCGGCGGATTTGGTTGTACGTCGGCCGGGCCTCCAGTTGCCTACGACTCGGCACTTCTCGGTCCCGTCCCCGCGGCACTTTCCCGCGCACAAAGCGCACGAATTGCGGCCCCCCCAAAACGACCTGCGCGATCACCTGTTCCCAAGGCCGCTCCACGCCTCGACGCATCCCCTCCGTCACAAATGTCCGGTAGGCGTGCTGGGCCCGCGAAAGATTCCCCCCAAAATACCCCAACACCGCCTGCCGCGACAGCCACACCGGTGCCTGGCGGCTCCCAATGTAGGCCAGATAACTGCTCCAGGGATACCGCTCCAATCGCAGACCTCGCCGGGCTCGGATCGGATTCAGATGGATATAGCGGGACAGTTCCAACAGATACCTTTCTTTCTCGACGAGGATGGCCTTATAGCGTCCTTGAAAGAGATGCCCGCTCCGCCGGTGCACCCGATTAAAATACCCCGTGTAGACCCCGTTGAGGTGCCGCAGGGCCAGGGATAGGTTGGGTTCCGGTGTCTCGAGGAGGAGATGGTAATGGTTGTCCATCAAGACGTACGCATGCAGGAGGAGGCGGTAGCGATCCACCGTCTGCGCGAGGAGGGTCAGGAAGGCCTCACGATCCGCATCGGACCGAAAGATGGCCTTTCGTTCGTTGCCTCGTGCCGTGATGTGATAGAGCGCCCCAGGATATTGCAGTCGCAATGGTCGGGCCATGATCGCCTCGCGATGTGGTGATCCGCAGGCTACCACCGAATGGAGTTAAAGTCAACTTTGTAGACCTGACCCCATCTGCCTTCCAGACACTTGTCCGGAATTCTAGACAAAACTTCCTTGTCTGAATGGGGGCGGGCAGCGACTTGATCAGCGTTTCATGAGAGGTTGGGGATTCTACGCGGGATTCCAATCGTGAATGTGCAAGCGCCACTCGCGGGGTTCGGGGACTAACTCAGGCAGTTGAGGTTCCAAGATGCAAGATGATGAGGGGGGGTGGGAGTCCTCCAAACGCACTGGCATGAGAGGAAGAGATGGCGGGTGCGGTCACCGTTTCCGGAACTGGTAGACGGTCTCCCCGGGCCGGACCAGCCCCAGGTCCCGCCGGGCGACCTCCTCGGACTGGGAGGGGTGCCGGCGCATCGCCTCGACCTCCTGCCGGAGCAGGGCGTTCTCCTGCTTGAGGGCTTCGATCTGCTGCTCCAGGTGCGTCTCGACACTCCACATTTGGTAGAGCTGGAGCAGGCTGCGATCCCCGAACAGCGACAGGAGGAGCACGAGCCCCAGGAAACAGAGGAGGAGGAACAGGCCGGGCCGCGGCCCTCTCCGGTGCGACTCCAGGGGATCTGCCCCTTCGGCAGGCTCAGGGCGGTGACCCTTCGACCCGAGCTCAGGCCGAGGGCCTCGGTTGAACCGCTTAGGCATCACCGCCCCCTCAACGGGCGAAAGGCGTCCACCCCGGGAAAGCGGGCCGCCGCCCCTAACGCCTCTTCGATGCGCAGGAGCTGGTTGTACTTGGCCGTGCGGTCCGTGCGGGAGGCAGACCCGGCCTTGATCTGGCCGGCGTTCACCGCAACGGCCAGGTCCGCAATGGTGACATCCTCGGTCTCGCCGGAGCGATGGGAGATGATCGTGGCGTACCCGGCCCGCTTGGCCACGGCGATCGTCTCGAGGGTCTCGGTCACCGTCCCGACCTGGTTCACCTTGATCAGGATGGCGTTGGCGAGTCCACTGGCGATGCCCTCGCGGAGGAGGGCGGCGTTGGTCACAAACAGGTCGTCCCCGACGAGCTGCACCCGGTCCCCGAGGGCACCCGTGAGGAGTGCCCACCCCTCGAGATCCCCCTCGGCCATCCCGTCCTCGATGGAGACGATAGGATACTGCTTGACCCATCCCGCGTAGAACTCCACCATTGCTTCCCGGCTGAGCTCCTTTGTGGTTTCGGCCAGGAGGTGATACTGCTCTTTCTCGTAGAACTCGCTGGCCGCCGGGTCGAGCGCGACGAAGACGTCCCGTCCCGGGCGATAGCCGGCCCGGGTGATGGCCTCGAGGATCAGCTCGACCGCCTCTTCGTTCGAGCGGAGATCCGGGGCAAAGCCCCCCTCATCCCCGACGGCGGTGCTGTAGTTGCGCTTCTTCAACACACCCCGCAAGCTCTGGAACACCTCCACGCCGATCCGGAGCGCCTCGGCAAAGCGCCCACCGGCGACCGGCACAACCATGAATTCCTGAAAGTCCACGGTATTGTCGGCGTGCCTTCCCCCGTTGAGGATGTTCATGAGGGGGACCGGAAGGTCACGGGCATCCGCCCCCCCGAGATAGCGGTACAAAGGCAGGCCGGCCTCGTCGGCCGCGGCCTTGGCCACGGCGAGCGACACCCCGAGGAGGGCGTTGGCCCCGAGCCTTCCCTTGGTGGGTGTCCCATCCAACCGGCACAGGGTCTCGTCCACGCGGGACTGGTCGAACGCCTCCGCGCCGATGAGCGCCGGGGCGATGAGGGTGTTCACATGCTCCACCGCCTTCTGGACCCCCTTCCCCGCGTAGCGCCGTGGATCGCCATCCCTGAGCTCCACCGCTTCCCGCTCACCCGTGGACGCCCCCGAGGGGACTGCGGCCCGGCCAAAGGCTCCGCTTTCCAGGCGGACGTCAACCTCGACGGTCGGGTTGCCCCGGGAATCCAGGATCTGGCGCGCATGCATGTGAAGAATCTGACTCATGGGGACGGTCTCCTGGGCCCTATCATCGGGGCTACGCACTGTACACGAGTTTCTGGCTCGCCTCGATGAGCTGCTCGAGGTCCGTGGCGTTCTTGGCTTCCACATAGAGCCGGACGACCGGCTCGGTCCCCGACGGCCGGATCAGGAGCCAGCTCCCATCCTCGAGCAGAAGCTTGGTGCCGTCCTTCCGCTCGACCGCTGCGATCCTCCGGCCGATCAGCTCACGCGGGGGCTCCTCGAGCTTCGTGAGGAGGCGTGCGCGCTCCTCAGGCCTCAAGGTGAAATCGATCCGTCGGGAGAGGATCGTCCCGACCTGGGCGTACAGCTCGTCGAGCAGCTCCCTCAGGGATGCCCGCCCCCGGTGCGCGACCATCTCGGCCACGAGCAGACAGGCCAGCACCCCATCCTTCTCCGGGATGTGCCCCCGAATGGTGAGCCCGGCACTCTCTTCGCCGGCCAGGATGACCTTGTCCTGCTGGATCAGCTCGCCGAGGTACTTGAACCCGACCGGGGTTTCATACACGGGGACGTGGTAATGACGGGCGACCGCGTCGAGGAGATGCGTGGTCGCCACCGTGCGCGCGACGCCCCCCGGTGCCGGACGCGTGGTGAGCAGGTGCTTGAGTAGCAGGGCCAGAATCTGGTTGGCGCTCGGGACCGTGCCGTCGCTGTCCACGATGCCGAAGCGATCGGCGTCTCCGTCCGTGGCGAGGCCGAGGTGCGCGCGCCGCTTGACCACTCGTTGTGTGAGCTCGTGGAGCCGCGTCGGGGTCGGGTCCGGAGGGCCGCCCCCGAAGAGGGGATCCCGCCAGTCGTGGAGCATCTCGACCTCGCACCCTGCCTCCCGGCACGCGGCGTCCAGGACCCCCCGCCCGGTCCCGAAGAGGGGGTCCACTACCACCTTGAGGTGCGCCCGGCGGATCGCCTCGTAGTCCACGAGACTCTGGAGGTGCGTGAGATAGGGCGGGAGCGGATCGATCATCGTGAGGAGTCCCGCCTTTTCTGCCGCCGCGATCTCTATGGTCTCCACCTGGGCATTCGGCAACCGCGCATTCGCCTGGGCCTCGATGAAGCGGGTCACTTCCGGCAGGGCCGGGCCCCCGGCGGCCACGGAGAATTTGATGCCGTTCCACTCCGGCGGGTTGTGGCTGGCGGTGATGGTGATCCCTCCGCCCGCCCGCCGGCGCCGAATCTCGCAGGCGACCACGGGGGTGGGTGTATCCCGTTCGCAGAGGAAGACCCGGATCCCGTCGGTGGCCAAAAGCTTGGCCGCCTCACCCGCGAAGCGTTCCGACAGGAAGCGGGTATCGTACCCGACCACGATCCCCCGTCCCTCGAGCCCCGCGGCCTTGAGGTGGTCGGCGATGCCCTGGACGACGGCCATCGCTCGGGGCAAGGTAAAATCGTCGGCGATGACGCCGCGCCAGCCGGACGTCCCAAACTGAATCCGCGTCATGGCCTCCTCACACACACGTGCACAGATTGTCGGCAGTATAGAGACGGTCCCTCGACACTGTCAAGGTGAAATGACTTGCGAGAAGCCCTGGAGTTCATTATACTTACGAAATTCACGGAGACGTGGAGTACGCAGGGGGCCGGGAGTGGCCGACGAAAAGATCTTGATCGTCGATCCAGATCAGGCCGCGCGTCGGCGGCTCGCAAAGGTGCTGCGCCAACGGGGTCTTCAGCCGGTGGAGGCCTCCGGCGGCGAGGAAGCCCTGAAGGAGCTCGCAAAGGACGAGTACGCGGTCGTCTTCCTTGACCTGGGGGGGGCAGGACCCAAGGCCGCCGACGTGGTGGGGCGCATGATCGAGCAGAAACCAGAGCAGGCCATCATTGTGCTGGCGCCTCCCGCGAGCGCGGATGCCAGCGCTGCCCTGGCGAAGGGGGCGTACGCGGCTCTCGCGACGCCGCTGCAACCGGCCGACCTCGAGATCGGGCTCAGGAATGCCCTCGAGCGATATCACCTGTTTCGCACCAACACCCGTCTCCGCCACGAGACCCTGCAGGATGACCTGACTGGGGTCCTCAATCGTCGATATTTGGATCGATATCTCGGCGAGGAGATCGAGCGGTCCCGCCGGTACAAACACCCCTTCTCTCTCCTCTTCTTCGACCTCGATCACCTGAAGCACATCAACGACCAATATGGCCACCTGTCGGGGAGCAGGGTGCTGATAGAAGTGGTGAAGGTCATCATGACGCAGCTCAGACGGACCGACAAGATATTCCGGTTTGGCGGGGATGAGTTTTCGGTGACGCTGCCCGAGACCGATCAGCGAGGGGCGGTGGAGACCGCCCACCGCCTGCGCCAGGCGATCCGGGACCATCGGTTCCATCCGGTGGAAGGGGCCGAGGCGTCGCTCACGGCCAGCTTCGGGGTCGCCACGTATCCTGAGGACGGGCAGACCGGCGAAGACCTCTTGCGCCACGCCGACGAGGCGATGTATCTCGTCAAGACGGGGACCAGGGACGGGGTCGGGATCAAGGACAAACGATGAAGCGCCTGAGCATCCTGGGCTCCACCGGCTCGATCGGCATGCAGGC
>JBOHQS010000073.1:0-9996 GCA_050732295.1 Methylomirabilales bacterium (SeqCode)
CGCCGCCTGACCGATATCTCCCACGCGATTCAGAGCCATGTGGAGTCTCATGGCTTCTGCGTGGTTCGGGTCTTTGTCGGGCATGGGATTGGGCGGGCCCTGCACGAAGAGCCCCAGATCCCGAACTTTGGCCCCCCGGATCGGGGGCCCGTGCTCAGGCCCGGGATGGTGCTGGCCATTGAACCGATGGTCAACGCCGGGACCCCTGAGGTGGCCATCCTCGAGGATCAGTGGACGGCCGTGAGTCAGGATCGTTCCCTGTCCGCCCACTTCGAGCACACGGTCGCCATCACCGAAAAGGGTCCCGAGGTTCTCACCCGTGCCGATTCGGGGGAAGGCTGGTAGCCGGTCAATGGCGAAGAAAGACACGGGACAGACCAAGAAGGAAGAGGCGATCGAGGTCGAGGGGACTGTCGTGGAGCCTCTCCCGAACGCCATGTTTCGGGTGGAGCTCGAGACGGGCCACAAGGTGCTGGCCCACATCTCGGGGAAGATGCGGATGCATTTCATCCGCATCCTTCCGGGGGATAGGGTGATTGTGGAGCTGAGTCCCTACGACCTGAACCGGGGTCGTATCATCTATCGCTACAAGTAGCTGTCAGCAGTCCGCAGTCAGCGGTCAGCTTTGAGGGGCCTCGGCTGACAGCTGATGGCTGATAGCTGACTGCTGGAGGCTGTCTTGAAGGTGCGGGCGTCGGTGAAACCGATCTGCGAGAAGTGCAAGGTGATCAAACGCAAGGGGGTTGTGCGGATCGTCTGCGAGAACCCGCGGCACAAGCAGCGGCAAGGCTAACGTTCGATGACCGATGACGGACCACCGACGACCGAATTCGGACGGTCATCGGTCACCGGTCGTCGGTTGATGGAGGGAGCATGGCGCGAATTGCGGGTGTAGATCTTCCCCGCGAGAAACGGCTGGAGGTGGCCCTCACGTATATCTATGGGATCGGGCGTTCGGCCTCGCAGAAGATCCTCAGTGAGGCCAACGTCAGCCCGGATATCCGGGTAAAGAACCTGACCGAGGACGAGGTCAACCGACTCCGCCGGGTGATCGAGGGGCAGTTCCGGATCGAAGGGGACCTGCGCCGGGATGGGAGTATGAACATCAAGCGCCTGATCGACATCGGCTGCTACCGGGGCATGAGGCATCGGCGGGGGCTCCCGGTGCGAGGCCAGCGCACCCACACCAATGCCAGGACCCGCAAGGGGCCGCGCCGGAGGACGGTGGGGGCCCGGCGGAAGACGTAAGGGGGGAGAGTCATGACGACCGAGCGACGCCGCGGGGGACCGCGGCCGGGGCCCAAGAAGGAGGCCAAGAACATCGTCCAGGGGATCGCCCATGTCCAGGCGACCTTCAATAACACCATCATCAGCATTACCGATACCCGGGGGAACGCGGTGAGCTGGTCGAGCGCCGGCAGTGTGGGCTTCAAGGGGTCACGCAAGAGCACTCCCTTTGCTGCGCAGACTGCCGCGGGAAACGCGGCCCAGAAGGCCATGGCCCACGGGATGAGAGAGGTCAAGGTCTATGTGAAGGGCCCCGGGGCTGGTCGTGAGGCGGCCATCCGGGCGCTGCAGGCGGCGGGACTCGAGGTCACGGCCATCAAAGATGTGACCCCCATCCCGCACAATGGCTGTCGTCCGCCGAAGCGTCGCCGGGTCTAAGGGGGAGGAGTCGCGACCGTGGCGAGATATACCGGTTCCGTCTGTAAGCTGTGCCGGCGTGAAGGGTTGAAGCTCTTCCTGAAAGGGGACCGTTGCTTTAGCCCCAAGTGTGCCATTGAGAAGCGGAACTATCCCCCCGGACAGCACGGACAGCGGCGTCGCGTGAAGCTGACGAACTACGGGCTTCAGCTCCGCGAAAAGCAGAAGATGAAGCGGATTTACGGCATCGTAGAGCGGCAGTTCCGGAACTACTTCCGTATGGCCGAGCAACAGAAGGGCATTACCGGCGAGAACCTCCTCCGGTTCTTGGAGCGGCGGCTGGAGAATGTGGTCTACCGTCTCGGCTTTGCCTCGTCTCGGGCTGAGGCCAGACAGATGGTGACGCACGGGCACTTCCTCGTGAATGGCCGCAGGGTGGACATCCCGTCCTACCTCGTCGACTCCGGGGATCACATCCAGGTTGCGGAAAGGAGTCGGGAGCACCTCGCGATCAAGGGGGCCCTGGAGGGTGTGAAGAAGCGGGGGTTTCCTGCCTGGCTCGAGCTGGATGCCCAGGCCCTGCGGGGTGTCGTGCGGGCCCTGCCTGCTCGGGAGGATATGGTCATTCCGGTCCAAGAGCAGTTGGTGGTGGCCCTGTATTCCAAATAGCGGCCCGAAGTCCCCCGGGGGACGGGGACACGGAGGTTGGCGTTGATGTTGCAGAGAGTGAAAGGCTTCCACAAGCCGAAGCGCCTGGAGTGTGAGCTCGAAACCTTGACCAGCACGTATGGCAAGTTCGTCGCCGAGCCGTTAGAGCGGGGATACGGTCAGACTCTGGGTAATTCCATCCGTCGGGTCCTCCTCTCCTCGATCGAGGGTGCCGCGGTGACCTCGGTCCGGATGGTCGGCATCTATCATGAGTTCTCCACCATCCCCGGCGTCAAGGAGGACGTGACCGATCTCATCCTGAATGTGAAGGCCCTGCGGGTGAGGATGACGGGGGAGGGCGCCAAGACCCTGCAGCTCAAGGCGAGCGGCCCGGGCGAGATCCGGGCCTCCCAGATTGTGACCGATGCCGATGTCGAGGTCCTGAACCCCGACCTCTATGTCACCACGCTCGACAAGGATGGCAAGTTGGAGATGGAAATCGAGGTAGGGAAAGGGCGGGGCTACGTCCCTGCGGAGCGGAACAAGCGAGAGAATCAGCCGGTGGACGTGATCGCCGTGGATTCGGTCTTCTCCCCCATCGTCCGGGTCAACTACGAGGTGGAGGACACGCGGGTGGGTCACGCCACGGATTACAACAAGCTGATCCTCGAGGTCTGGACGGACGGAAGTATCCTCCCGCAGGAAGCGGTGGTTCAGGCGGCCCGGATTCTCAAAGACCACCTCAGCATCTTTAGCACGTTCGACGACGAGCCGGAAGAGCAGGAGCGAGTGGTGGATGCGGAGAAGGACCGGGTGGTCGAGGCCCTCACCCGGCCCGTGGAAGAGCTCGAGCTGTCTGTCCGTTCGGCCAACTGTCTCAAGAACTCCAATATTCAATTCATCTGGCAGCTCGTGCAGAAGAGTGAGGCCGAGATGCTCAAGACCAAGAACTTCGGCCGTAAGTCCTTGAACGAGATCAAAGAGATCCTGTCCGGAATGAACCTCCGTTTCGGAATGAGGCTGGACGACATTCCTGGCGGTCTCTGGTTGGCCAAGAAGAAGGGCGACGACAGGTAACGGGGAGATCAGATGCGGCACCGAAAGCTGAAACGGAAGCTCGGACGCACCTCAGCTCACCGGGAGTCCCTCCTGCGCAGCCTGACCACGTCGCTGCTGCTCTACGAGAAGATCATCACGACCGTGGCCAAGGCTAAGGAGCTGCGGAAGATTGCCGAGCGGATGATCACGCTGGCCAAGCGGAAGGATCTCCACGCCCGCCGGCAGGCGGCTGAGGTGATCCAGGATGAGCGGGTCTTGAAGAAACTCTTTGAGACCATCGGGGAGCGGTATCAGGACCGAAACGGGGGATACACCCGGATCACCAAGCTTGAGTATCGCATGGGGGATGGGGCGCCCCTGGCGGCCGTCGAACTGGTAGGGGCCGAACCGCCCGCGGCGAGACCGCCCAAGGGTGCCAAGGTGGATAAGAAGAAGGAACAGGTGGCCGCCGCCCGGTAAGCCCGGCTGTCAAGTAAAACCCCGAGATCTCGACGGTCTCGGGGTTTTTCTTTTGCCAGGCGTGAGCCATCCCTCGCCTCGTTCCCGGGGATCATGGTGCACGGAGCGTTATGAGCAGACCTGAGCCAAGAATGAGAGGGCGACTGACGGGGTCCACCCGAGGAACTCTTCGAGAGAGCCTCGGACGTCACGCTTGGCATGAGCGTTGCACACAGGAGGGGAGACCGGGCCGCGATCTCTCCGGACGCGTCTCGGCGTCTTGCGTGAAACGAAGGAGGCCAAAATGCCGCAGCGTGTTCCCGTCCTGCGTCGAAGGTTTAACGTACACCCGATCCAGCAGAAGTATTTCTTCCTCTCTCTGGTTCCCCTGTTGTTCTTTGGCGCCACGCTGATCCTTCTGGTCTTGTTTCCGCTGAACTTCGCTCTCATGGGACCGGATCCCGAGCTCAAGCACCCGGCAACCTTGCGTGAAGTCTTCACCCTGATGGACGCCCGCATCTGGCTTGCCCTTGTGATCAGCATGTTCGTCTCCTGCCTCCTGAGCTATGTCGTCACGCACAAGTTTGCCGGTCAGCTTTACCGGATCGAGCAGATCCTACGGAAGGGCAAAGAGGGGAATCTCCCGCTCTCTGTTCAAGTTCGGCGTGACGATGATCTCCAGGAGCTCGCGGGGCTTCTCGATGGCAACTTCAAGAAGACCGCCTCAGCCCTGGCGGAGATCATGGAACAGCAGGCGCTGGCTGCCAAGGAGCTCACCGCGGTCCAGGGGAATGTGAAGGCTGGGTTAAGCGGGGAGATGATCGTGGCGGGACTGGAAGGCGTCGGCCAGAGGCTCCGGGAGGTCGAGGGGATCCTGGCCCATTTTAAGATTCCGGAGGCTCCAGCCTCTCATCCCAAGTCTTACCAGGCACAATAGGTCGTCCGGGTCGACACGCCGGCACAATCCCAGAATCCCCACCCATCTCCTCACAACGCCAAGCAAGCAGTCATTTCCTCTCTGGTTGTGCTGCGGCAGCATCGGATCATCATCCATCCGACGACACACGCTGTCGTCCTCTCCCGCTACTCCCATGGCGGCGGCGTCACGCGGCGATGGGGGATAACGCCGTCGGGGACGCGCTGCTCCCGTCAAGGAAAACGCGGTTTGATTTTTCCCTTTACACCCGAACGGGCGATGTGCTACGTACAATCCGGGAAAAGTGTTTCGCCAACGGTGATCCAGCATACCCGTGAGGGGGAACGCGTGAAGGGGACCGAAGTGGCGCAGATCCGCAATGTGGGGATCGTGGGCCACGCGCAGGAGGGGAAGACCTCCTTAACGGAGGCGATCCTTTTTGACACCGGGGTGTTGAGCCGCCTCGGGCGCATCGAGGAGGGGAATACCACCACCGACTTCGATGAGGATGAAATCAAACGGAGGATCAGCATCAGTGCGGCGGTTGCCTGTACCGAGTGGAAGGGGGTGAAGTGTAATCTGATCGACACCCCCGGTTTCTCCAACTTCCTGACCGACACCCGGATCTGCATGCGCGTGGTGGATGCCGCCCTGATCCTGGTGAGTGCGGTGGACGGGGTCAAAGTCCAGACGGGAAAGGTGTGGGGATATGCCGAGGAGTACGGCCTCCCCGTCTTCTTCTTTGTCAACAGGATGGATCGGGAACGGGCAGACCTCTTTCGCGCCCTAGAGGACATCCGGAAGAGCCTGCACCCGGCAGCCATTGTCGTCCAGATTCCCATCGGGGCCGAGGCCAGATTCCGCGGTGTTGTCGATCTCGTGGCGATGAAGGCGTACACGTATCAGACCGACGGATCAGGAAAGGTCAAGGAGGAGGAGGTGCCGTCCGAGCTGAAGGTGCGGGCGGCGGAGCTCCAGCACACCCTCGTCGAGGCGGTGGCCGAGTCTGACGATGTCCTGCTGGAGCAGTATCTCGCCAGCGGCAGCCTGACCACTGAAAACCTGCGGCAAGGCCTGCGGCGGGCTATCGCGGGCCGACGCCTCTTCCCGGTCCTCTGCGGCTCGGCGACCAAGAACATCGGCGTACACCCTCTGCTCGATTTCTTCGTCGAGTGCTGTCCGTCTCCCCTCGATCGCCCGGCGGTGGAGGGGAGCGATGCCAGATCCAGCGAACGGATCGTGAGGGCCCCGCGGCTCGACGAGCCCCTCACGGCTTTCGTCTTCAAGACGGTCAGCGACCCGTACGCTGGCAAGATCAGCATCTTCCGGGTGTACGCGGGTCAGTTGAACGCCGATAGTAGTGTCTACAATGCGACCAAGCAGGTCAGGGAACGGATCGGACAACTCTCCCTCCTTCGGGGGAGGCAACAGACCCCGGTCACCAACGTGGGCCCGGGAGACATCGCGGCGGTGGTAAAGCTGAAGGTGACCGGCACAGGCGACACCCTTTGTGACGAAAAATCTCCCTTGCTGCTTCAGCCACTTCCGGCCTCCATCCCCTTGATCTCGTATGCGGTCGCTCCCAAGTCGAAGGGAGATGAAGAAAAGCTGTCCGGGGCCTTGAGCCGCCTCCTGGAAGAGGACCCGAGCCTCAGGCTGGACCGGGACCAGCAGACCAAGGAGACCATCGTCTCGGGCATGGGCAAGGTGCACCTCGAGGTGGCTGTCGACCGGATGAAGCGCAAGTTTGGGGTGGAGGTCTTCATGAAGACCCCACGGGTCCCCTACAAGGAGACCATACGGGGGACGGCCTCCGTCCAGGGCAAGTACAAGAAACAGACGGGCGGTCGCGGGCAGTACGGCGACTGCTGGATCAAAGTGGAGCCGCTGCCGCGCGGCAAGGGCTTCGAGTTTGTCAACCAGATTGTCGGGGGGGCGATCCCCAGGCAATACATCCCGGCGGTGGAGAAGGGGATCGTGGAGGCGATGGAGGGGGGCATATTGGCCGGGTATCCGGTCACCGACGTCAAGGTCGGTCTCTATGATGGCTCATACCATACGGTGGACTCTTCGGAGATGGCCTTCAAGATCGCCGGCTCCCTCGCCGTGAAGAAGGGAGTGCAGCAGGCCACCCCGATCCTCCTCGAGCCGATTATGGCGGTGGAGGTGAGTGCGCCCGATGATGCCATCGGGGACGTGATCGGCGATCTCAATTCCCGGCGAGGGCGGGTGCTGGGGGTCGAGGGCAAGGGCAAGAGCCAGGCTATCAAGGCGCTCGTCCCGCTGGCGGAGATGTTGGAGTACGCCACCCAACTGCGCTCCCTGACCGGGGACCGCGGAGACTACACCATGGAGCTTGCCCATTTCGAGGAGGTTCCGGCCCACATCCAGGAAAAACTGGTGGCCGGTGCGAAAAAGGAAGAAAAAGAGGACTAGTGCCGTTCCAAACTATTGCTTCCAACACCGGCAGAAAGCCAGCAAGCCTCCTGGTATTGGCATCGGGCACCTTTACGGGGTGGGGAGAGTTGGAACGGCACTAGGGGAATTTTCCCTTGCCTCTTGCGTGCCGCTATGGTATACACAGATAGAAAAGTGGGCCCGTGCCCACTTTCTTATTTTCAGGGACTGGAAGGATGGCGAGCATCGACCTGGTTATTGAGCGGGTCCGATCCCTCATCCTCCCTGTGGTCGAGGGCCAGGGGATGGAACTGGTCGATGTGGTCTTTCGTCGAGAGGCGCAGGGCTGGGTGCTTCGCCTCTTGCTGGACAAGCCGGGGGGGGTCACAGTTGAGGACTGCTGCGAGGTGAGCGAGCAGCTGTCTGACCTCTTGGATGTCGAAGGGGTCATCGACCATCCGTATACCTTGGAGGTGTCCTCGCCAGGACTCGACCGCGTGCTGAAGACGGTACAGGACTTCACGCGATTCACGGGGCGGCTCGCCCGGATTCAGACGGGCGCTCCCATCGGCGGGCAGCGGCGGTTTCATGGCCGGCTGGAGGGATGCCGGGACGGCATGGTGGTCTTGCGGCAGGGACAGGGACCGACGCTGCTGATCCCCCTCGAGGCGATCGTCAAGGCCCGGCTTGAGGTCGAACTGTGAACAGTTCATGGTTCACGGTTCATGGTTCAGGGATGGAGGGCGGTCTTCCCGTCGATTGTGACTATGAACTATGAACCATGAACTCTGAACCGAGGTGAGGATGGCGGTGAATCTGATCCAGGTCATCGAGCAGATCGGACGAGAAAAGGGGATCGATCGGGAGGTGCTGATCGATGCCGTGGGGGCGGCGATCTTGTCCGCCTCTCGGAAGACCCTGGGCGCGGTGTCGGATCTGCGGGTCGACTTCGATCAAGCCTCCGGGCGGTTCGTCCTCTACACAGTGAAAACGGTCGTCGAGGAGGTGACCAATCCCCGGAGTGAGATTGCGCTCGAGGAGGCCCGCCGTCAACAGCCCGAGCTCAAGCTCGGCGACGAGTTCCGAATCGAGATCCAACCTCGCGGGTTCGGTCGGATCGCCGCCCAGACGGCCAAGCAGGTGATCATCCAGCGCGTGCGGGAGGCGGAACGAGACAGCATCTACCACAGCTTCAAGAACCGCGAGGGGGAACTGATCACCGGGGTCGTCCAGCGGGTGGTGAACGACAATGTCATCGTCAATGTGGGCAAGGCCGAGGCAATCCTCCCTCCTCGGGAGCAGCTCCCTCGAGAGGAATACCGTGCCGGGGACCGGATTCGGGCCTATATCGTGGAGGTCAAGAAGGGGAGCCGAGGCGCCACCGTCCTCGTCTCGCGGACCCATCCAGGGATGTTGCTCCGGCTCTTTGAGGTCGAGGTCCCCGAGATCGCGGAGGGGATTGTGGAGATCAAGGCGGTGGCGCGGGAGCCGGGGGAACGGGCCAAGATCGCTGTCGTCTCCCGGGACAGCAATGTCGACCCCGTGGGGGCGTGCGTCGGGTACCGGGGCTCGCGGGTCCAGGTCATCGTGAGGGAGCTCGGGGGGGAGAAGATTGATATCATCCCCTGGCGGGACAACCCGGCCGATTTTGTGCGGCATGCGCTCGCCCCTGCCGAGGTGGCGTCTGTGCTGGTCGATGAGGCGAGCCACACGCTCCATGTCATCGTGGCGGACGAGCAGCTCTCCCTCGCCATTGGGAGGCGAGGCCAGAACGCCCGTCTGGCGGCCAAATTGGTCGGACGGAAGGTAGACATCAAGAGTCGAACCGAGCTGGCTCGCGAGGCGGAGGAAAAGACGAAGCGAGCCCGGGCGGCCGTCGAAGGCCTGGCACAGGTCTCTGGGATCGGCCCCAAGATGGTCGGGCGGTTGGTTGACGCCGGCTTCAACACCCTGGAACGTCTCCAGCAGGCCTCGGGTGAAGACCTGAGGGCCGTCAAAGGCATTGGGCCGAAGACTGCCGCGACGATCCTCGCAGCCATTCAAGACCTCCTGGCCCGTCCTGCTCTCGGGGCAGACCGCTCGGCGACGGTGGCGGAGGAGGTCCCGGTTGACGAGAAGGCTGCCGAGCCGGAGAGCAAATAATAGTGGGAGGCGCGATCACGATGGCCGGCAGAGATGCGCCCGAGCGGGCCTGCGTCGGTTGTGGTCGCAGACGTGGGCAGGCGGAACTGGTTCGGTTCAGTCGCGGCCCGGCGGGACTCCAGGTCCGTCTCGAACCGGGGAAGGGGCGGGGGGCGTATATCTGTCCCGACCTCACCTGCCTGGGCCGGGCCGTCACACGGAAGGCCTTGCAAAAGGCGCTGGGGGGTGACCTCGGCCCGTTGAGTGTTCAGAAGCTTCGCGAGGCGATCCATCAGGCAGTTCTCCAACGGATCACCCGGATCCTGGGGGTGGCCCGGAGGACCAGACGAGTCGTGACGGGAGTGAGCACGGTTGCGGAGACCCTCGCGCGGGGCGGGCTTCGACTGGTCTTCTCAAGTCGGGATACTCTCCCGGGCCCAGGAGCAGCGTTCCAGGCCGAGGCAGAGAGGCGGGGGATCCCAGTGGTGACGATCTTCTCCCCGGGAGATCTCCACTCGGCGTTCGGCGGTCCTTCACACGGGGCGATTGGGCTCTTGGACGGCGGGTGTGCCGAAGGCGTCCTCCGGAGCCTACGGTATCGGATTCCGTTGAGCACCCAGGAGAAGGCGCTCGAGGGAGCAGAGACGCAGGGGAGGGGAGGTGGGAGGCGTGGGTAAGATACGGGTGCATGAGCTGGCGAAGGAGCTCGGCCTGTCCAGCAAGGAGGTCACCGAACGCCTAGCCAAGGGCGGATTGTCGGTGACGAGCGCCAG
>JBOHQS010000074.1:0-9873 GCA_050732295.1 Methylomirabilales bacterium (SeqCode)
AGGGGGTATATGCCCCCATCACGGCGCGGGCCAGAGATCTTGTCCTGCTGGTGGAGAAGCGGCAAGGGAGGCGATAAAGAGGGCAATTTCTCCAGTTGCGTTGCGCCCTCGTTGTGCGATAATTGACCAGGGGGAGACGTCCGGTCGGGCCTGAGGGAAGGGGCGGGGACAGAGGGACAAAAGGAGCGCGGCCATGGCGAAAGAGACGGTGACCATCACGGATAACCGCACCGGCAAGACCTACGAGATCCCGATTGAGCACGGAGCCATTCGGGCCATGGATCTCCGCCAGATCAAGGTCTCTGAGGAGGACTTTGGTCTGATGAGCTATGACCCCGCCTTCATGAACACGGCCTCATGCAAGAGTACGATCACCTTCATCGATGGGGAGAAGGGGATCCTGCAGTATCGGGGCTACCCCATCGAGCAGCTGGCCGAGCGGAGCACGTTTCTGGAGACCGCATATCTCATCCTCCACGGCGAACTCCCCACGCGCGCGCAGCTCGACGAGTGGACCTACCACATCACCCACCACACCATGATCCACGAGAACATCAAGAAGTTCATGGATGGCTTCCATTACGACGCGCATCCGATGGGGATCCTGGTCGGGACGGTGGGGGCGCTCTCCACTTTTTACCCCGACGCCAAGAACATCATGGATCCCGCCAACCGGAAAAAGCAGGTCTACCGCCTGATCGCCAAGATGCCAACCATGGCAGCCTTCGCCTACCGGCACAGCCTGGGGATGCCCTATGCCTATCCGGACAACGATCTCACCTTTGCCGGTAACTTCCTCAATATGCTCTTCAAGATGACCGAGATGAAATACAAACCCAATCCGGTGCTGGAGAAGGCCCTGGACGTTCTGTTCATCCTCCACGCGGACCACGAGCAGAACTGCAGTGCCAATGCCATGCGCAGCGTCGGGAGTTCCCACGTCGATCCCTACTCTGCAGTGGCGGCGGCCACCGCGGCGCTCTATGGGCCGCTGCACGGCGGGGCCAACGAGGCGGTCCTCCGGATGCTCCGCGAGATCGGCTCCAAGGACAAGGTCCCGGAGTTCGTCAAGAAGGTCAAGGCGCGCGAGGCGCTCCTCATGGGCTTTGGCCACCGGATCTACAAGAGCTACGACCCCCGGGCCAAGGTCATCAAGAATCTGGCGTATCAGGTCTTCAAGGAGCGGGGGACGAACCCCCTCCTTGAGATCGCCATCGAGTTGGAACGGATCGCCCTGCAGGATGAGTTCTTCGTCAAGCGGAAGCTGTATCCGAACGTGGACTATTACACCGGGATGATCTACGAGGCCATGGGCTTTCCGGTGGAGGTCTTTCCGGTCCTGTTCGCGATCGGGCGGACGCCGGGCTGGATTGCCCAGTGGCAGGAGATGCTCCTCGATTCCGAGCAGAAGATCGCGCGACCCCGGCAGCTCTATATCGGGTCCGGGAAGCGCGACTACGTTCCTATCGAGCAGCGCCGGTAAGTGGCGCGGCAGACGGCTCCCCCGGAGATCGTTCGCTAGGCGTGCTCCGCGTCATCACAGGATGCCCTTGATCTCCTCCAGGCGTTTCACGATGTGATCCGGGGGCGGGATCGCCGCGTCGAGGCGGTCTCCCTTCCGATCCAGCCAAATGGCTCCCATGCCGACTCCCTTCGCCCCCGCGATGTCAATGCTGGGGCTGTCCCCGATGAAGATCGCCTCGGATGGGGTGATCCGAAGGGCCTGACAGGCCACCTCGAAGATGGCGGCATGAGGCTTGCGCTGGCCTATCTCTTCGGAGATAAGGATTAACTCGAAGGACGAGGTCATCCCGGCCCGGTCCAGTACCCTACGGGCAGTGGGACCGTGATCGAAGTTGGAGATGAGGGCGAGTCGATAGCTGGGCCTCAGCCAGTCGAGCAGCTCCCGGTGTTCGGGCGGGGCATGGACGGCGTCGGCGATGCACGCCATGTGAACGTCCAGCAGGCTCGCCAGAAAGGACTCACTGTCCGGGGTGAGCGGGACCCGGAGCATCTGAAAGAACAGGTGGAACCGCTCGCGGGCTGAGACCTCGCGCTCCTCCACCTCGCGCAGACGAGCTGCCTCATCGAAGCTCTTCCGGAAGGCTTGATAGAACGTCTCCATGGAAATGTGGCCGTGCCGGGCGGCGAAGATGGGGTAGATTACGGCGCTCGTGGAGCGGATGGCTTCTCCGTTGATGTGGATGAGGGGGAGGCGCTCCCGGACAAAGTCGGCCAGGGTGTCGAAGAGATCAAAGATGACGACCCGGTAGCTCATGAGTCCCTCGACGAGGCTGGTTCATGGTAGCGGAATCGGGGATGAAGATCAACTGACCCATGGCCACAGGACCCGCCCGACGACGGCACCCCCGAGCACGAGCCAGGTCACGTTCACCCGCCAGCGCAGGCCGGCCCCCGCCGCCGCCAGCGCGATGACCCAGGCGGGCCACGTGGTGAGCGTCGAGACCGAGAGTTTCACCGTGACGGCCGCCATCAATGCCAGCGAGCTTACGTTCACCGCGTCGAGGAAGGCCGCCATCCATCGCGATCGGCGCAGTCGGGGCAGCACGAGGCCGAGCGCGGCGACGAAGATGAAGGACGGGAGAAAGATACCCACCGTCGCCACCGCCGCGCCGGGCAGTCCCCCGAGGATGTAGCCGATGAAGGTCGCCGTGCTGAGCACCGGGCCCGGCGTGAGCTGGCCGATGGCGATGGCATCGAGAAGCTGCGCCTCGTTGAGCCAACCGTAATCGCGGACAAGCCCCCCCTCGAGGAACGCCACGAGGACGTAGCCGCTCCCGTACAGCACCGCCCCGACCTTCAGGAAAAACACCCCGAGTGTTGCGAGCGAGACGCTCGCCGCTGTTGCACTTCCACTCCCTGCGGCCGCGATGGTGCCCGTCACGGGTGCGGAGATCCACGCAAGGAGCGCAAGGCTGCCGGCTCGCCCGAGCCACAGCATGCCGATCACGCCCCCGAGGAGCAGGAGGACAATCTCGTCCCACCCGACGAGCGACGCGACCGCCACGGCGCAGCCGAGACTCAGAAGTGGCATTCCCTTGGCAGCGCTTCGCCCCAGCCGCCACACGGCGGCGAGGATGATGGCGATCAGCGCCGGCTTGATCCCGAACAGGAAAGGGACCACTTGGGGCAGTGTGCCGAACGTGACGTAGGCCCAGGCGAAGCCGGTTGTGATCAGCACGGCAGGGATGATGAAGCAGAGACCGGCAATGAGGAGGCCGGCCCAACCGCACCGGAGGAACCCGATGTGGATGGCCATCTCGGTCGAGTTTGGTCCGGGGATCAGGTTGGTGGCCCCCACGAGGTCCAGAAAGTGCTCGCGGGTGAGCCAGCGGCGGCGCTCGACCACCTCCTCTTCCATCATGGCGATGTGCGCCGCGGGGCCGCCGAAGCCAATGAGACCGAGTTTGACGAAGAGGCGGGCGAGTTCGGTCAAACGTCCAGCGGTTGCTTCCATCGGTCGGATTCCCGGAATCACGGGTTGTTTTGCTGCCAGCCGCTATTGCGACATCACAGGGCCCCTATAGCATACCCGAGGTCGCGCCAGGGTCGGCAGAATTACTGTCTCGGTGATCGGCGCTTTTGAGCGAGAGCCTCCTGGACGGCCTGCCGGCCAACTGCCCAAATTCCGCCATGCAGTCCGGAATCCGCTCTACAGGTCCTGCGTCTAATGTAGTAACCCGTGAATTTGACCTAGTAGTCCTGCGTTGGCACGATGGTTGCTAAATGGGAACGGTGAAGTGGGGCACAGGGAGGCGCAAATGCTGTTCTGCCCTTCATGCAAGATCTGGGTTCAGCCGATCCAATGGGTCGCCTACATGCTGAATGGCTTATTGGATATACACGAGGCGTGCCCTTGCTGCCACGATAAGCTCCAGCAGCGCGAACCCGCGTCTGTATAAACCACCTTCGCCTATCCTCCACACCGCCCTGTATCATTCCCAGCCATCTGCATCCTTTTTGGACAACCCACCCCAAGCTTGCCGCGGATTTCCGCGACTCTCGTCCCTGAAACACCGGTCAGTGGACATGCAGAATTTTTCAATTTGAAAAGGTAAGCCCAGCATTGGATGGTGAACGAATCGATCGCAGTTGGTGGAGGGCACCGCTCCCCTCGACGGGCTTTCCCGCTGGAAAGCGCGGAGGCCGTGGGATATAATCCCGCCATTCCTTTGTCGGTGACGCATGTTGGCCTCGGTCGCGGGCGGCTCTGGTGAAAGCCAGCAGGGGGAATCGCGTATGGGCGCGCTCGTTCGGATACGCAAGAGATGGCGGCTCGCAGTCACGGTCTGCGTGGTCGCCGTGGGGGCGCTGGGGAGTGGTTGCGCAGCGCCCAGGGTCCCCGTGCTGTTTGTCCACGGACATAGCGGTGATTCCGCCGAGGCTTGGTTCAGCACGGCCGGGGGAACTTCGTTTGCCGCTGCGCTTGCGGCGAATCCGCAATTGCCGGTTGATGCCTTTTATCTGGAACTCCCTGTCCACGGGACTGCCCATCCACAAAATCAGGGTCGGAGCATCACGGAGGACGCCCAAGACATTCTGGCGATCATCGAAGGGGGACCTGATAGTCGAGGTGTGCAGCAGGTCGGCATCCTCAACATGCCGGCCTATCAGGGGAGTGGCCGCGTAGCAATCATCGCGTACAGCCAGGGCGCGATGAGTAGTCGGTATTACCTCAAGAACCTGATGGGGAGCCGGCGGGGCGGTGCCATCACGGTTGCTGAGTTCGTTGCACTAGCGGCCCCGAACCATGGAGCAGCTGGCACGCTGAGTTGTAGCACATCCGATGAGCCGGACCGGGCACGGCGTCAACTGTGCGGCGGGTACACTGCCACCGCGGCAAGCCAATTGTCTCCGTGCGGCGGGTGCTTTCCCCGTCCGCCTTCTCCGTTTTCCACGAACCAGTCCGGCGATGACACCTTCATCACGGACCTGAACAACCATCCCTTTTTGGAGAGTTGTGATGCTGCGTACACCAACTCCGACGAGGCCCCCCAGAGCCGCCCCACCCGTTCTGATGGTGTCCTGTATGTAAACCTCTACGCGGCCGGCAATGATGACATTATTGTGGGGGGCGCGAGCCAGTTTGGAGATTGTCTAGGGCGCCGCCTTGCCCGGAGTCACGCGCCGGACGTCGCGAATAGGGAGATCGCGGGAGTCCCGGGCGTGGTGCTTCTCGGGCAGGTGCACGCCAACTTCCCCCACCACTGGCCGACGATCTGTATCGCGTTGAAAGTTGTCGTCGACCACCAGCCCCCCTCTGATCCCGTAGATCCTGTCCAGGTGTGCGCGGGCCTTACCCCTCCCTGAAGGCGCTCTTCAAGAGATTGGTGGGTGGCATCCGGCCTGGCGGGTAGCCCATGACGCCCCGATCGCCAGGGCGAATAGGCCGAAGTGCTGTAAGGCTTGATCGGTGCGGCCAACACGCAGGGCCGACTACTGGCAGAATGAGGTTCAGCCTTGGCCCTTGCAGCCGGCGAGAGTAAACCGGGCTTACCGGATCTTGGAGCCGGGGGGAATATCCTTGTCCGGGGTGAGCAGGACGATGCGCCCTTCGGCGTCCTCGGCGGCCAGAACCATCCCCTGGGATTCGATCCCCTGGATGCGCGCGGCCTTGAGGTTGGCAACGACGGCTACCTTCTTGCCGATCAGCGCCTCTGGGGCGTACTGGCCTTGCAGCCCCGCGACCAGGATTCGTTCCTCCTTGCCGAGACGCACGGCGAGTTTGAAGAGCTTTTTCGAGCCGGCGACCGGCTCGGCGCGCACGATCTCGACCACCCTGAGGTCGAGGCGCTGGAACTCCGCCAGGCTTATCTGGGGGATAGCGGGTTCAACCCCTTCCTGGGCCCGGATCGCCGCAAAGCCCCCCTCCACGCGGGGGAAGAGGGGTGCCCCCTTGCGGATCATGCCGGATGTGGGGCCGCTTCCCCACGCGGCCTGCTCGATCCGCATCGTCTCAACGTCTCCGTGGATCCCTAATTGGTCGGTGATGGCCTGCCCCGTCTCGGGCAGGAAAGGCGAGACGAGGAGCCCCACGATCCGCACGGCCTCCCAGGAATGGTACAGGACCCGCTCCAGGGCGTGAGGGTCCTTCTTGCTGAGCTCCCAGGGCTTGGTGCTGTCGATATACTTGTTGACCGCATTCACCAGCTCCCACAGGGCCTCCAGGGCACGGTTGAAGGCAAGCGCATCCACTGCGCCCGTGACGGTCGTCGGAGTGGCTTCGGCCTGCTGCATCAGCTCGCGGTCCTGTAGACTTTCGGGGCTCATCCGCTGGGGGATCCTGCCGCTTACGTACTTCTCGATCATGGTCAAGACACGGCTCAGCAGGTTGCCGAGATCATTGGCCAGGTCGGCGTTCAGCCGACTGACCAAGGCGTCTTCGCTGAAACTGGCATCCAGTCCGAAGACCATCTCTCTCAGGAGGAAGTAGCGCAAGGCATCCCGGCCGTATTTCTGGGTGAGGTCGAGCGGCCGAACCACATTACCGAGACTTTTGGACATCTTGCCCCACTCCACCTTCCAGTACCCGTGCACATGGAGATGGCGATACAGCGGGATCTCGGCCGCCCAGAGCATGGTGGGCCAGTAAATGCCGTGCGGTTTGACGATGTCCTTGGCGATCAGGTGATTGGCCTCGGGCCAGAAGGTCCGCGATTCTTCGCTGTCGGGATAGCCGAGGCCGCTCACGTAATTGATCAGGGCATCAAACCAGACGTAGGTGACATAGTCGCGATCGAAGGGGAGCGGGATCCCCCATCGCAGACGGCTGACCGGCCGCGAGATGCACAGATCTTCGAGGGGCTCCCGGAGAAAGGCCAACACCTCATTGCGGTACCGCTCGGGACGGATGAAGTCCGGGTGTTCCTCGAGGTGCTTGATCAGCCTCTCCTGGTACTTGCTCATACGAAAGAAGTAATTTCGCTCCTTGATGAAGGTGGGCTCGACCTGATGATCGGGGCATTTGCCGTCCTTGAGCTCGCGCTCGGCATAAAAACGCTCGCAGCCGAAGCAGTACTGGCCGCCGTACTCCCCGAGGTAGATCTCCCCACGGTCGTAGATCCGTTGCAGGAGGGCCTGAACCAATCGCTGGTGGGAGGGCTCGGTGGTGCGGATAAAGCGGGTATAAGTGATCTTCAAGGCCTGCCAGGTGTCGCGGAAGGCGGCGCTGATCCGGTCGGCGTACGCCTGCGGTTCGTCACCGGCCTTGGCGGCCGCCTGGGCAATCTTGTCCCCGTGCTCGTCGGTCCCCGTCAGAAAGAAGACACGATGCCCCGTGAATCGCTTGAACCGCGCGAGCGTGTCGGCCAGGATGGTCGTGTAGGCGTGGCCGAGGTGCGGGACGTCGTTGACGTAATAGATCGGGGTGGTGATGTAGATGATCCGCTCACTCATCGAGATGGATGGCGCTCCACGCGGGGTGATCCGTCTAAGCGGCCTGAAGGTCGCGGAGCATGAGGAACATCACCTCCAAGCTGAGCCGGAGGTTCGCGTACCGGCCGAGTCCGTCCAGGGTCTGCTTCACCGTGCGATACATCGCCAAAAGCTGCCTGAGCGCGAGGCCCTCACTCTGGCCTCGCAGGACCGCTTCGCGGTTTCGATAGACCAGTAGCTCCTGGTGACCCGTCACCTTTGAGACCATGAGGTCCCGGCACCAGACGAGGAGCGCCTCGAGGAAGAGAGGGACGGTCTCCTTCTGACGGAGGACCTGCTCTGTCAGCTCGAGCACGGGGACGGTCCTTCCGGGGGGAAGGGCAAAGACCTGGCCCACCAGATCCCAGACCTCTGAGAGCGGGCTCTTGCGCAGCTCTTGCGCCCGGCCGAGACTGCCGCCAGCGAGGCTGGCCAGGAGGGTGGCCTCCCCCTCTTCACACCCCTGCTCCCGGAGGCGGGTGGCGACGGCCCCTTCGGGCAGGGGGGCGAATCGGATCTGGCTACAGCGGGAAGCGATCGGGGGAAGCAGCGCCGAGGCCTCTGGGGCGATGAGGATCAGGAAGGTGGCTCGCGGGGGCTCTTCCAAGGTTTTGAGGAGCGCATTCTGGGCCTGCTCCGTCATCGTCTCGGCCTGATCCAGGATGAAGACCTTTCCTCGTCCCTCGTAAGGCGTGAGGGGTGCCTCGCGGGTCAGGGTGCGGATCTGATCGATCTTGACCGTGGCGCCTTCCGGGGTGACCAGATGGACGTCGGGGTGAATGCTCTTGGCGATCTTGCCACAGGCGGGACAGCGGTCACAGCAATCGCCGTTGACCCTGTTCAGGCAGTTCAGCGCCTTGGCAACCGTGATGGCCGTGAGAAACCGTCCGACCCCTTTCGGTCCGGTGAAGAGGAGCGCATGCGGCAGGCGATCGATCTCGATCGCCCGCTTGAGCAGCGAGACCGCGCGTTCCTGGCCGAGGATGCCGGCAAAGCCCACTACCGCCTCTCCCCTTGAACAGCCCAGCTCCCGATCAGCGACTCGACCCGCTGCCAGATCTCTCTGGCGATTGTCTCTTCCTGGCGTGTGGCATCAACGACGAGGAATCGATGAGGTTCCTCCCGGGCGAGGTGGAGATACCCCTCCCGCACCCGGTCGTGGAACTCCAGGGCCTCCGACTCCAGGCGGTCCAGGAAGGGCTCGGGCAGTGAGACCTGGCCACGCGCCCTCACCCGGCGGAGCCCCTCGCGGGGGTCGAGATCAAGGAGGATGGTGAGGTCCGGCGTGAGACCCCCCGTGGCGACCCGATTCATGGTCGCGATGCGCCTCAGGTCCAGGCCCCGCCCGTGCCCCTGGTAGGCGACGGTCGCATCGGCGAATCGATCACACACGACGATGATCCCCGCCTCAAGGGACGGGCGGATGCACTCGCAACTGAGCTGGGCACGCGAGGCCAGATAGAGAAAGAGTTCGGCCTCGGCCGCCATCTCCTGATCGCGGGTCATGAGCAGCATGGACCGAATCGCCTCGCCGAGGGATGTCCCTCCGGGCTCTCGGGTCTCCGTCACAGGTTGCCCGGCGTGCCGCAGGCTGGCGGCCAAGCGTCGGAGTTGCGTGGTCTTGCCCGAGCCCTCGACGCCTTCACATGTGAAAAAGAGACCGCGCATCCTCCCCTACCCTTTTTTTGCCGCCGGACCCTTCTCCCGGCGGTCCAGAACCTGCTTGGCCGCCCGGGAGACCGCGGCAGGGATGTTGCGATCCCTGGCCAAGGACGTGAGTTCCCTGTCGGTGAGATTGGGAAGCCCGAGACCCAACGAGACCCCGACGGGGGTTTTCGGATTGTGGAGGAGGCTGGTGACCACCAGCTTGTTGGCCCGGAAGCGCCGGATGTTGGCGATGGCCCTGAGGACTTTATCGGAGATATCCCGCATCTGGGCGATGTTGATGATCTCGTCATCGCTGATGCGCGGGCTGTTGACCACCTCGAGGGCGATCATGTCGTTGGGGTCCTTGATCAGGATCATCCGCGCGTCCTTATTCCCCTTCTTCGCCAGGGCCAGCTTCTGCCCGGGGTTCATCTCCCGGATCAACTGGACAAGCGTCTTCTTTCGCTCGGGCTCTTCTTTCGTCGTTTCGTGCAGGATCCATTGTACTCTGCGGCGGTCCGCCGCGGACAGGCTGGGGTTCTTGAGGAGGGCGTGGCCCACGACGGGGTTGTGGAAGAGGAAGACCCGATCCTCCAGCAGTTGGGCCGCCACCGAAGCCGGCGCCCGTTCCGCCATATAGATCATGGCGGGGAGCGGGGTCAGGGGATTCGCTGCGAGGAGCTTCCAGAGCTCTTCGTCCTCGGGGAATTGGGCGGGCAACTCCTCGAGGAGCCGGGGTTCTGTCTCTTCCGATTGGGCGAGGCGGGTGGCCTCATCGCGGGTGAGCGCGGA
>JBOHQS010000075.1:0-9744 GCA_050732295.1 Methylomirabilales bacterium (SeqCode)
CCAGGTTCCCCCGGATAGGCACATCGAAGAAGAGGTGGCCCAGCAGCAGGGCGAATGTCATCTGGGCGTAGGCCACCACGATATTGGGGACCAGCTTCCCCGTCATCAGCTCCCACCGCCTGAGCGGGCTCACGATCAAGGCCTCGAGGGTCCCCCGCTCTTTCTCGCGCACGATAACCGCGGCCACGATGGCGATCGTGGTCTGCATCAGCATGGCGCCGATGAGGCCGGGAATGATGAAGAGGGGGCTCAGCATGTCGGGATTGTACCAGGCGCGGACCCGCACATCGAGCAGGGCGCTCGACGCGGCGCGTATGCCCATGCCCTGGAGTGCCTCCACAGCCAGATCCAGAGAGCGGGCCTGACCAATGGCCGTGGCCGCGTTGACCGCAGAGGTGGCCACTAACGGATCCGTAGCATCGACGATGACCTGGACCTGCGCCGGTCTCCTGGCGTGGAGGTTCTCGGCAAAGTCGGGCGGAATCACGACCCCCACCTTCGCCCCGCCCCGGTCGATCTGTTCGGTGACTTGCCGCAGGTTCTTTGCGTAATCGGTGATCGTGAAATACTGGGAATTCTCCAGGGCCTCGAGAAATTCTCGGCTTTCCTGCCGCCGGGCCTGGTCCCAGACCACCGTGCTGATGTGCTTGACCTCGGTATTGACCGCAATGCCGAAGATCCAGAGCATCATCGCCGGCATAAAGAGAATCAGGGTCAAGGTGATACGATCCCTCCGGAGCTGGATGAACTCTTTGCGCATGATTCCCAGCAGTCGCGTATTCATCGTTCCTCCTCGATCCCCCGCCGGAGCTGGGCGCGGAGGCTCTTTCGCTCGTCAAGGCCGACGAAGGAGACAAAGATGTCCTCGACGGAGGGAGGGACCTCCTCCACCCGCCGCACCTGAATTCCGGCCTTCTCCAGGGCGTCAGTCACCCGGGCCTCCGAGAGGCCCTCCTTTGCCCCGATAAGGTGAAGGAGCCGCCCGTACCGAACGACCTCATCGACCTTCTCCATCTTCTCCAGCACCTCGAAGCCCCGGGCGGGCGGGCTGCAGTCCACCTCCCAGACCTGCCCTTGGAGCTGGGTGGCCTTGATCTCGGCAGGGCTCCCTTGCACCAGGATCCGGCCTTTGTAGATAAATCCCAGGGTATCGCAGTGCTCCGCCTCATCCATGTAGTGGGTGGTCACCAAGATGGTGATTCCTTCTTCGGCCAGGCGGTAAATGAGGTCCCAGAAATTCCTGCGCGAGACCGGATCCACCCCCGCCGTCGGCTCATCGAGAAAGATCAGCTGAGGGGTGTGCACGATGCAGCAGCCCAAGGCCAGGCGCTGCTTCCATCCCCCGGACAGGGTCGCCGCCAGGTCCTTCTCCCGACCCACCAGATCGGCCATCCGGATCATCCGCTCGATCCGCGCCCTCCACTGGGTGCTGGGAACGCCGTAGATACTGGCGTAGAACTCCAGGTTCTCCTGGACAGTGAGATCCTCATACAGGCTGAACCGCTGGGACATGTAGCCGATCTTTTCCTTGATCTTCTCGGGGTCCGCTCGGATGTCGTAGCCCAGGACGGTTCCCTCCCCTTCGGTGGGGTCGAGGATGCCGCAGAGCATCCGGATGGTGGTGGACTTCCCGGCCCCATTCGGCCCGAGGAACCCGTAGACCTCCCCCTGGCGGACCGTGAGGTCGATATGGTCCACGGCGAGCCGCATCCCAAACCGCTTCGTGAGCTGCTTCGTAACGATGGCGTACTCACCCATCTCCTCTTACCCTGTCCCCTCCACAATGATCTCTGCGTCGGCCGGCATACCGGGCTTGAGCAGTCCGTTGGGATTCTCCAGTGCGATCTTGACGCCGAAGACCAGATAGACCCTCTCCTTTTTGGTCTGGACGTTCTTCGGGGTGAACTCTGCCCTGCTCGCGATCTCTATCACCTTCCCCGGAAAGGACCGATCGGGGAAGGAGTCGACGCGAATCCGGGCCCGCTGGCCCAGCCGGGCCCTGCCGATATCGCTCTCGGCGATGTAGACCCTGAGCCAGATATCCTGGGGATCAATCATCACAACAATCGATGCGCCGGCCAGGACCGTCTCCCCCTGGTCCGACGCCTTGGTGAGGACGATCCCCGAGATCGGCGCCCGGATCACGGTCTCGTCGAGGGTCACCATCGAGGCGGTCAAGGCCGCCTTGGCCCGCGCCACCTCCCAGCGAGCCGCATCGATCGCCTCGGCGCGCGCACCGGCGAGGAGCAGGTTCAGTCGCTCCTGGGCCGCCTTGTGCTGCTCCTGGGCCACCTGATGCCGGTTCAGGGCGGCGTCCCGATCCAGAGAAGAGATGGCGCCTTCGGCATAGAGTCCCTGATACCGCTCCCAGTCGAGACGCGCCTTCTCGAGATTTGCCGCGGCCTGGGCAGCGGTTGCCCTCGCCTCCCTGATTTCCTGCTCCCGGGCCCCGGCCAGGAGTTCAGCGAGTTGAGCCTCGGCCTTGGCCACGCCTGCCCGGTCCCGGGCGACCACCGCCGCGTACTCCGCGCTCTCCAGGCGGGCGATCACCTGTCCTGCCTTGACCGCATCCCCCTCCCTGACCAGAAGATCCTTAATACGTCCCAAGATCTTCGTTCCCACCCTGATCTCGGTTGCCTCAATAGTCCCTGTCCCTTCCAGGATCTTTCCTGCAGAGTTCCGGGCCAGGCTCAAAGCGATGAGGGCGCCCCCGAGAACCACGAGCGCGAGGGCAAAGGGGGCGATCTTCCGGAGAGACACGGCGGATTCTCCAAGAGGTCCGGGGCTGCGTTAACCCTGGCCTGTGATCTTCTTGAACTCGGCCTCGTCGAGGATGGAGACCCCGAGACGTCGGGCGTCGTCGTGCTTGGAGCCTGGGTCGGCGCCGACCACGACATAATGGGTCTTCTTGCTCACCGAGGCAGTGACGCGGCCCCCCAGGCGGATGATGGCGACCTTGGCCTCGTCGCGACTGAAGCCCTCAAGGGTTCCGGTAAGGACAAAGATCTTTCCGGCGAGCGGCTTCCTGCCGACCGCGGCCGTCTCGTCGGTCATCTTGACCCCGACATCCTGCAAGTGTTCGATGACCCGCCGGTTCTCTTTCTGCGCGAGAAACTGGGTCAGGCTCGACGCAATGCGGGGGCCGATGCCGTAGATTTCGGCCAGCTCCTCCTCGGTCGCACTCAGGAGCTTTTCCATACTTCCGTAGTGTTGCGCAAAGAGAGAAGCGGCATGTTCGCCGACGTGCCGGATGCCGAGAGCGAACAGCAGGCGGGCAAGCCCCCGCCCCTTGCTCTGTTGAATGGCTTCGCACAGGTTCGTCGCGGATTTCTGGGCTAGGCGCTCTAGCGACGCCAGCGTCTCCACGTCGAGGTGGTACAGATCCGCAAAGTCTTTCACCAGGCCGCGGTCCACCAGTTGATTCACGACCGCCTCGCCCAGATGCTCGATGTCCATCGCCCGGCGCGAACCGAAATGAAGCAGTCGCTCCTTGAGCTGGGCTGGGCAGGCGGCATTGTCGCACCGCCAGACCACTTCCCCCTCCGGCCGGTGGGCCCGCCCTCCGCAGACCGGACAGCGGGTGGGCATCCTGAATTTTGGACGCCTTTTGTGCGCTGGCTCGGGAACCACCTGTACCACGTGCGGGATCACGTCCCCGGCCCGCTCGATCACGACCAGGTCTCCCTCGCGCACGTCGAGGCGGGCAATCTCGTCGGCATTGTGGAGGGTTGTCCGGCTGATCGTGGCGCCGGCGATCTCCACGGGATCGACCTCGGCCGACGGCGTCAGGGCCCCGGTCCGGCCGACGTTAATCAGGATCCGGCGGATCCGCGTCCGGGCCTCCTGCGACTTGAACTTGAAGGCGATGGCCCAGCGCGGGTGATGCGTGGTGAAACCCAGGGCCTCTTGCTGAGCCAAGCTGTTCACCTTCAGCACAACGCCGTCACTCTCAAAGCCCAGCTCGCTCCGTTTCGCCTCCATCTCGTCATGGTAGGCGATGGCGGCATCGAGGGTACGGCAGCGTCGTGCACCGGGGCTCACGGGCAGGCCGGAGCCGCGAAACGCCTCGAGCACCTCCCAGTGGGTGCGGAGGTTCGCGGAAGGGCTGGACGCGGCCAGCTGGTAGAGTGTGACGTCCAAGGGGCGTGTGGCCGTGATCCTGCTATCCTTCTGGCGGACCGAGCCGGCCGCCGCGTTCCGCGGATTGGCGAAGGCAGCCCCGCCTTCTGCTTCAAGATCGCGATTGAGCTTTTGAAAGGCCTCCCGCCACATGAAAACCTCTCCTCGGATCTCGAGCTGTTCATACCGGGCGAGCGGCCCCCGCAGCACCTTCGGCAGGTTCCGAATGGTCCGCAAGTTGTGCGTCACGTCCTCACCCACCCGACCGCCTCCGCGGGTGGCGCCGCGGACGAAGGCGCCACGCTCGTAGACCAGGGCGATGCCCAGGCCGTCGATCTTTGGCTCGCAGACATATTTGAACGTCCCATCAGGGACGATCCGCTTGATGCGGGCCTCGAATTCGCGGACATCCTCTTCGGACGTGGCGTTATCGAGAGACAGCATGGGACTACTGTGCCGGACCGGCGCAAAGCCCTCGGCAATCTCGCCTCCGACTTTCTGGGTGGGGGATTCGGGAGTGATGAGCTCCGGATGCTGCTCCTCTAACCGCTTGAGTTCGTTGAAGAGCTTGTCGTACTCGGCGTCAGAAATCTTGGGCCGGGCTAGGACATAATAGAGGTAATCGTGCTGGCGAATGAGCCTCCGCAGCTCCTCCACCCTCGCCCTGGCCTTCTCCAGCCCCTTCATGCTCCCGCTCCACGCGCCCTTACGCAGCCGGCCTTCGAGTATACCCCCCTCTCCCACCCCACGCAACGCCTCCCCCTTACGGCGAAAATGTCCTTGACATGCACAGCCAGGCTATCTATCATGAAATGGCCTTTTAAGTGGGCCCGGTGAGGCCCATAAAGGAGCCGTAATTGAAGATCCCAATTGTAGCGGGAGTATATGGACCTCCTCACCAGAGGGTGAGGGGGTTTTTTTATGCCCGCTGAGGGAGCCATGCAGAGCCGCGAAAAAGCACAGCTGATGGATGCGACGGCGATCCAGCGGGTCCTGACCCGGGTCGCCCACGAGATCGTCGAGAAGAACAAGGGGGCGGCCGACCTGGTCCTCATCGGCCTCCGCAGCCGCGGGGTGGATCTCGCCCGGCGGCTGTCCCAGCGTCTCAAGGAGATCGACGGGGTGGACGTCCCGGTCGGGGCCTTGGATATCACGCTCTATCGGGATGACCTGGGCAAGGGGGGTCCCCAGCCCGCGGTGCGAAGGACCGAGATCCCCTTCTCTATCGAAAACAAGAAGGTGGTCCTGGTGGACGACGTCCTCTACACCGGCCGGACGATCCGGGCGGCCATGGACGGCTTGATGGACCTCGGGCGCCCCCGGACGATCCAGCTCGCGGTGCTCGTGGACCGCGGACACCGTGAGCTGCCGATCCGGGCCGATTACGTCGGCAAGAATGTCCCGACGGCCAAGACCGAGCAGGTCCAGGTGATGCTCCAGGAGGAGGATGGCGTGGACCGTGTGGTGATCCTCGATCACATCGAGTAGATAGCAGTCGGCTGTCGGCTGTCCCTGAAATCCTTGCTGACGGCTGATCGCTGACTGCTGACAGCCTAAGGAAGGGGACATGGCACTGAAGCGAAAGGATATCTTGACGATCCGGGAACTGGAGGCGGAGGAGATCCATCTCATCCTGGACACGGCCGATTCGATGAAAGAGATCGCCTCTCGAGAGATCAAGAAGGTCCCCGCCCTTCGGGGCAAGACCGTGATCAACCTCTTCTACGAGCCGAGCACGCGGACGCGGACCTCTTTCGAGATTGCCGGCAAGTGGTTGAGCGCCGATGTGATTAACATCTCTGCGACCGCCTCCTCCGTCACCAAGGGCGAATCCCTCCTCGACACCGGCAAGACTCTTCAGGCCATGCACCCGGATGTGGTGGTGATCCGCCATCCGGCTCCGGGGGCCCCCAAGATCCTGGCCGATTGTCTGCAGGCCTCGATCATCAACGCCGGGGACGGGGCCCACGAGCATCCCACCCAGGCGCTCCTCGACCTGTTCACCATCCGCGAGAGGCTGGGACGGCTGGATGGGCTCCGGGTGGCGATCGTGGGAGACATCAGCCACAGCCGGGTTGCGCGATCCGGCATTGCCGCCATGCGCAAGATGGGGATAGAGGTGAGGGTCGCGGGACCATCCACGCTGCTCCCGCGCTTTCCGGAGCAGCTCGGGGTTCGGGCGACCTGCGAGATAGGGGCGGCCATCGCTGATGCCGACGTGATCATGATGCTTCGGATCCAGAGAGAGCGGCAGGGCCCCACCCTGCTCCCATCGCTCCGCGAGTACAGCCGCCTTTTCGGCCTCACCGTCGAACGGTTGAAGAAGGCGAAAGAAGGGGTGCTGATCATGCACCCGGGGCCGATCAATCGGGGGGTGGAGATCGCACCCGAGGTGGCGGACGGGCCGTACAGTCTCATCCTCGATCAGGTGACCAACGGGGTGGCGATCCGCATGGCCCTCCTGTATCTCTTGACGGGCGGCCATGCGACGGAACGTTGATTTCGTTCATAGTGCATGGTTCATGGTTCAGGGTAGTCACGGATCCTTGATCTCCCAGACACTATCCATGAACTCTGAACCCTGAACCCGCGGAGTGCAACGGAGCGTGAGATGCGATTGCTGATCACAGGAGGCCGGGTGATCGATCCGGCGAGCGGGATTGACGACACCCTTGATCTGCTCGTCGAGGACGGGCAGATCCTCCGCGTGGACAAGGGGGGTCAGGGGTTAGGGGTTAGGGGTCAGGGAAGAAAGAACAAGAAGGCGGTGGAGGAGGACCCCGCACTACCGAAGGTCGATCGGGTGATTGATGCCACGGGAAAGATCGTGGTCCCGGGTCTCATCGATATGCATGTGCATCTCCGGGAGCCAGGACGAGAGGACGAGGAGACCATCGCCTCCGGGACGGCGGCCGCCGCTCGGGGCGGGTTCACATCGATCTGCTCTATGCCGAATACCGAGCCGGTGAACGATACCGCGTCGGTCACCGAGTACATCCTGGAGCAGGCCCAGAAGGTGGGGCGCGTGCACGTCTTCCCCATCGGATGCATATCGAAGGGGCAGCAAGGCCAGGAGCTGGCTGAGATGGGGGAGCTGGTGGCGGCAGGCTGCGTCGGCCTCTCCGATGACGGCAAGCCGCTGATGAATGCCGATCTGATGCGGCGAGCGATGGAGTACGCCACCATGTTCGACGTCCCCCTCCTCCCCCACTGTGAGGACCTCCACCTCTCCGCAGGGGGGGTCATGCACGAGGGGCGCGTCAGCACCGAACTGGGGCTCAAGGGGATCCCGTCTGTCGCCGAAGCGGCCATGGTGGGAAGGGACATCCTCCTCAGCGAGTACACCGGGGCGCGCCTCCACATCTGTCACGTGAGCACGGCGGAGTCGATCCGTCTTATCCGCGAGGCCAAGGGGCGGGGGGCCCGCGTCAGCGGCGAGGCGACACCGCACCACCTGATCCTCACCGACGAGGTCGTCCGGGGCTTTCACACCAACACCAAGATGAATCCCCCGCTCCGCGCGGCCGAAGACGTCGCGGCGCTCCGCGAGGCCCTCATCGATGGAACCATCGAGGTGATCGCCACCGACCACGCCCCCCACGCCCGCGCCGAGAAAGAGATGGAGTTCGATTACGCCCCCTTCGGCATCATCGGGCTCGAGACCGCCCTCGGCCTGATCCTCACCGAGTTCTACCATACCGGTTTCCTCACGCTCCCCATGATCGTGGAGCGCATGGCGGCCGCGCCAGCCCGGATCCTCAAGCTCAAACACAAGGGGACACTCGCTCCCGGCGCGGATGCGGACATTACCATCGTCGACCCTGACCACGAATGGGTCGCCGAAGAGCAGGCCCTCCAATCGAAGAGCAAGAACACGCCCTTCATCGGCTGGAAGCTCAAAGGAAGAGCGGCGATGACGATCGTGGCCGGGCAGGTGGTGTGGGAGGCGACATGAAGCCCGCGATCCTCGCCCTGGCGGATGGCACCGTCTTTGAGGGCACCTCCTTCGGCGCGCAGGGGGAGTGTGTCGGGGAAGTCGTCTTCAACACGGCCATGACCGGCTATCAGGAGGTCCTGACGGACCCGTCGTATAAGGGGCAGATCGTCTGCATGACCTACCCTCTCATCGGCAATTACGGGATCAACCCTGAGGACATCGAGTCCCGACGCCCGTTTGTGGAAGGCTTTATCGTCAAGGAAGGATCCCCGTACCCCAGCAACTGGCGCAAGGCCCAGACACTCGACGCCTACCTCAAGGAGCGGAGGATTGTGGGGATTCAGGGGATCGACACGCGCGCCCTGACCAAGCACATCCGGGATCAGGGCGCCATGGAGGGCGTGATCTCCACGATCGACCTTGCTCCCGCAAGCCTCATCGAGAAGGCCCGATCTTCTCCAGGTCTCATCGGGCGCGATCTGGTCAAGGAGGTGAGCTGCACTGAGCCGTTCCGATGGTGGGAGGGGGAGTGGCGCTGGCCCCACGGCTATTCCGAGGTGTCAGGAGTGAGGAGTCAGGAGTTGAAGAAGGAACAACTGGATCTCTTTTCCCCTCACCTCTCACCTCTCACCTCTCACCTGCGTTACAGAGTGGTAGCCATCGACTGCGGGATCAAGTACAACATCCTCCGACAGCTGGTGAGCGCTGGTTGCGATGTCTTCATCGTCCCGGCCTTCGTCACCGCTGACGAGATCCTGGCCTATAATCCAGACGGCATCCTTCTCAGCAACGGTCCCGGCGACCCGGAGGGAGTGACGTACCTGATTGAGACCACACGGCGGCTCATCGGAAGAAGACCGATCTTCGGGATCTGCCTCGGGCATCAGATTCTGGGCCTCGCCCTGGGCGGTCGGACGTACAAGCTCAAATTCGGCCATCATGGGGCGAACCATCCGGTCAAAGAGCTTCACACCGGGAAGGTCGAGATCACCACCCAGAACCACGGCTTTGCCGTCGACATCGACTCGATCCCGGGTGGGGAGGTGGAACTCACGCACGTGAACCTGAACGACGGGACCGTCGAAGGGATGCGGCACACGCGACTCCCCATCTTCTCGGTCCAGTACCACCCCGAGGCCTCTCCGGGCCCCCATGACTCGCGGTACCTCTTTGACCGTTTTGTCGCCTTGATGGAGCGAGGGCGCGCGCCGCGGCACCCAGTGGAGCTTCCCGGGATCGAGCGGTCGCGGGTCCATCAACGAGGCGAGATCACCACATGATTCAGCTGTCAGCTGCCGGCAATCAGCTGTCCGCCGTGCAGAGAAGGCATTTCGAATGTGCCATCGCGGATTTCGGATTTGACCGGGGATGCGCGAGTGCCTCAATCCGAAATTCGACGTTCGAAATCTGAAATTGCCAGTGGCTGGCGGCCGACTGCTGACTGCTGATAGCGGTTTAGATATGCCGAAGCGCACCGACATCAAGAAGATCCTGATTATCGGGTCTGGCCCGATCATCATCGGCCAGGCGTGCGAGTTCGACTACTCCGGAACGCAGGCCTGCAAGGTCCTGCGGCAGGAGGGGTTCGAGATCGTCCTGGTCAACTCGAATCCCGCCACCATCATGACCGATCCGGAGATGGCCCACCGCACCTATGTGGAACCGCTGACCCCCGAAATCCTGGAGCG
>JBOHQS010000076.1:0-9526 GCA_050732295.1 Methylomirabilales bacterium (SeqCode)
CCTTCGTTCTCCCGATCGTGCTGCTGACGGCGCTCGCCGCGGCCAGCCTGCCGAAAGGGCCCGCGGTATTGAGCCCGGCTTTCCGGAATACGTGGGTCTGGCTGCATGTGACGTTTGTCCTGTTGGGAAGCGCTGCCCTGGCGCTCACCTGCGGCGTGGGCTTGATGTATCTGTTGCAGGAACGGCAGCTCAAGTCCAAGAGCCTCGGCGTGATGTATTACCGGCTCCCCTCCCTGGACTTTTTGGATGGACTCGGGCACCGGGCGCTCCTGGTGGGCTTTCCCCTGCTCACCGCGGGACTCATCACGGGCGCGATCCAATCCCAGGCCGCCCGGGGTCAGATCCTCATGTGGGACCCGACCCAGCTCCTTTCCCTGGTCACCTGGGTGATTTACGCGGGGCTTCTGCAGGCCCGGCTTACCGCCGGGTGGCGCGGGCGAAAGGCAGCGCTCTTGGCGATCCTCGGGTTCAGCGCCGTGCTGGCCACCTTTCTCGGGGTGAGTGTCCTGCTCGGCCGCCCCCATACCTTTAACTGAGCCATGGTAATCCTGACGGTCGGGCTCAATCACACGACAGCGCCTGTGCAGATCCGGGAGCGCCTCCACCTTTCTGGAACAGCGCTGCCCCCGTTCTTCGAACGCCTGGAACAGGAGGGGGGAATCAACGAGCGGCTCGTGCTCTCGACCTGTAACCGGGTGGAGGTCTATGCGGTCACAGACAACCCGGAGCAGGCCCAGGTGACGATTCCGCGCCTCTTGGCGGAAGGGACCCGGACTCCGCTCGCCCTCTTTGAAGACCGGCTCTATTGGCATCGCCACGACGCCGCTGTCCGCCACGCATTCCGGGTGGCCGCGAGCCTCGACTCGCTCGTGCTGGGGGAATCTCAGATTCTGAGTCAGGTCAAGGCGGCGTACGAGGTAGCCCGAGCCCAGGGGGTGACGGGGCCGATCCTGAACACCTTGATGACGCGGTCGTTGGGGGTGGGCAAGAAGGTGCGGACGGAGACCGGCATCGGGGAGGCGGCGGTCTCGATCCCCTCGGCAGCCATCGGGCTCGCCAAGACGATCTTCGGCGAACTCAGTGGCCGGACGGTCCTCATCCTGGGGGCTGGGGAGATGGCGGAGGTGGCGGTCCGGCACCTCAGGGGCGAGGGGGTCCAGGCGGTCGTCGTCGCCCATCGCCACTTCGACCGGGCGGTCGAGATGGCGGCGCAGCTTGAGGGCCGGGCCGTCCGCTTCGACCAGATCCACCAGGAGCTGCTCCAGGCCGACATCGTGTTGAGTTCCACCGCCGCCCCCCACTATATCGTCCACCGGGCCGACGTGGAAGAGCTCATTCGCCTCCGGCGCAACCGTCCCCTTTTCCTCATCGATATCGCCGTTCCGCGGGATATCGATCCTGCGGTGAACGAGATTGACAATGTCTATCTCTACGACATCGATGACCTGGAAGGCGTGGTGGCCGCCCATCGGCTGGCGCGCGAGCGCGAGGCAGCGCAGGCGGAGCTCTTGATCGAGCGGGAGGTGGCGAACTTCCTCCGCTGGCTCAAGAGTCTCGAGGTGGTCCCCACGCTCGTGATGCTGAGGCGTCACCTGGAGGAGATCCGGGAGGCGGAGCTTGCCAAGGCGCTCAGCCGCCTGCCGGGGCTCACCACCGCCCAGCAGGACGTGGTGCGGACGTTGGCCCACGGCATCATCAACAAGGTCATGCACCACCCCACCACCGAGCTGAAGCGCCAGTCCGTCAACCGCGACGGCCTCCTCTATGTGAGCGCCTTGCGCCGGCTCTTCGGCCTCCAGGACGACGACTGACGACTCCGGCCGATGAGAGACCAGAGACAGGAGACCGGAGACTGGGGACTCCACACATCAGACCGCGGACCTCAGACCAGATACTAGAAACTCTGGTCTCATTGCTCCCGTCTCCAGTCTCAACGCTGAACCATGAACCCTGAACGATGAACGCTCAGATCCGCATTGGGACTCGGGGGAGCCTGCTCGCCGTCGCACAGGCGGACCGGGTCGCCGGGGAGCTCAGGCGCAGGTACCCGGAGCTTGCGCCGGTGCTGGTGAAGATCAAGACCAGCGGCGACACGTTCGCCCACATCCCCCTGTCTCACGTGGGGGGCAAAGGGCTCTTCATCAAGGAGATCGAGGAGGCCCTGTTGGATGGTCAAGTGGATGTGGCGGTCCACAGCATGAAGGACGTTCCGACCGAGATCGCCCCGGGCCTCAACATTGCCGCTATTCTCGAGCGGGAAGACGCGTCGGACGTCCTCATCTCACGCCGGGGAGAGAAACTGGGTGCTCTGCCCTCCGGCGCCAGGATCGGCACGAGCAGTCTGAGGCGGCAGGCCCAGCTCCTGCATTTTCGCCCCGACCTGACTGTGGTCCCGCTCCGGGGGAACCTGGATACTCGGCTGAGGAAACTCGACACCGAGGGACTCGACGCCATAGTGGTTGCGGCTGCCGGGGTGCACCGCCTCGGGCGGCAGCAGGAGGTCACCGAGGTCCTGCCGCCCGAGATCAGCCTCCCCGCTGTCGGCCAAGGGGCCCTCGGCCTGGAGATCCGTGCACACGATCAACGGATACGCGACTTGGTGGAGCCCATGACTCACGGGCCGAGTGCCTTGACGATTGCTGCGGAGCGGGCCTTCCTCAAGCGGCTCGGAGGGGGATGTCAGGTTCCGATCGCCGCGTATGGGCGGCTCGATGGGGCTGAGCTTCGTCTCATGGCCCTGGTGATCAATCCGGACGGGACCGGGGTGATCCGCGGCGAGCGGAAGGGGCCCAGCGCCCTCGCCGAGGAGATCGGGCTCGCCATTGCGGAAGAGCTACTGCGGCGTGGGGCGGATCGGATCATCCGGGAGCTTTCCGGCACAACCTTCGAGCCTCCCGCTGCCCCGTAACTCGACGACCGATGACCGACCACCGACGGGAGACCAGAGACAGGAGACCGGAGACTGAGGACTCGACACATCAGACCGCAGACCTCAGACCAGACATTAGAGACTCCGGTCTCAAAGCCCCCGTCTCCAGTCTCAGCGCTGAACTATGAACCCTGAAGCAAAAGGTAAGGTGTATCTCGTTGGCGGAGGCCCGGGCGACCCTGGTCTCTTGACCCTGAAGGGGAAGCACTGTCTGGAACGGGCCGAGGTGATCATCTACGACACCCTGGCCAATGAGCGCCTTCTGAGTTACGCCCCCCCCGATGCCGAGCGGATCTATGTGGGGAAGGGGGGAGGGGAACATAGCCTGCCCCAGGAGGAGATCAATCGCCTGGTGATCGAGCGAGCCCGCCGGGGCCAGGTCGTGGTGCGGCTCACGGGTGGCGATCCCTTCATTTTTGGTAGAGGGGGCGAGGAGGCAGAGGCGCTCCACGAGGCAGGGATTGCTTTTGAGGTGGTGCCAGGTGTCACGTCTGCTATCGCGGTTCCCGCCTATTCCGGGATCCCCCTCACCCACCGGGAGTTGGCCTCGACCGTGGCCTTTGTCACCGGCCACCCGGCCACAGAGGTTTCGGGGATCGATTGGCGTGCGCTTGCTGGCATCGCCACGGTGGTCTTCCTGATGGGGACGAAGCGTCTCCCAGAGATCGTGGCAGCTCTCTTAAAGCATGGGCGGCACCCGGAGACACCGGTGGCGGTCATCCGGTTCGGTAGCTGGCCCCTCCAGGAGACGATCACGGGGAGCCTGCGCGACATCGTGGAGAGGGCTCAGGGGATACGCCCGCCCGCCGTTATCGTCGTGGGGGAGGTCGTGAGACTGCGCGGTCAGCTCAGATGGTTCGAGGAGAAACCCCTCTGTGGTCGGCGGATCGTGGTGACTCGAGCCCGAGAGCAACAGAGTGAGTTCGCTGAGCTCCTCGAGGACTATGGGGCGGAGGTGATCGAATGCCCGACGATTGCCATCCGTGCGCCGGACGATTGGGGGGCGGTGGATCGCGCCCTCGAACGCATCGCCAGCTTTCATTGGGTGATCTTCACCAGTGCCAACGGGGTCCGCTGCTTTCTCAAGCGCCTGCAAGAAGGGGGAGGAGACCTCCGAGCACTCCACGGCATCCGGATGGCCGCGATCGGTCCGGCGACGGCGGCCGCGCTGCAGGAAGTGGGGCTGCATCCGGACCTGGTGCCGGATGAGTACCGCGCCGAGGCAATCCTCGAGGCCTTGGACCGAGATCTCAGCGGAATGCGTTTCCTCATCCCCAGGGCGGCCGAGGCGCGCGAGGTCCTTCCCGTTGGGCTTCGCGAGCGGGGAGCCCAGGTCGAAGTCGTGGCCGTGTATCGCACCGTGCCGGTGGCCGATCAGGCCGGCGCCGTCCTGGATCTGTTGCGGGCCGGGCAGATCGACGCAGTGACCTTTACCAGCTCCTCGACCGTGGTGAACTTTGTCGAGATGCTTCCGGGGCAGGATCTTGCCGCGCTCCTCAAGGATGTGACTATCGCCTGCATCGGGCCGATCACCGCCGAGACGGCGGCCCGGTACGGCCTCGCCGCGCATATCATGCCGGCCGCGTTTACGATCCCTGCTCTCGCAGAAGCGGTCGCCACGCACCTGCCCTTTCTCAGGCCGCCCCCGCGCTGATCCGCATTTCGTCCTTGCATCCCGTGTACTTTCATGGCAGCATGCTCTCGGCTCTTATCCCGCGCAGTCAACTGAGAGATGCCCGGGTAAAAAGGAGGGGTGGGCCCTGGCGAAGAAACCCGGGGGAACGGCCGCCTTTGTGGTGATCATCATCCTGGGGGCCATCATCGGTGCCGCCTTGGGAGAGTTGATTGCCTACCTCTTTCCCGGCGGCATTCTTGACCGCATCTTTTCGCGGGGGATCTCGCCGGGTCTCGATCCGCCGGCCACCCTCGACCTCAGGATCGTTTCCCTCACCTTCGGCTTCATCGTCCGCATCAATCTCGCCTCCCTGTTCGGCCTCCTCCTCGGCGCCTACATCTACAAGCAACTCTGATTGCTGTTGACACTGCAAAGCCCCTATGCAATGTTGGGCCCGGCTGGGCGCACGTGAGGGTCGATGGGGATGCACGCGGCGGGTCAGGAGTTGATTCTGGCCATCACCGGGGGGAGCGGGGCGGCTCTTGGGGTGCGCCTCCTGGAGGTGCTGGCCGAGCGCGGCGACGCGGTCCACCTCATCATCTCGCAGGGCGCCGAGATCGTCATCCGGGAGGAGACGGGGCGGGCGATCGGCGACCTCAAGGCGTTGGCGACATATTGTCACGCGCCGCACGACATGGCGGCGCCCCTCGCCAGCGGCTCCTACGTGGCCCCGAACGTCCGCGCCATGCTCGTCGTCCCCTGCTCCATGAAGACCCTCGCCGGCATCGCATCGGGGTTTGCGGATACCCTGATCGGGCGGGCGGCGGATGTGATCCTCAAGGAGGGGAAGCGCCTGGTCCTCGTGCCGCGCGAGAGTCCGCTCCACGCCATCCATCTCGAAAACCTCCTGCGCCTGGCCCGCCTGGGCGTGACGGTCGCGCCTCCGATTCCCCCCTTTTACCAGCGCCCGACCACGGTCTCCGAGATGCTCGACCAGATTGTCGGACGGATCCTGGACCAGATCGGGATTCACACGGATCTCACCCGGCGATGGTCGGGGCTTCGGTGAGCCGATCAGCGTCGCTCGCCCTCGAATTTTCCCGCCTGAATGTCTGCGATCATCTGGCGGTGCTGGCTGGTCATGAGCGCGCGCACCGCCTCGGGGGAA
This sequence comes from Methylomirabilales bacterium (SeqCode), assembly GCA_050732295.1. Lineage (GTDB taxonomy): Bacteria > Methylomirabilota > Methylomirabilia > Methylomirabilales > CSP1-5 > CSP1-5. The sequence goes on from JBOHQS010000076.1 coordinate 5,713, forward strand.
GGGTGTGGACCGAGGAGCTCGCTGTAGGGCGTCTTGATCTGGGTGACCACGGCGCCGCCGCGGTACGCGAGAGTCAGCACGTGAGGGGTGTCTCCCCCCACATCCTCAGTCTGGACGTGGTAGGCTTGCTGGCCACGGGACAGGTTTGTATTGAAGCCAGGGATCATGGCACGCTCCCGACGACCCTGAACGCGTCTTCGCGGGGGAGAGCTTACCACAGAATGCCACAGCCTCGCTAGGGACGTGCGGCCGAGGAGATCAGATGGCGGGTGCACGGATGAGGGTGGGCATCCTCTTCGGGGGCCGGTCGGGTGAGCACGAGGTCTCCCTGGCCTCGGCCCGATCCGTCCTGGCTGCCTTGGACCCTTCTCGCTATGAGGTGCTCTCCATCGGGATCACGCCGCAGGGGGAGTGGGTCCTGGTGAAGGGGCCGGATCAACTGTCGGTGGAAAAGGGGACCAGGGTCGGCGTCGTCCCGGGGTCGTCGGCACGCCCGCTCGTGAGCATGGAACCGGAGAGGGCGACGGCCCGCCTGTTGCAGGAGTCCATCGATGTGGTTTTTCCCGTCCTGCATGGGACGTATGGGGAAGATGGCACGGTCCAAGGGCTGCTCGAGCTTTTGGGGGTGCCGTACGTGGGGTGCGGGGTCATGGCCTCGGCGCTCGGCATGGATAAGGTGGCGATGAAGGCCGCCTTCCAGCAGGCCGGGCTCCCGGTCGTGCCGTATCGCGTCCTCACGGCCCGATCCTGGCGGGAAGACCCCGCCGCGGTCTTGAGCCTGCTGGAACAGACCTTTGTGTATCCGATCTTCGTCAAGCCCAGCAACCTGGGCTCGAGCGTCGGGGTGAGTCGGGCGACCCACCGTGTGAGCCTCGATCAGGCCATTCAGGAGGCCTTTCGATACGACCGCAAGATCCTGGTCGAGCAAGGCCTTGACTGCCGGGAGGTCGAGTGTGGGATCCTGGGCAATGACGCGCCGGAGGCGTCGGTCGTCGGCGAGATCATCCCCAAACAGCTCTGGTACGATTATCGGGCCAAGTATGAGTCCGGCATGAGCGAGGTGAGGATTCCGGCTCCGCTCCCTCCACCCCTCGCCCGGGAGGTCCAGGCGCAGGCCATCAGGGCCTATCAAGCGATTGATTGCGCCGGGATGGCCCGGGTCGATTTCTTCCTGGAGCGGGCCTCGGCACAGCTCTACGTCAATGAGATCAACACGATTCCCGGTTTCACGGCCACGTCGGTCTATCCCAAGCTCTGGGAGGCCAGCGGCCTGAGCTATCCGGATCTCGTGGACCGGCTGATCCAGCTCGCCCTGGAACGCCACGCCGAGCGCAGTCGGTGGGTCACGATCTATCAGCCGACGGATCGTTGACAACCTGTTGGCGCGGCTGGTAGGCTACATCGTGGTTCGGGGAACGCCCGGGGAGGGTCCGTGTTTCGGTTGATCCCCCGCCAAGAAAAGTTCTTTGATCATTTCAAAGAGGCGGCGCAGAACGCCCTGGGAGGGGCCCAGGCCCTCAAGGAGATGTTCGACCACTATCGGGATCCCCAAGAATCGTGGAAGAGGATCGTGGACTTTGAGCACGAAGGGGACAAGATCACCCATCGCATCATGCGGATGCTGAACCAGACCTTTATCACCCCCATCGATCGGGAAGATATCCATGCGCTCACCACGGCCCTCGATAACGTCATGGATGCCATAGAGGCTGCGGCCTCGCGGATGGTCCTGTATAAGATCGAGGGGGTGACCCCTGAGGCCAAGAAGATGTGCGGCATCATCGTGACCTCCGCCGAGCAGATGGTCAAGGCGGTCTCCCACATGCCCAAGCTGGAGGATGTCGAGGAGCACTGCATCGAGATTAATCGCTTAGAGAACGCGGCTGACGAGATCTACCGGGAGGCCACGGCCGCCCTGTTCGATGGCGAGCGCCCACCACTGGACGTCATCAAGTGGAAGGAGATCTACGAGATCCTCGAGACGACCACTGACCGCTGTGAGGACGTGGCGAACATCGTGGAGAGTATCGCCCTGAAGAACGCCTAACCGCCGGTTCTCACCATGCCTGACGGCCTGCTCCTCATCCTCCCGGTTCTCCTCCTGGTCCTGGCGGCGGAGTTTGTCAACGGCTGGACCGACGCCCCGAACGCCATCGCGACGGTCATCTCGACCCGCGTCCTCTCTCCCACCCAGGCCCTGATCATGGCCACGGTCCTCAACGTCGTGGGGACGATGTCGGGAACCGCGGTCGCCGCCACCATAGGCAAAGGCATTGTCAAGCCCGAGGTCATCAATCTCACCACGGTCGGGGCCGCGATGGTGGGGATTATCGTCTGGAGCACGCTGGCCTGGTACTACGGCTTGCCCACCAGTGAAACTCATGCCCTGGTCGCCGGCCTGACCGGTGCGGGCCTGGCCACCGCCGGCCCATCAGCGCTCCTCTGGGACGGGTGGAGCAAGGTCCTGATCGGCCTTGTCTTTTCGACGTTTCTCGGTTTTTTCGGCGGGCTCTTCATCATGGGGACGTTGTACCGGCTGCTGGCCAACAGCCGGCCGGGAGCTGTCCGGCGAGGCTTTGGACGGCTTCAAATCCTCTCCGCCGCCTTCATGGCCTTCAGTCACGGATCAAACGACGGCCAGAAGTTCATCGGAGCCTTCAGTCTGGCCCTCCTCCTGGGCGGCATCCTGCCCGAATTCCAGATCCCGCTCTGGGTGATCCTCCTCTGCGCCCTCACCATGGGGGTGGGGACGGCCGTCGGCGGCTGGCGGATCGTCCGCACGATGGGACTGCGCCTCACCAAGCTTGAACCGGTGCAAGGTTTTGCCGCCGAGACGGGGGCCGCCCTCACCATCGAGTTGGCCTCCCGACTGGGAATCCCCCTGAGCACCACCCACACCATCAGCACGGCGATCGTGGGGGTGGGCACGACCCGGCGCTTTTCCGCCGTCCGGTGGGGAGTCACGATGGAGATCGTCGCTGCCTGGATCCTGACCTTTCCTGTCTGCGGGCTGATCGCGTGGCTGGTGACCAAGGCGTTCGCGGCCCTCCCCTAACGCCCTACCTTCGCTTCCGGTTCACTCTGCCCTCCTCTTGACATCGTGGGGCAAAGGGCGTATAAAGTCCGCCGTATCTGCATAGTCAGCACAACGCCGAGTTTCCTTGTGCGAGGCGGGGGACCCAAGTCCGACGGGTGAGTTCCCGACGGCGGCCTGTTGTTTGGACAGGGTGAACTCTCGAACGGGCCAGGAATCCTGAGAAGCTCCCCGGATTGCTGAAGGAGACGTCGATGAAGGCGCTCATCGTTGGCTCCGGGCGGGTCGGCTCCTTTTTGGCCGGACAGCTGGTGGGCCAGGGCCACGAGGTGGTCATCGTGGACCGTGAGCCGAGGTCCTTCAAGATGCTAGGGGAAGATCTGGTGGTGCAGCGAAGCGCGACCCCGGAGACGGGCAAGGTCCAGGCGACGATGACAGCCAAGACTCGCATCCGGTGCATCGTCGGAAGCGGCAGCGACGAGGAGGTCCTCAAGACGGCTGGGATTCAGGGGATCGATGCCTTTGTGGCCGTCACGGATAACGACTATGTGAATCTCATGGCCGCCCTGATCGCAAAGGAGCTGTACCAGATCCCCCGGGTGATCATAGGAATCATCAACCCTCGCCGGCTGGAAATCGCCCGAGAGTTGGGTGTTGAGGCCATCTGCCCGCTCACCCTCGGGGCCCAGGCGATGTTTGAATCTTTGATACGATAACCGGCCGAAGGGAGAACGGGAAAGGTGAACATCGTCATTGTCGGGGGAGGCACCGTTGGCTACC
>JBOHQS010000077.1:0-9452 GCA_050732295.1 Methylomirabilales bacterium (SeqCode)
TGGCCACATCTGCCATCTTGGCCGCCAGGGTGATCGTGTAGGGGGTGTGTTCGAAGAGGGGATAAGACATCATCTCGACCTGATGAAAGAAGAGATTCTGCTGAAACGTGGGGAGGCGGAATGGGAGGGCGTAGCTGACAAAGTGGACGTGATGGCCCCGCTGGCTGAGCTGGATGCCCAGTTCCGCCGCGACCGCGCCGCTTCCGCCATAGGTGGGATAGCAGGTGATGCCGATCTTCATCGGACCTCCGGCCTTTCAGGCCGTTCGGCCGGGTTCATGGTTCAGGGTTCACCGTTCAGAGTTGCTGATGCTCGCTTTTCCATGAACCATGAACTATGAACCCTGAACAGATTTGGATGGTCATCGGGTGGGGCGTGAGGCGCCCAGATAGAGGAGCCGGTGGTCCCATCCCGGCCCGTCGATGGCCCCCGCGATCACATCGAGGAGGGGGAGCCCGTGACGGCAGAGATACGGCATGAACCCGTACACCCGCTCCTGCAGCTCTCCATGGGGGAGCAGATGAGTCAGGACCCGGAGGACCTGGGTCCGGATCTCCTGGTTACGGCGCTTGAGGGAGCGGAGGAGGAGCCGCTCCATCTCTTCCATCTGCTTCTTCACCAACCCCTCTCCCCGACCCACCCGGGGGGTGAGCGTGGGATCGAGGGTCGAGACCAGCACCTTGAGCTCTTCGAAGCTCTTGAGCACCGTCCGCACGACCCTCTGCTGCTTCGCCACAAAACTCCTGGGGAGAGAGCGGCGAAGAACCTGGCGGACAACCCGCTCGGGGTCTTCGTGGAGGCGGGGGAACGTCAGGTCATGTTTCTTGACGAGTCGCTCGATTCGGCCCTCCACGAGGGTGAGGGACGCCCGAGGGAGGAGAAAGGGCATCGGGATGTCGAAGTGGTCAAAGACCCCCCGGAGCTGGGCATAGTAGGCGATCTCGTGCGGCCCCCCCACGTGGGCGAGCGTCGGGAAGAGGAAACTCTCCATGATGGGCCGGAGGATCACGTTGGGGCTGAAGCGCTCCGGGGTCTCCTCCACGATCTGCACGAGCGCTTGTCGATCCCCGATCTGTTTGAGGGACTGGCGCCCCTTGTGCAGGTAGAAGAGGTTGGGGCCTTCTCCCCTGAGACGGACCTGCGGAGGATAGCCGAGACTGCGGAGCTTCTCCCAGGCCGTCTGGACCAGCCGTGCCGAGGCGGGCGCGGTGACGATCTCGTGGAGGAACAGGGAGCGGGCTAACGCCTTGAGGCGTCCGTCGGAAGGATCCACCAGAATCAGACCCTGCCTTCCGAGGAGGGAGGAGAGCAACCGGCCGAAGGCCGCAACCGGATTTGCCCCGGGACGATAACAATCCTGGAGCAGCGCAAGAACTTTCTCCTGAAGTCGACTCGCCCCCGCCGCCTGCCTGAAGGCGTCGAAGACCCCGCCGATCTCCGGGGTGAACGCATGAGTCGCCGGGAGATCGGTCCCGAAGCCTTCATGCGGGACGTAGCGGAGAAGCGTGACCCGGTCTTGCTCGTCCGGCATGGTGACGTGGTCAATCTCGGCAAAGTCCGTGTCCTCCGAGGCCATCCAAAAGAGGGGGAGGCAGGGGATCTGCCACTCTGACTCGAGCTGGCGGGCCACCGCCACCACCGTGAGAGCCTTGTACAAGGTATACAGGGCGCCACCGAAGAGTCCCACCTGCTGACCGGTCACTACCATGATCGCCTGGGGATCGCGCAGGCGTGCGATCCCTTCGACGAGCGCGTTGCCTGCGCCCCAGGCCCGGTTCTGGTCGGTGAGAATGGTGGCCAGCTCGTCCCGGGGGTAGCTCCGACGCGTGAGAGACTCTACGAGCTGCCCCTGCGGCTCCCGGGGGTCCCAGCGATAGAAATCGCGGAGCGGAGACCTTCCCTGAAGATAATCCCGAAAGATGGGATTGATCCGTGGGAGAAGGGCGACATCTATCGCATCGAGGCGCAGCATATGCATCCCGGCGAAGGCGGGCGCAGTAGAGAATCTTGCTCTCTCCGAAACAATATCATCTGACGTTAACAAAGGGGTCGTGCGTTGTCAACGCGGGGAAGAGTACCTCATCCCCGGGACGCCGTTACCGAGACGGGGTGGTCACGGTAATCTCTTGGTGACACAAGGTGTCTAAATTGTGTGGTGGAGGGGGATTCTCGGGCTAGCCCTGGCACGATTGTTGCTTTTCCGCCCCCCTATCCGGGGGTTTCTTTAGGGGGAGGCGGATACATGCACAAGGTTTTCGGAAACGAAGGGGGCTTCGGGGACCGAGAGCTCCGGATTATCCGATCGGCCTTGAAGCAGCGGACATACTGGGAGCCTTCTCTTCCCGAGCCGAATAAGAAATCCGCTCGTGGCGGCCCCGCGCCCCGCCCTCATAAGCGGGACAAAGCAGCTTGACGCATGCCAGAGGGGCTGGTACGGGCCCCTTCACATCCCTTTGAGCACCCTCGCGAAGAGGGCAGCTCACATTTCTATCTGGTCGAGGATCTTCGTCCTTTCCGGAGGAGGTCCCTCAGTCTCCCAAGGGCTGGTGGAGCGACGGACACGTGGGCACTACCCCTTGACGCCTCCGGGGGACCGTGCTATAGATGACGCGTTATGAGTGGGATCAGTGTGTTGCATCTCGTCCTGCAAGCGGGGCCGGTGGCCAAGGGGGTCCTCCTTCTCCTCCTCTTCTTCTCCATCGCCTCCTGGGCCATCATCTTCGCAAAGCTGAGGACCCTGCGAAAGGCAGAGCGGCAGTCGGACGCTTTTCTCCGCCTCTTTCGCACGTCCAAGAATCTCAGTGCGGCGTACGAGGAGGCCAAGCGGTACCCCGCATCTCCGGTGGTGGGGCTCTTTCGCGAAGGATTTCGGGAGCTCAGTCAGCATGGGAGGGGAAATCCGCACCCCGGCGGCAATCCCGGAGGGATGCCCTTGACGCCGCCGGCGGAGCGGAGTGGTGAGATCCTCGAGGGGATCGGTCGAACGCTCAGGCATGCCAGCCTGAGGGAGCTGTCCCAGATAGAGCGTCATCTCATCTTCCTGGCCACGACCGGCAGCGTAACCCCCTTTATCGGCCTCTTTGGCACGGTCTGGGGCATCATCGACGCCTTCGTCGGGATCGGGGCGGCGGGGTCCGCCAATCTGGGGGCTGTGGCCCCGGGCATCGCCGAGGCCCTGATCGCCACCGCCGCGGGGTTGGCTGCAGCCATCCCGGCGGTCATCGCCTATAACTATTTCGTGAATCGCATCCGCGGTATTGGGACTCGTCTGGATCTCTTTACGCTGGAGTTCATGGGCCTGGCAGAGCGGCTCGTGGCGGGACGATGAGCGCGCACCTTTCCGGATCGGAGCAACGGCTGGGCGGCGCCCTGTCCGAGATCAACGTCACCCCCTTCGTGGATGTGGTGTTGGTGCTCCTCATTATCTTTATGATTACCGCCCCCATGATGATCCGAGGGATCGACGTCCAGGTCCCGCGCACCGAGACCAGAAATGTCCAGCCCGAAGAGCGCTTGATCCTGACCGTCACCAAGGACAAGATGATCTATCTGGATGACCAGCAGATCACCCTGGGTCGGCTCCAGAAGGTGCTGACCGGTCTGCAGAAGCGGAATCCGAAAGCCGCAGTCTTCCTGCGGGCTGACGAGAAGGTCCCTTACGGGATAGTGGTTCAGGTGATGGACGTGGTCAAGAAGGCCGGGATCGACCGGCTGGGCATGGTGACCGAACCCCTGCATCCCCAAGAGAGAGGGCAGTAGGGGAGTGGGGCACCCGTGGACGATGGACGGGGAGCGCCGAGAACTGACGGTCAATCTGGCCTTCTCCCTGGTGTTGCACTTTCTGGTTTTCGCTGGGGTGTTTCTTACTCCTTCGCTCTACGCGCACCGGTTTCACGTGCCGGTGGCGTACAAGGTGACGTTGGTGGACCTTCCGGGGACACACAGGGTGCCGTCGTCGCCTGCGGGGAAGCCGGCTGTGAAGGTGGAGGCCCCGAAGGTGGAGACCCCGAAGGCTCCGACGCCAGCGGCCCCGCCCTCGAAGGCGAAGGTCGCCGCAGTGAAACCTGAGGCCCCGACGCCTTCGCCAGACACACTCGCCCTGCCCAAGAAGCAGAAGGTGGCACCGACGCCCCCGAAAGCGCCCCAGTCGTCCGGGGTGTCATCTTCGCCGGCGAAGGTCTACCAGGCCCCGGCTCAGGCAGCCCTGCCGGCCGGCCCGGGCGGAGGTGGACTCGGGGGGGTTGTCGCAGAGAGCGGCGTCTCCGCGGACAACGCCGATCCCTCTTTGAGCATTTATCTGGCATTGATCCAGGAGAAGGTGAGCAGTCGCTGGGTTGAGCCGCCCTTGGGCCTCGCGGCCCGTCAGGTACAGCGGGTGACGCTTGGCTTCACCGTGGTACGCTCTGGCATGGTCCGCGATATCCAGGTCCTGACCCCTTCGGGGAGTATCTTTTTGGATCAATCGGCCCTGCGGGCGGTCCAGGAGGCGGTTCCCCTTCAGCCTTTCCCTCCGCTCTTTGCGAAGGAGACGCTGCTGGTGCGGTTCCACTTTGAGATGCGTGGGGAGTAACGGCATGACGAGGCTCGCGCGGATCATCTGGCTCTTGGTCTTGTTCAGTGGGTTGCTGGCCGTCGGCGCATCGGCCCAGGTGGACATCACGGTCACACGGACGGTGATTCAACGCCTCCCCATCGCCGTGGTGGGGTTGCGCCCCTCAGGCGGGTCGGGGGGTGGAGATCTGGCGGCGCAGGCCCTGGCGGTCCTGGTGGATGATCTGGAGTTCTCCACGGTCTTCGAGGTGCTGCCGCCCACCTTCTTGCCGTTCGACGCCAGGCAGGTGCGCCTGGGCGAAGAGGAGAAGGTGCTCGCGCCCTTGAATCACCTGAAGGTCCAGGCCATGGTGGTGGCGGAGCTCACGCAGCGGGGGAAGGACCTGACCCTTGAGGGGCGTGTCTATAACGTGAGCCGCGGGGTCTTTCTCGGCGGCAAGCGTTACTTCGGAGAGGTCACGGCTATCAGGTCGATGGTTCACCGACTGGCCGACGAGGTGGTGCTGCGACTCACCGGCGAGCGAGGGGTTGCCTCGACCCGGATCGCCTACGCGAGCGCCGAGAAGGGTGCGACCGAACTCTACCTGATGGACTACGATGGCCACAACCCGACGATCGCCACGGGGAACCGATCCATTAACCTTTCACCGCGCTTCTCGCCTGACGCAAAGCTGCTCGCGTATACGTCCTATCGGGATGGGAATCCGGATCTGTACCTCCTCAATCTCGAGACGGGACGGCGGGACAAGGTATCGGCGGTGCCCGGGCTCAACATCGCCCCCGGCTGGTCCCCAACGGGCCAGTGGCTCGCCCTGTCCTTGAGCAAGGATGGGGGGACGAACTTGTACCTGATGCGGCCGACGGGCGGGGAGCTCCGTCGTCTCACGAACGGCCTCGCGATTTCGGTCTCTCCCTCCTTCTCTCCCAACGGGCGGCAGATCGTCTTCACCTCGGACCGGGGTGGTTCTCCGCAGGTCTACATGATGGATCTCGAGGGGACAAATCTCCAGCGACTGACCTTTGAGGGCGAGTACAATGCGTCCGCCCGCTGGTCGCCAAGAGGCGACAAGATCGCCTTTGCCTCCAACCGGGGAGGTGGAGGCTTCCAGATCTACCTCATGAATCCCAATGGAACCGGAGTGCAGCAGATCACCACCGTCGGGGTCAACGAGGACCCCGCTTGGTCGCCTGACGGGCGGCACCTGGTCTTTACCTCGAATCGAACCGGGAAAAAAGATATCCATGTCATGCACGCCGATGGATCGGGACAGAAGCGCCTGACGCGAAGCGGCTCCAAGAGCTTTGCCCCGGATTGGTCGCCCTGACGATCTGGGATGCCGGGGAGGGGCTGTCATACCACAGAAAGGAGGAGAGGATGGTTAGAGGGAGAGAGGCGAAAGAACAGCGGTGGTCCGGAGGGAGGTTTTGGGGTCCGATTCTTATCGTGGGCGCGGCCCTGCTGTTGACCGGCTGTCCCAAGAAGCCGGAGGTGGGAGCAGGTGGCCCAGGGGCCGCGGGGGGTCCGGGCGCGGAGCAGGTCACCCCGGCGAAGCCGATTACAGAGGCTCCTGTACAGCCCGGGGCGAGGCCAACGGGGGAGGGCCCGCTGAAGGATGTCTTCTTCGATTTCGACAAGGCCGTTCTGAGAGACGATGCCAAGCAGGCCCTGAACGAGGACATACAGTGGCTCAAGGCCAACCCGGCCGCGCGCACCATGGTCGAGGGGCACTGCGATGAGCGGGGGACCAACGAGTACAACCTGGGACTAGGCGACCGCCGGGCCAAAACGGTCCGGGACTACCTGGTGGCCGGGGGGATCGATGCCAAGCGGATCTCGACGATCAGCTATGGCGAGGAGCGGCCCTTTGTCCTTGGCCACGACGAAGCCGCCTGGAAATGGAACCGCCGGGGCCACTTCGTTATACAGAAGTAGCCGAGGCAGCGGAAGACAATCGGAAGGAGGGAGCGCACGTCGCTCCCTCCTCCGCGCAAGGGGAACACACCCGTATTCCGGGTGATCTCATGAGGAGATGATGATGGTGAGGTATTTCGTCTGGCTCCTCCTCGTCGGTACTGCCCTGCTGAGCAATGCCTGCATGGTGAAAACGGAAGAGTTCCAGGCCCTTCAGCAGGACGTCCGAAGCCTTCGGGGGGAAGTCAACACCATGGCGAAACGGGCGGGGGGTGATGGAGGGACTTCCCGGGCGACCGATCTCGTGGCCCGCATGGAGGAGCTTGCGGTCGAGACCCGGATGGTCCAGGGCCAGTTGGAAGAGACCAACTACCGGCTGTCGGAACTCGGCAAGCGCCTGGATGCGACTGAGATGAAATTGGCCCGCCTCTCGGGGGAGGCGGTGAGACCCGGCGGGACCTCTGCAACAGGTCAGCTCCCCGCTCCCCTCCCGGGTGTTGCACCCCAAGCCGGGGCGGCGCAGCCTGGTCCCTCGACTGGCCAGCCCCTCCCTCCGCGGGGTGGGAGTTCTGCACTGCCGCAGGCCCCGGGCGCGACCGTTCCAGAGCAGCCGGTGATGCAGGGATCCCTCCCTTCACCGGAGGAGGTGTACACGAAGGCGTTGAACGACTACCACAAGGGCAACTACGATTTGGCCATCAGCGGCTTCAAGAGCTACCTAACCTTCTATCCCAAGACCAGCCTGGTCCCCAATTCTCAGTACTGGCTTGGAGAATCCTACTACAGCCAACGGAAATACCGGGAGGCGATCCGGGAGTTTGACAAGCTGATCAAGGAGTATCCCGACAGCGCCAAGGTTCCCCCCGCGATGCTGAAGCAGGGCAATGCCTATTTGGAGCTGAACGAGAAGGCTCAGGGGAAACGCCTGCTCCAAGAGCTTAAGACCAAGTTCCCCAACTCCGGTGATGCGCGGCGGGCCCAGGACATCCTGCAGGGGCTCCAATAAGTTCGCTGAACAATCCTCACCTTCACCATACCTCCTTGGCCGGCAGTCTCATAGGCGTGCGCGGGCAATGCGGACGGTCAGGCAATGGGCCTCGACTGTGTCGTTAAGGTCCGCGGCATAGTCTCCGGTAACCGCCGGGATGCTCCGCGTGAATCCTTCCATGCTGAGCCTTGACCATCCGAATCTCCTTGACGTCTCCCGGTGGCTTCCTTAGGGTACAGATCCTACCGCTGGAAGAAACAGGTTTCCGTAATTCGAAAAGCCATGGGACGGAGGAAGCGTGGAGGAGGGACGGCGGGTATCGGCTGGGCTCGGCTATCAGGCGGGGATCGAGTCATCGGGTCCGTTCAGCCCCAGGAAGGCGCGTCGCCGGTGAGAGAGAACCTCCAGAGGTGTATGAGGGTGGGCATCGTCCATTTCATGGCCTATCCAGAGACCCTCACGGGGGAGGGCCCGATCGTTGAAACCATCCGCCGCATCGCCGAGGATGAGTTCTTCTCCGCGGTCGAGGTCACCACGATCAAGGATCCGAAGGCCCGCGAGGCGGTTGCGCGGATCCTCGAGGAGAATCGGCTCGCGGTGGGATTCGGGGCGCAGCCGATACTCCTCACTCGGAAGCTGAATCTGAACGCCTTTGAGTCCGCCGAGCGGGCCAAGGCGGTCGAGGCCGTCAAGGAGGCCGCGGACGAGGCGTACACGCTGGGCGCCGGGGTTCTGGCGCTTTTGAGCGGGCCCGATCCAAGAGAGGGGCGGGACGAGGCCATGAGTCTCCTCATCCAGTCGCTCACGGAGATCTGCGCCTATGTCCGGTCCAAAGGGAACCTCCGGGTTCTTCTCGAAACCTTCGATCAGAAGGTCGATAAACGCTGCCTCATCGGCCCCACCTCCGACGCAGTCAAGGTCGCTGCCGAGGTCCGCAAGGTCGATCCCACCTTTGGCCTGATGCTCGATCTGAGCCACCTTCCACTCCAGGGGGAAACGTCGCAGGAGGCGCTTCAAGTTGCCAAGGGCTACCTAGCGCACGTGCACATCGGCAACTGCGTCACAAGGCCGGGACACCCCGCCTACGGCGATCAGCACCCCCGGTTCGGCCTTGAGGGGAGCGCGAATGATGTTCCGCAGGTGGTGGACTTTCTGCGAGAGCTCTTCCAGATCGGTTATCTCGGCGAGGGAAAGCGACCCATCGTCGGCTTCGAAGTGAAACCCTTACCCGGCGAGTCTTCCGAAATGGTCATTGCGGGGTCCAAGCGGACGCTGCTCGAGGCCTGGTCGCGCTTGTAGCGAGGGCGGTCAGGAGGATCGCGGCTCTTCCATGAGCTTGATCACCTGGCCGGTCAGGACGGTTGCGCCGCGTTGATTGGTCAGGACAATATCGAGCGGGACGATCGGAGGCCCTTTGCCCTTTTGCGAGCGGCGGATCTGGTCGGGTGGCGGGGCTGAGGCTGACATGCTGAGCTGATCTCCTGGCTCGATGGGCGCTCCGAATTGCGACACCCGGGCCGTGAGGAGGAGGTGGCCGGGTGAGCTCTCGGCCGAGGTCATCGCTAGCGTCCCGAGGCCGAGCAGGGGACTCACCTGGTGCGGATAGAGGGGGCCGAACAGGGCCTGGGTGGCGCGCACCAGCTCGGGGGTAATTGTTTTGGTGAAGGTCTGGTGGCGGGGACTCGCCGGGTCGGTGAAGTCGTACACACCCGGAGGCACCGCGGGCGTGACATCCTGGGCCCACTGGCGGAGCCAGGCGATCTCTGCGGGGGGCGTGGGGAGGATCTCGCCCGCCTTCTCCGGCCGCAATGTGGCGGTCCCCTCGCAGACGACCTTGCCGGTCTGGTTGACCGCGATCAGCCGGAGACGTGCGATCCCCCCCTGCAAGAGCTCCTGGACCTCGGCGAGCGGCGTGAGGCTGTCCCCCAAGTAGACCGGCGCCCGGAAGTGAGCTTCAAGGGCCTCGACAGCATAGGCCGGCCGGAGGCGACCCAGGCTCGC
>JBOHQS010000078.1:0-9386 GCA_050732295.1 Methylomirabilales bacterium (SeqCode)
TCCTCCTCGGCGGTTGGCACAAAGACCGGGGTCGCAGCTGCCAGCCGGACCTGTTCGGGATACGTCACCCAGTACGGCACGGGAATGATGATCTCATCTCGCTTATCGAAAAGGACCATCCCCAGATTATAGAGGGCCTGTTTGGAGCCGGCGCAGGTGATGACCTCGTCCCGGGTATATTCCAGTCCATTGTCCCGTTTCAGCTTGGCGACCACCGCGTCCCGGAGCTGTTCAGTCCCCGCGACCGCCGTATACTTCGTGAACCCCTCCCGGATAGCCTGGATCGCCGCCTCTTTGACGTGTTTCGGGGTATCGAAGTCGGGCTCCCCCCCCGCAAGGCTGATGACGTCGATGCCCTCCCCTTGCATCTGCTTCGCCAGGGCGGTCAGGGCGAGGGTCGACGAGGGGCTGATGCTGCGCACGCGTCGCGACAGGGCCATGTATGCCTCCTTACCGTTTTCCCGATTTACGCTGGCGATACCTCTCCCTGAGCATCCGCTCCACAACTGGAGACACCAAGCCCTTCACGGTGCCGCCGAGCAGAGCAACCTCCTTGACCAACCGCGAGCTCAGGTAGGTATAGGCTTCGTGGGGCATCAGGAAGACCGTCTCGATGTCTTCAGCGATCCGGCGATTCATGAGGGCCATCTGAAACTCATACTCGAAATCGGAGATGGCCCTGAGGCCGCGGATCACGACGGCCGCCCCCTGCGTCTTCACGTAGTCCACGAGGAGGGTGTGAAAGGGATCGACCCGGACCCCCTGCATGTCCTTCACCGCATCCCGGATGATTTCCATCCGCTCCTCGAGCGTGAAGAGGGGGGCCTTTTCGGGATTACCCGAGACCGCCACGATCATCCGGGGAAAGATCTTTAGGGCGCGCTCCAGGATGTCTTGGTGCCCGTTCGTGAAGGGATCAAAGGTGCCGGGATAGACCGCCAGGATACTCTTCACTGTTCGACCTCCGGTGCCCGTGCATAGAAACTCAACATGGTCTGGCCGTGTGCCCTTTCTCGGATGCGACGAAGATTCCCGATACGCTCCGGAAGTGGCTCCTTGGCAAAGTGCTCGACGATCACAACCCCACGGGGCCGGAGTAGGTCGCCGGAGGCCACCACGCCCAACGTACGGGGGGCGAGGCCGGTGCCATAGGGAGGATCCAGAAAAATGATATCGAAGCTTTCCCGCTGACGGGCGAGACGCGGCAGGACGCGCAGCACGTCACCGGCGAGCACCCAGTTCTGCCGCGAGCCGGCCGTCTTGAGGTTCTCCCGGAGGACGCGAAGGCAGGCCGGATCCTGCTCGAGAAAGACAACCTCGGCACCGCCACGGCTCAGGGCCTCGATGCCGACTGCCCCCGACCCGGCGTACAGGTCAAGAAATCGAACTCCCCGGACTGAGCTTCCGAGAATACCAAAAAGAGCCTCCCGAAGGTAGTCGGAAGTTGGACGGACCCTCTTCCCCTTCGGAGCCTTGAGTCGTCGTCCTTTCGCCTCCCCTGCGATCACCCGCATTTTTTGGCCCGTCAGTAGTCAGCAATCAGCTGTCAGCAAAATCGGCCTTGGGATGCTCATGGCTGACAGCCGACAGCTGACAGCTTCTTTCATCCGACGGTAGCCAGCGCCAGTGCCCCTTCCCACCGCTGCTCCACGGCATCGCGGAGCAACGAGTGACCGATGAGGTGAGGATCCTCTTCCACCAGCCTGAAGGCCTCCCGCTGGGCAAGCTCGAGGAGCCTCACGTCTCGAAGAAGATGGGCAACCTTGAGATCCGGCACTCCCGATTGCCGCGTCCCGAACAGCTCTCCTGGCCCCCTGAGCTCCAGATCCCGTTCGGCGAGCTGAAAACCATCCGCCCGCTCCACCATGGCCTGAAGTCTGGCCGCGCCCTCCTCGGTGAGGGTCCGGCCGTGAATCAGGAAGCAGACCGCTTGGGCCTGGGACCGCCCGACCCTTCCCCGAATCTGATGCAGTTGCGTGAGGCCAAGGCGATCGGCATGTTCCACCACCACCACCGTCGCCCGCGGAACATCCATTCCCACCTCCACCACCGTGGTGGCCACCAAAACCTGAATCTCCCCATTGCGGAAGGCGTCCATGACCCTGCGTTTTTCCTCTGTCCGCATCCGGCCGTGGATACAACCGACGCTGCTGTCACGAAGAATCCCTTTCTGGAGCTCGGCGGCCAAACTCGTCGCCGCCTTCAGATCGGCCTCCTCACTCTCTTCCACGAGGGGACAGATGACGTACGCCGCTCCTCCCCTTCGGACCTCCTCCCGCACGAACTCGTAGGCCTGAAGGCGCATCCCCTCGGGGACAAGCTCGGTCTTCACGGGTTGCCGGCCAGGTAGCAGCCCCTCGATGGTCGAGAGGTTGAGGTCACCGTAGAGCGCGAAAGCCAAGGTTCTGGGGATCGGGGTGGCGGTCATGACCAAGGTATGCGGGCGAGAACCCTTGGCGGCCAACTCCGCCCGTTGTTTCACCCCAAAGCGGTGCTGCTCGTCCACGACGATGAGACCCAGACGGTGAAAGCTGACCGCCTCCTGCAGGAGGGCGTGGGTTCCGATGGCCACCTGCACCTCACCCGCGGCCATAGACTGTCGAAGCCTCTCCCGCTCCCGTACGCTTGTCCCTCCGCTCAGGAGGCCGATCTGAATCCCCACGGGCTCCAGGACGGCCTGGGCCTTCAGGTAGTGTTGCTCTGCCAGGATCTCTGTAGGCGCCATCATCGCCCCCTGGAAGCCGCTTCCCACGGCATGGACCATGGCCAGGAGGGCCACCGCCGTCTTCCCAGACCCCACATCCCCTTGCAGGAGGCGCATCATGGGTCGAGGATGCGCCATGTCAGCCTTGATCTCCTCCAGAACCCGCTCCTGGGCGGGGGTAAGCTCAAACCCCAGACGTGCCCGCACCGCCGTTTCGATGCCCGGCGCCCCCGCCATGGCACCCGCCACATCCGCCTCTGCGGCCCGACGCATGCGGGCCACGCCGAGGCTCAGCAGCAGGAGGTCATCGAAGGCGAGGCGTCTCTTCCCCGCCTCCGCGTCCTCCATCTGCTCGGGAAAATGGATCGCCCGGAGAGCCTCGGGAAGGGTCATGAGGCCGTGACGATGGAGGATCCCGTGAGGAAGGAAGTCTTGAACCTGCGGGGCCCACGTGAGGATGAGGTCTTTCATGAAGCTCCGAAGCCACCGTTGGAACAGTCCGTCAGCCAAGGGATACACCGGGACGATGCAGCCCGTGTGAGTCTGGCTTCCATCCTCCCATGCTTCGTAGTCCGGGTTCACCATCTCGAACCCCGGACCCCAACTCACTTTTCCCGACACGATGACCCGATGACCTGGGTGGAACCGCTGCTTGAGGTACGGTTGATGAAACCATTTGGCGACTAACGTCCCAGTTCCGTCTGCGAGGATGACCGACAGGATCTTGAGGCCACGGCGGGTTGCAGTGACTGCCGCCCCTTTGACCTCTCCCACCACCGTCTCCTGAACACCCGCACTCAGATCCCGGATCGGCCGAAGCACCCTTCGATCCTCGTGTCGGAGAGGCAAGAGGTAGAAGACGTCTGTTACGGTCCGCACTCCCAGCCGGGCAAGGGCCTGAGCCCGCTTCGGCCCCACCCCCTTGAGGTACTGTACCGGCATGCTGAGATTCGGGGCATGCGGGACTGAAGAAATCTCTTGCCTTTTCATGCGACTTTCAGTAGTCTCCCTCGCGTTCGGTGAGCGGCAGTGTTCACCGTCGGGGAGAGCCGACAGTGGCCAAGCTGAGGCGTGCGTGCGAGATCTGCGGCAGGGGTCCAAAGGTGGTCCACCGGATCAGCCACGCCCACAACGTGAGCAAACGGCGACAGCTCCCAAACATTCATCGGGTCCACGCGCTGATCAACCGCACCCCCCGTTATATCCACGTCTGTACCCGATGTCTCCGCTCCGGCAAGGTGCAAAAGGCCAGCTAGCCGGCGCTTCGCGCCGTTCATAGTTCAGGGTAAAGTCCAACTCCTCTCTCGGCCATGAACCATGAACCAACTAGTGGCTCCGGATGCGCTCGACCCCCATGACACCTTTGACCCGCCGGATCGCCTGCATCGCACCCTGAAGCTGCTTCAGATCGAAGACCTCCAGGACAAAGGTGTTGAGTCCCCGTCTCTCCTCGGTGACCCTGATCTCTGCCTGCGCAATGTTCGCGTTGGTCGAAGAGATGGCAGTGCTGATCTCTGCCAAGAGCCCTGGGCGGTCCTCCCCGATGGTCACCTTGATCTTCACCTGATGCGGGACCTTTGTCCGTTCGTCCCAGTGGACCCGGATCTGTCGCTCGGAATCGTATCCGAAGGCCAGGACGTTGGGGCAATCGGCGGTATGGATGGTGACCCCCCGTCCCCGGGTGATAAATCCGATGATATCGTCTCCGGGGAGGGGATCACAACACTTGGCAAAGTGGAGCAGGATATCATCCACCCCATCGATATGGATCCCCTCCTCCGCCGCCTTGACCGGTACCCTCCTTCCCTTGCTCTCCTCCTCCACGATCGCCTGCGCCTGCTCGGGCGGGAGCAGTTTCAGCACCACCTGACGGGGAGAGATTTTGCCGAAGCCGATGGCCGCGTACAACTCTTCCTCGCTTGCCACCTTGTAGTGCTCCAAAGCCTGGCCCACGGCCTCGAGCTTCGACACCGGCGCCGTTGCCTTTGCGATCTTTCGAAATTCTCGGTCCAAGAGTTCTTTCCCCAACGTGATGGATTGGACCCGCTCCTCGTTCTTGACCCAGGCCTTGATGCGGCTGCGCGCTCTGGACGTCCTGGCGATTTTGAGCCAGTCCCGACTCGGATGCTGTGTGGCCGCGGTCAGGATCTCCACGATGTCCCCGTTGCTGAGTTCGTACCGGAGGGGGACGATCCGCCCGTTAACCCGGGCCCCTGCACAGCGGAGGCCGATGTCGGTATGAATGCTGAAGGCGAAGTCGATGGGGGTGGCCCCGCGGGGTAGCGCCTTGACATCCCCCTTCGGGGTAAAGACATAGACCTCCTCCGGAAACAGGTCGATGCGCAGCGTATGCAGAAACTCTCGACTATCTTTCAGATCCCGGCCCCAATCGAGCAACTGGCGCAGCCAGAGAAAATTCCTGTCCGTCTCATCGAGGGTGGCCCTCCCCTCTTTGTAGGCCCAGTGGGCGGCGATGCCCTCCTCCGCCGTCCGGTGCATCTCCTGGGTCCGGATCTGGATTTCGGTCGGGTCCCCCTTGGGGCCGATCACGGTCGTATGAAGGGACTGGTACATGTTAGATTTGGGGACCGCAATGAAGTCCTTGAACCGGCCCGGGATAGGCTTCCAGAGGCTGTGGACCATCCCCAGGGCGCCATAACAATCCTTGACGGTATCCGTGGTCACCCGGATCGCGGTGAGGTCGTAAATCTCATCGAAGGTCTTGCCCTGGTCACGCATCTTCCGGTAGATCGAGTAAAAGTGCTTGGGGCGACCGGTGATGTCACCGGGAATATCGACCTCGGTCAGTTTCTGCTTGAGGACGGCGATCGTCTCGTTGACCTGCGCCTCCCGCTCCTGCCGCTTCTTGGCGATCTGGATGGCCAAGTCTCGATAGGCTTCAGGATCCAGGTGTCGTAGGCTCAGGTCTTCGAGCTCTTGCTTGATCTTGGCCATGCCCAAGCGATGGGCCAGCGGGGCGTAGAGTTCAAGGGTCTCCTTGGCGATGAGGTGGCGCTTGGCCTCTGGCAGCGGGTCCAGGGTCTGCATATTATGGAGGCGGTCAGCCAGCTTGATCATGATCACCCGGATATCCTTCGCCATCGCCAGTAGCATCTTCCGAAAGCTGTCCGCCTGGCGATCCTCACGGGTGGAGAAGGGAAGCTTGGACAGTTTGGTAACCCCATCGACCAGGTCGGCGATCTCGTCGCCAAAGAGGGTTCGAACCTCCTCGATGGTCGTCTGGGTGTCTTCGATAGCATCGTGCAGAAGGCCTGCGGCAATGGCTCGCACATCCATCTTGAGATCTGCGAGGATCGCCGCCACCCTCATGGGGTGCGAGAGGTAGGGGTCGCCTGAACGCCGCGCCTGTCCCCGGTGGACGGTCGCGGCGAATTCGTGGGCCCTGCGCAGGATTGCTACATCCGCATCAGGGGTGTACGACGTGATACTTTCAACGAGGTCCTCGATCCCCAACGTCGAAATCCTTTGGGCCTCCAAGCCCCTAAATCAATAACTTATCACAATTCCCGCCCCCCTTCAAATGAGATCTCAGGATAAGTGCAAGATCTCCTTGCCCAGCACGGCGCCTAGCGCCTGTAGAGTGATGGCCCCCTCTCTGATGATGCGGAAGGGGAGTTCGGTGCAATCGAGGACGGTCGAGGCAACCCCTCCTGGTGCCCGTCCGCCGTCCAACACCAGGTCGCATCGGCTCCCAAGGCCTCTGACGACATCTGCGACCGTCACTGGATCGACCCCACCACTTCTGTTGGCACTGGTTCCGGTGATAGGGCGATCAAGTACTGTCAGGATTTCCAGCGTCAGACGAGATTTCGGGATCCGAATCCCGACGGTGCCCGTTCCAGCCGTTACGGCCTCTGGAATCGCCGGGCCAGCAAGGAGCACCAGGGTGAGAGGACCCGGCCAGAATCGCTCAGCCAGTTGCCACGCAGCCCCGGGCAGCTCCCTCGCGACTTCGTTTACATCTTCCATTCTGCCGATAAAGACAGGAATCGGCTTATCCTGAGGCCGTTTCTTCACCTCGAGGACCCGGGCGACCGCCTCCGGATTGAACAGGTCGGCACCCAGCGCATACAGGGTATCGGTGGGAAAGGCGACAAGCCCTCCCCTCCGCAAGACGGCCGCCGCCTCTTCGACCACAGCCGGATCGGGGCGCATGAAGTCCACGGGGGTTATTTTAGGCTTCTTGCTCATCGTCGCTCGGCCCTCTCTATGATCTATATACCCAGATAGGCCTTCCGGACCTCCTCGTTGATCATGAGATCCCGGGCTGGTCCCTCCAGGACAATCTGCCCGGTCTGAATGACGTAACCGCGGTGGGCGACGCTCAGCGCCATGCGAGCATTCTGCTCAACTACGAGGATCGCAGTTCCCTCTCGATTGATATCCCGGATGATGGAAAAAATGGTCTCGACCAGGATCGGCGAGAGGCCCATGGAGGGTTCGTCCAGGAGAAGAACCCTTGGACGGGCCATGAGGGCCCTCCCGATGGCAAGCATCTGCTGCTCTCCCCCGGAAAGAGTCCCCCCTTTCTGGCCAAGCCGCTCCCGAAGGCGAGGGAACAGCGTTAACACCCATTCCGTATCTCTCCGGATATTTGCCGTGTCGGTTCGGGCAAACGCGCCCAGCTCGAGATTCTCCAGGACCGTCATCCGGGAAAAGATCCGGCGCCCCTCAGGCGCCGAGGCAATCCCCCTCCGGACGACCTGGTCAGGGGGCAGGCCGTCGATCCGTTCCTCCTCGAGGAGGATGCGGCCCTGCCGGGGGCGGAGCACTCCCAGGACGGTCTTCAGGGTCGTGGTCTTGCCCGCCCCGTTGGCGCCGATCATGGTCACAATCTCTCCCCGCTCCACCACCAAGGAGATCCCCCTGAGGGCCCGGATGTTTCCATAGGCGGCGTGGACCGCTTCAAGCTTGAGCATCAGAGCGCTCCACGATCCCGCCCTTCCCCAGATACGCTTCGATCACTCCGGGATCCTGTTGCACGTGGGCCGGCGAGCCCTCGGCGATCTTTACTCCGTAGTCGAGAACCGTCACCCGATCCGAAATCCCCATCACCACCTCCATCCGGTGCTCGATGAGGAGGATAGTGAGATTCAATTCCCTCCGCAACCGTCCGATGAAGCCTGTGAGGGCCTCCGCCTCCTTGGGGTTCATTCCGGCCGTCGGCTCGTCCAACAGCAAGAGCTTTGGCTCCGTGGCCAATCCCCTGGCGATTTCTAGCCGCCGCTGATCCCCGTAGGGGAGGTTCTTCGCCAGGGCCCCGGGCCTGGCGCCCAGGCCCACAAACTCTAAGAGCGCCCCGGCCTTCTTTTTCGCCCGCACTTCCTCCGCCTCGACGGACGGGGGGCGGAAAATCGCCCCGATCCACCCGGCCTGAAGCCGACAGTGCATACCGACCAGGACGTTCTCCAGCGCAGTCATATTCGGGAAGAGGCGAATGGTCTGGAAGGTGCGGGCAATGCCGAGGGCGGTGATCTGGTTGGGCCTGAGCCCGCCAATCTTTCGGCCGTCGAAGGCGAGATGTCCGGAGGTGGGTCGGTACAGGCCGGTCACCAGGTTGAAGAGGGTCGTCTTGCCCGCCCCGTTGGGGCCGATAAGGCCCCGGATCTCGCCCCGCTCGATGGTAAAATCGACCTCGTTGACAGCGACGAGGCCGCCGAAACTCTTGGTGATCTTCTTGGCTTCCAGCAAGGTCATCGCACTGCCGGCTCTCCGCCGGCTCCTTCCGTCGCGTGAAGCTCGGCCCGCCATCTCTGGGAGGGGAAGAGCCCCCCGGGTCTCAGGACCATGACGATGATCAGCGTGGCGCCGAAACAGAGCCACCGCCAGAGCTGCAGGTCAACATTCATCAGAGGGGTGATGTTCAAGATCCTCCCGAGACCCCTCACCAGTTGGGTCGATTGCGCCAGGACCACCCGGTCGAAGAAGAGGATAAACATCCCCCCCATGATTACCCCCGTGATGCTCCCCATGCCCCCCAGGATGACCATGCAGAGGATGATGATGGAGACCTGAAACCGGAACAGCTCGGGGAAGATGGCCTGAAGCTTCGCCGCGTAAAAGGCCCCGGCGAAACCCGAGAAGGAGGCACCCAAGGCAAAGGCGAGCAGCTTCGTCCGAATGGGATCGACCCCCATGCAGGCGGCCGCAGTCTCGTCCTCGCGGATGGCCATCCAGGCCCGACCCAGCCGGGAATGCTCAAGACGGTGAGAGGTTAGGACGACCAGGACCCCGATAACCAGGATCAGAAAATACCAGGGGAGAGGATCGAAGCCGAACTCGAAGCCGAACAGCCTCGGCCGGCCCACGGGATTCAGGCCCTGGGGGCCGTTGGTCAGATTGAAGTTTTCGACCAGCACCCAGTCTCCGATACGGATGTCGAGGTTCCAGAGGTTGCGAAAGGCAATAGGGATCACCTCGCCGAAGGCCAAGGTGATGATCGCCAGATAGTCTCCCCGCACCCGGAGGGTGGGGGCACCGATGATGACGCCGAAGAGGGCGGCGACGACCACGCTGAGCCAGAGGACAATCCAGAAGTTCCACTCGAGCCCGTGGGTGGGCCAGGTGAGGATGCCCGTCGTATAGGCCCCGATGGCGAAGAAGGCGGCGTAGCCCAGGTCCAAGAGGCCGGCGTAGCCAACGACGATGTTCAGCCCTAACG
>JBOHQS010000079.1:0-9360 GCA_050732295.1 Methylomirabilales bacterium (SeqCode)
GGCTCGATCATGTACGGCGAGCACGGGGGACGTCGGCTGACGATTCAGGACGTCTTTGAGGCGGTCGGGGCCTTCAATGCCGGGAGGATCTCGGCCCAGGAGTTGCGCGCCATCGAAGACTCCTCTTGTCCCGGCCCCGGCGCCTGCGGCGGCCAGTTTACCGCCAACACCATGGCGACCGCCTTCGCAATGCTGGGGATCTCGCCGATGGGGCTGGGCGACGTCCCCGCCATGGATCCCCGGAAAGACGAGGTCGCTTTCGAGTGCGGCCGGCTGGTGATGGACCTGCTCCGGAAGGGGGTCACCCCCCGACAGATCATCACCCGCAAGGCGATGGAGAACGCCGTTGCGGGCGTAATGGCCACCGGGGGATCGACCAACGCCGTGTTGCACCTGCTGGCGGTGGCCCGCGAAGCGGGCGTGCGCCTCGGGATCGACGATTTCGACCGGATCTCTCGCCGGATCCCGGTGCTGGCCGACCTCAAGCCGTGGGGCCGGTTCACCGCCCCCGAAATGTACCGCGCGGGCGGGATGGCGGTCGTCGCCCGGCGATTGCTCGAGGGCGGGCTGCTCCACGGAGACGCGATGACGGTCACCGGACGGACCATCGGCGAGGAGGCGCGTGCCGCTCAGGAAGCCCCGCGACAGGAGGTCATTCGCACGGTCAGGAGTCCTTTGAAGCCGACGGGGGGAATAGCTGTCCTCCGCGGGAACCTCGCCCCGGAAGGGTGTGTGATTAAGCTGGCCGGGCACGAGCGCACGGTCCACCGGGGCCCGGCGCAGGTCTTTGACCGTGAGGAGGATGCTTTCGCAGCGGTGAAGCGGGGGCGTATCAAACCGGGCGACGTCGTGGTCATCCGCTACGAGGGGCCAAAGGGAGGCCCGGGGATGCGCGAGATGCTTGGCGTGACCGGGGCGATCGTCGGCGCGGGCCTGGGAGCGTCCGTCGCGCTAATGACCGACGGCCGCTTCTCCGGGGCGACGCACGGCTTCATGGTAGGGCACGTGGCCCCGGAGGCCGCCGTCGGCGGGCCGATCGCGGCGATCAAGCACGGCGACTCGATCGCGATCGATGTCAAGAGGCGCCGGATCGACGTCGAGGTCTCGGCCGCCGAGATGAAGCGGCGGCTGGCGAAGTGGAGACCGCCGAAGCCACGGTACACCTCGGGGGTGATGGCCAAGTATGCCCGTCTCGTTTCCTCGGCCTCCGAGGGGGCCGTGACCGGCTGAGCCCCAGCGGGCACGCCCGGGCATCCTGTCAGACGTGCGCCATCTGCCAGAGGTCAGAGTTGACCACAAGCCGACGTCCAAAGTCCAAGATCGCGGGAGAGAAGGGACAAGTCGGCACGGCAAGGATGCCGGTTCGCCAACAGGTCTCTTCCGGAGGCGTCGTCTATCGCCACGGTTCCAATGAGATGGAGATCGCGCTCATCAGCCTGAAGGGCGGCAGGGTATGGGCCTTGCCCAAGGGGGTGGTTGAACCGGGCGAGGATCCCGAGGAGACAGCCCTTCGTGAAGTGCGAGAAGAGACCGGGCTCACCGCTCGGTGCATAGGGAAGGTGGGGGAGATTGAATACTGGTTTGTGGACCGCGAGGCAAGGCATCGCATCCACAAGCGGGTCCACTTCTATCTTTTCGAGCATACCGGGGGAGATCCGAGCCAGCACGACTTTGAGGTGGATGAGGTGTGCTGGGTCCCGCTGCAGGAGGCCTTGGCGCGTCTCAGCTACCGCGGCGAGCGAGAGATGATGGAGAAGGCTGGCCAGATCCTTCGTGAGAAGGGGTAACTTCGAAGACACCCGTCGTGCTTTCTGAGGCAGCACTCTGCAGGGCCCGAGCGACATTGCCGGGAGATGAGAGGAGGAGCACGTTTGGCCCCTCCCTCTTGGCCTCTCGCGGCAACCCTGATCGCCGGCTTACGGCCTGGGTCCCTCCGCGTTCACGCTCCTCGGTTTCCCAGGCCGCCGCCTGCCGAGGGGCCCCGCCGCTTCCGGCAATGTCGCTCGGGGCCTACACGTGCTGGTGTTGGTGCCACGGGTTGGCTCTACAGAGGACTGGCCTTCCTGATCTCCTCGATCAGATCGGCACTCAGGGTGCCGGTGTAGACCTCGCTCACGGGGCCTCGCAATGTGATCTCCCATTCCGGCTGGATCGTGATGTCGAGGTCCCCGCCCGGCATCTGGATCGCCACCCGGTCATCCGTGAGCCCCAGGCGGCGGCAGGCAGCAGCCACGGCGCAGGCACTCGAGCCGGAGGCCAGCGTGTACCCGGCGCCTCGTTCCCAGATCAGGATCGCCACTCGGTCCCGGGAGCGCACCTTGGCGAACTGCACGTTGGTGCGGTGAGGGAAGACGGGATGGTGCTCGATCTGGGGTCCAAGCCGGCGAACCTCCTCCGGGTTGAGGCGATCGACGGGGATCACGCAGTGGGGATTTCCCATCGAGACTGCGGTGAACCGGAGGTGTTCCCCGTCCACGCGCAGTTCCTCGTTCACCACCTCTCGCTCTTCACCCGTCACCGGGATGTCGTGGCTGCGAAAGCTCGCCCGTCCCATCTCGACCGTCACGGCGGTCACCCGATCCCGGTCGCCTTCCAAGTTGACCCGCACGAGCCCCCCCTTTGTCTCGATATAGAAGGTCTTTTCATGGGTGTACCCATGCTCGAAGAGGTACTTGGCAAAGATGCGGATGCCATTGCCGCTCTTCTCGGCCTCAGTCCCGTCAGGATTGAAGATCCGGAGGACGAAGGGGGCAGTTTGCGGCCCCGCGAGGAACAGGATGCCATCCGAGCCGACGCCGTAGTGCCGGTGGCACAGGAGGCGAACCACTTCCGGCGTGATCCGAAAATCGAGGTCGGCCTCGTTGAGAACGACATAATCGTTCCCGAGGCCATGAGACTTGACAAATTTGGTCACGGCCATCCTCCGGCGGCACCACCTTAAGAGAGCAATGCCGACCGGTCAAGGGAAATCCTCTTGCCCGGCCGCCTCTCGTCATCCATACTGGGGTGAACCGAAGCAACACCTCCGTCACGCCTCGCGGCAGGTCGCAGTGAACGTGAGCCGAGCCCTTCACACGCTGTCGAGCGGTGCGGCGCGGCATGCCACCAGCGAAGGGAGGAGAGCGATGCCCACCTATGTGATTCTCGGAAACTATAGCGATCAGGGGATCCGGAACATTAAAGACACGACCAAACGCGCCGAGGCCTTTCGAAATTTCGCAAAGGGGATGGGGGTGGCGGTGAAAGAGATCTACTGGACCATGGGCCGGTACGATATCGTCACGATCATCGATGCCGCCGATGACGCCACTGCAACCCGCCTGCTGTTGGCGGCTGGCGCCCTGGGCAACGTCCGGACGGAGACCCTGCGGGCGTACACGCAAAAGGAGATCGACGGGATTCTCAAGGGACTGTAGCAAGGTCGTGAGGCGCCCCCACAGGGGGAAGACTACAACCCTCCCGGCAACCCGGGAACGGCCAGTGAGTGCCGGGTCTTCAGCATTCGGAGAATCCAGTAGGTGCCAAGGGCGGAGGCGAGGTGCTTGAGGGTGTGCTCGCTCACGACGTTCCCGAAGGCGAAGATCTGAGCGTCAAGCAGCTCAAGGATCTTTGCCAGACCATACCATCCGAGCGCGCCGAACAGATCGGCGGTACGGGTGTAACGAGGCGGGAACAGAAGGACTAGGAGGGGGATTGCGAGGAGTGGAAAGTACTGCACGAACCCGTACAGCCGAAGATCACCCGCCCCTCGGACCTGTCCCAGGTGCCAGGTCGTAACGCTGAATACGCCTACCGCCAGCAATGGTAAGAGGAGCAACCGTCCTGCGCTCAGGCTGATCCGCTCGGCGATGACCGAGGCGAACAGCGACATGAAGGCGATCGTCATCGGGAGCCGATCCCAGAACAGTGTGGCATTGCTGGGGGCAAGATGGTAGTAACCGGACCCCAATCCGGTCAGGC
Source organism: Methylomirabilales bacterium (SeqCode) (assembly GCA_050732295.1). GTDB lineage: Bacteria > Methylomirabilota > Methylomirabilia > Methylomirabilales > CSP1-5 > CSP1-5. Next base: position 3,961 of record JBOHQS010000079.1, read on the forward strand.
CCACCCCGGCGAAGAGGACTAGGAAGGCCCAGCGCTCGCTGGGGTCCGTGAAAGAACCCTGGCTGTGCGCCCCCCGGCGCCGGAGGAATGTCAGGCCGAGCGCGCCAACCAGGATGAAGGGCGCGTTGGAGACGACGTTGAGGAGGTGTGGGACGCCGAAAACGCTGCGCTGGTCGGCGAAGTGGTGATACGTCGGGTCCTGGGGGATCGGTGGCAGGGAAAGTATCACGCCAATCGCCGCGATGCCGAGGCTCACGATGAGCAGGAGGCGTATCCGAAAGGCTCGGGGCGTCAGGCCATATGCGTGTTGGGTTGCCTCCATCGGCGGGATTATCCTCGTGCCCTCTCCACGGCCATCAACTTCACCTTCCTCAGATCGACTTTTCCCGTGCCGAGCATCGGTATGCTCCCGACCGCGTAGAGATGCTCTCGCTTGGGAATCCAGAGCTTCGGGAGATCGGTCTGGCCTAATCTCTCCCAGAGCCGCTCCGGCGTGATCTCCTTGTGCGTGTAGAGGGCCACGAGCCGCTCGCCCTTCTGCTCATCAGGCACCGCGGTGACCACCGAGGCGTCCTCCCCCAAAATGGCGTTAATAACCTCCTCCAGCTTGATGTGGGGAACCATCTCGCCGCCGATCTTGCTGAAGCGGGAGAGGCGGTCCGTGATACTGATGAAGCCGTCCTCATCGACGGAAGCGATATCTCCGGTGACATACCAGCCGTCTCGCACGACCTCCGCCGTCTCTTCGGGCTGGCCCAGATAGCCGAGCATGCGGTTCGGGCCTTTGACCAGGAGCAGTCCCTCTTTCCCGGGTGGGAGGGTCTTACCCGTTTCAGGATCCACCACCTGTACCGCGACGCCTGGGATGGGATGCCCCACCGTCCCGGGCTTGAAGCCCGTTTGGCGGTACGCTCCCCGCTCGAAATCCTGAGTGTTCACGGAAACCACGGGTGCCAACTCGGTGCATCCGTATCCTTCCAAGAGGTCCAGACCGTACTTCGCCTTAAACGCCCTCGCGATGGATTCGCGCAACTTCTCGGCGCCGGTAATGGCAAGCCGGAGCGAGGCAAACTCCTCGGCCGAGCATTTCCGGAGATAAGCCGCGTAGAACGTGGGGGTGCCTATCAGAATCGTGGCTTGGTATCTGGAGACCATCTCGCCGATGGTCTTCGCGTCCAAGGGGTTTGCGTGATACACGACGCCAAAGCCGGCCAGGAGTGGGAACCACAGGCTGCCGGTGAATCCGAAGGAATGGAAGAACGGCAAGGCCCCCATGAGCCGGTCTGCCTTGGTCACCCAAAAGACCTGGGCCAACCCCTCGACGTTTGAGATGATGTTCTGATGCGACAGCATCGCACCCTTTGGTATTCCGGTGCTCCCGCTGGTGAAGATGACGGTGGCCAAGGCCTGCGGTGATCGCTCTCCATCGGGGCAGGGGGTCGCGAGCAGGCGTGCGGGCAGGAACAGGGCGAGGAGGCCGGCCTGAACTTTTTGAAGAGGGGTCATCTGTTTCATCAGGTCTTCGACAAAGACCATCCCCTCCATCTCTTCAAGTCTTGCCTTCCCCACAAAGATCCTGGAGGTCACGATGGTCCGGATGCCGCACTGCTGGATGGCCGAGATCATGGCGTCGCGCCCGGCGGTGAAATTCAGATTGACAGGGACCTTCCCGGCGAGTAGCACCGCGATGTTCGCCAGGGCCCCTGCGACGGACGGGGGAAGCACGATCCCGACCATCCGCTCGTCGGGACATCGGCTGCGCACCCACCGGCCAAGCAGCAGGCTGCTGACGAGCGCCCTGCCATACGTCAGCTCGGTGCCGCTGGAGTCGGCCATCGCAAACGAAAACCACTGCCGTTTGGCGGTCTGGATGAACCGGAGCTGGAGCAGATCGCTGGGGCTTCGTCGATAGTCCACCGCAGCACTGCCGAGCTCCTGGATGGCCTGGCGAACATCTTCGGCCTTTGACGTGGAGAGCAGAGGGGAACCGAAGGACACCGTGACGGGATAGGGGATGCGCTCGGGTCGCTTCCAGAAGAATTGGCCCTGCTTGAAGCTGAAGATGCTCCCCCACAGCCGATCGAGGTGAACGGGAATGATCGGGATGTCCAGCCCCTCGACGATCCGCTCGAAGCCCCTTTTGAATGGGAGGAGGTTTCCCGTCCGGCTCACCGCCCCCTCGGCAAAGATGCAAACCACATGGCCCTGACGCAGCTCCTCGCGCGCCCGCTCGAGGGATTCGAACAACTCCTTTCGAATCCCGACGGCGACGGGGATCGCCCTCATGAGCCGAAAGAGCCAGTTGAGGACCCCGAGCTCGTAATAGGGTCGGTAGACCAAGAAGCGGATGAACCGCTGCACACAGGCGCCGACCAGGAGTCCGTCGACGTGGGACATGTGGTTGCAGACCAGGAGTGCCGGCCCACGGAAGGGCACGTGCTCCTGTCCCACGACCCGGATTCGGTACATCGTGTGGGTGAGCACCCAGAGGGTGAAGCGGACGAGAAAGTCGGGCAGGAGGCGCAGGATGTAGACCGTGGCGACGAGGGTGAAGAGCCCCAGAATAAGGATGATCCGGTCCGCTGGCACCTGGAGGAAATCCCGCAGCGCCCAGAGAACACCCGAGGCCAGGAGGACACCCCCGGTCGTGAGAAAATTGGCTGTGGCGATCATCCGGCCCCTCTCTTCCCGGCCGCTCCTCTGCTGGAGGAGGGCATTCAACGGGACAATGAAGAGCCCGCCAGACAACCCGAGCAAACACAGGGCCGTTGCCGCCTGGGCATACGACGAGGGAGACGAGGCCAGCAGGAGCGAAAAGCCCCCGATGCCGATCGAGCCTAACGGCACCAATCCGAGCTCGACCTTTCCCGCCGAAAGGCGCCCGGCTGCCAGACTCCCCAGGCCGATGCCGATGGCGAGGAACGCGCTGAGCATTCCGGTGCGAAAGTCGTCCAGCCCCATCACCTCTTTGCCCAGGAGGATAATGTCCAACTGAAGCAGGGCTCCCAGGAACCAGAAGTAGGCGATCCCCAGCACCGCGAGCCAGAGAGCCTTCTCCGAGTAAAGCCGCCTGAGACCGATGCCGATCTCGGCCCAGGGGTTCATGCGAAACGGCTTTCGAGCGCCAGAAGGCGGGACGGGGTGGATCCCGAAACTCACGACCGTCCCGGCGATGGCGACCATGATCAGGACAAGACCGATCACACCCAGCCGGTCGTTCCACGCGGCAAACATCATGCTGCCGATCGAGGTGCCGAAAATGATCGCCAGGAAGGTCGTCATCTCCAGAAGACCGTTGCCCCGTGAGAGATCCTGGTCAGGCAGCATCTCAGGCAGGATGCCGTATTTGGCCGGGCTGAAGAATGTAGAGTGCAGGGCCATGAGGAAGAGCACTCCCAGCATTTGATCGATCTGCCCGGAAAGCAACGCGAACAACCCCAGCACCATGGCGAAAATCTCAAAGCCCTTGGTCGCGACGAGGACAGTGCGCTTACTCATGACGTCGGCCGCGTGACCCGCGTAGCCTGAGAAGAGAAAGAAAGGCAGGATGAAGACCGCCCCCGAGAGCGAGAGATACGCACTCCCGCCGCTTGAGTTCGTCGCCGCGCTCACCGCCACCATGGCGACAACCATTTTGTAGAGGTTATCGTTGAAGGCCCCGAGGAACTGTGTCCAAAGAAAGGCCTGAAAGCCCATTGATTTCAAGAGATCTTTGTATGTTCCGGTCGACACGGGACTCTTTCCCCCTCAGGACCGCGAGACCAGTTCTTCTGGCCTTGCCTCGGACGACCGAGGGATGCGATCGCGATAATTCGAGCGGCCGACGTAGAACTGCTGTCCGCGCCAGGCTGACGCATTCCGGTTGATCACCGACTCGAGTTGCCGGACTCGCTTATCGGTCGGTGGATGCGTGGCGAAGTACTGTTCCAGGGCCTTTTCGAGGGCGATGCCCAGCTCTCCGACCATGAGGGTCCGTTTCTCGCGTGGCTTCTTCGCCTGCCGCTCCCGCTTGACCTTGGCCAGGCGTTCAAAGACCGTGATGGCCGCCCGAGGGTCGTATCCGGCTCTTGCCGCGAGCATGACTCCGCCGGCGTCCGCCTCGAGCTCCTGTTGCTCATTAAAGCCGAGGTTGACGAGCTGGTATTGAAGTCGTGCAATCATCGCCAGCTCGCGTCCGGCAATCTTCCGCACGGCCAGTTCGTATTGCAGGCGCTCGATGCAGTGTCTGAGGTCCACATGGCTGATTTCGTGGCCGAGGATCGCGGCCAGTTCAGCCTCCGATTCCAGGAAATTCAGCATCCCGGTGGTGATGACGATCCCTCCGCCGGGCAGGGCGAATGCGTTGATCATCGGGGAATCGTTGATCATCGGGGAATCGATGATGGCGAACCGGTAACTGATCCCCTTCCGTTGGACGTGGGGTACGACGCTCTGCCCCACATCGGCCACATACGCCTGGAGCGCCGGCTCGTCCTTGAGGGGCCAGGGCCTGTGCGTATCGATCTCCTGGCCGATCTCCATTTCCCGTTCGTCCGAAACCCGGGTGATGGTCAGTCCGACCCGATCCATGTCCCGGATGACGTCGGCCCAGATCTCGACGACCGATTCAAGGCTGACTTCGTGATCGGTTCTGCTTACGGCCAGGAGACCCACCGCCGTGGCCGTGAGCAAGCAGATGCCAACCAGGACAACATTCCGCCTCATGTCCGCACTCCCCTCAGATGTACCGTTTGATGAGGTCCTTGTACTTCGTGTAGGCGAACGAGACGAGCAGCAGGATGATCCCGAGGAGGATGAAGGAAAGGATCCGGTAGATCGTCTCGAGACCCCTGAGATCGATCACGAAGACTTTAAACAGGCAGACCGCGAAGAGCCCGAGGCCGGAAAGCCTCAGCGTCCGCTCTCGGAGCAGGAAGCCGGCGGTCATGAGACCGAGCCCCTCGATCGTCCAGGCCACCGTGAGCAGGTTACCCCGGACCTCGAAAAAGAGCAGGGTCGCCAGCAGAAAGCTCCCCAGGATCGAGAAGATCCCCTGGACATGTGCGTCGAGGCGCGCGAGGCCCCTCTGCGCTTCCTCGGCTTTGGGGAAGAGCTTACGGCGGTACAGGCACAGGAGCTGGGAGATGAAGAGCAGCCCGATCACGGGCACGGTCGTGGCGAGCCGCTCGGGAATCCCGTAGAGGCTCCCGATGAGGAAGAAGTTCGTGGACCAGCTCCGCCAGACGGTCAGGATCGCGATCAGACAGCTTTGAATCCTCAGGTCTCGATCCCGCAAGAGGATCCCGAATGTGAGCAGGCCGAATCCCAGGGCCGCCCAGGCGATCACGGTCAGCGACCTCGTGAGTTCGAATCGAGCGAGGATCACGAGCAGGGCAGCTGCGGCATAGGAGTAAGCCTGCG
>JBOHQS010000080.1:0-9202 GCA_050732295.1 Methylomirabilales bacterium (SeqCode)
AGCTCCGCCATCCGTCGGCTCTTGTCGAGCACGGTCCCGAGCCGCTCCTGGAAGAGGATCTGGCCCAGGCGGGGGACCAGCTTTTCCAGCGGGAGCTTCTTCTGGTCTTCCTTGAAATAGAAATCCGCATCCGCCAATCGGGCCCGCAGGACCCGCTCATTCCCGAGGCGAATCGCATCCATGTCTTTGGCCTTCATGTTGGAGATCGCGACGAAGTACGGGAGGAGTCTCCCTTGTTTGTCCACCACCGGGAAGTACCGCTGGTGCTTCCGCATCGGGGTGATGATCAGCTCCTTCGGCAGGCTGAGGTAATGCTCTGGAAACGCACCCCGCACCAGGTTCGGATACTCCACTAGGTGGATCACCTGCTCTAAGAGGTCCGGCTCGATCACAGCCTGACCGCCCACCTGTCGGGCGGCTTGCTCGACGAGGCGTCTCACCTGCTCTCGCCGCTTCTCCTGGTCCACGACGACGAACGCCTTTTCCAGCTTGGCTAGATAGTCCTTGAAGCCGCGCACCACGATCGGTTTCGGGGCCAGGAACCGATGTCCATATGTCCGTGCACCGCTCTTGATTCCTTCGATCTCGAACGCCACCGCCTTGCCGCCGTAGATGGCGAGAAGCCACCGGATTGGCCGGACGAACCGCATGCTCCGATCACCCCAGCGCATGCTCTTCGGGAAGGTGAGCGCGGTGACGATCTTGGGCAAGAGTGACGGGAGGACCTGGACCGTCTTCGCCCCTTCGGTCTTCTTGACTGCCACCACGTACTCTCCCCGATCGGTGACCTTGATCTTCAACTTCTCCATGGCAATGCCCTGGGCCCGGGCAAACCCGAGCGCGGCGGCGGTCGGCTTCCCGGCCTTGTCGAACGCCACTCCCTTGGGTGGCCCGATTACCTCGCGCACCTCGTCCGTCTGCTTGTCCGCCAGGTCCTCCACACACAGGGTCAGGCGCCGCGGAGTTCCGAGCGTTCGAATCCGCTTGAAGCCGAGCCGGGCCTCCCGCAGGACGCGCTCTGTCACGCCGCCCAGGTCCCGGAGGGCGTCCGGCATATAGACCGAGGGGATCTCCTCGGTCCCGATCTCGAACAGCAGCTCCTTTGCCGTCGCCATCCGTATCTCCGTTCATGGCTGATGGTTCAGGGTTCGTGGGTGACCCGAAAAACGCCATCGACCTTCTTGCCCTGAACCATGAACCGTGAACCCTGAACTACTTCCGCCTGCCCTTCTTCAGCAGCGGATACCCCATCTCCTCGCGTTGCCTGAGATAGGCCCCGGCCACGCGGCGGGCCATATTCCGGACGCGTCCGATGAGGGCCTGGCGCTCGGTCACACTGATCGCCCCCCGGGCATCCAGGATGTTAAACGTGTGAGAACATTTCAGGCAGAAATCGTAGGCGGGGAGGACGAGCCCCTTCTCGATGAGTCGCAGCGACTCCGCCTCGTAGAGATCAAACAGCTTGTACTGGAGCTGGATGTCCGCCTCGTCGAAGTTGTGGATCGACCACTCCACCTCTCCCTTGTGGTGGACATCGCCGTAGGTCACGCCCTTGACCCACTCCAGGTCGAAGACGTTCTCGACCCCCTGCAGGTACATGGCGATCCGCTCGATGCCGTAGGTCAGCTCGCCGGAGACCGGTTTGAGGTCCACCCCTCCCGCCTGCTGGAAGTAGGTGAACTGCGTGATCTCCATCCCGTCCAGCCAGACCTCCCAGCCCAGGCCCCACGCCCCGAGGGTGGGGGATTCCCAGTCATCCTCCACGAACCGGATGTCGTGCTTGAGGGGATCGATGCCCAGATACCGGAGGCTGTCGAGATAGATCTCCTGGATATCGTCGGGGGAGGGTTTGAGGATCACCTGAAATTGGTAGTAGTGCTGAAGCCGGTTGGGGTTTTCTCCATACCGGCCATCGGTGGGACGCCTGGAGGGCTCCACATAGGCGACATTCCATGGCTCGGGGCCCAGCACCCGGAGGAAGGTGGCCGGGTTACTGGTCCCTGCCCCCACCTCGATATCGTACGGCTCCTGGATGACGCAACCCTTCCTGGCAAAGAACTCCTCCAGTCCAATGATGACGTCCTGATAGTACTTCCTCATCCGTCCAAATCCCTCCAACTAGGCGTCAATTCACCGGAAAAGTGCGGGATTGAGCTTACTCAAGACGGGGATGAGGTGTCAAGGGAAAAGCCCGCAAGGCCTGCAAGGAAGCGGGCTGAGCGGATCCTTCGCCCCAGCTTGAACTCCAGGAAGGTCTGCAGGAGTGACCGAAGCTCGTCCGAGAGCTTGGCGTCCGGGCTGAAACGGTCCGAGGCCATTTCCCCCAGGGCTATGCGAAGAAACTGACGCGCCGCTGGTGACACAGGCATACTCTCTAAGGCCTCCGCCCGACAGGCGGGACAGAGGAGACCGCCCTCGTTGAGCCCGAAGCTCTGATGTCCCTCGGGGAGCGTTCCTCGACACTTGACACATCTGTAGAGTTCAGGGAGATAGCCGAGGATCTTGAGGAGTCGAATCTCGAAGGCCCGAAGGAGCAGGGAGGACTCCCTCCCCGTATTGAGCCCCTCCAGGGTGCCGACGATCAGGGCAAAAAGCTCGTCGCTTCCCTCCCCCTCCACCCCGGCGGCTCCGGCGAGTTCGGCCACCTCCGAGGCGGCCGCGAGGAGCTCCAGGGAGCTGCGGAGCGCATGGAAGGGTTGCCGGATGGCAAATTCGTTTAAGCGGTGGAGATCGGTGTGGGGCCGCTCGAAATAGACCAGGCGGCCATGCGTAAAAGGCTCGAGGCTTCCACCGAACCGACTCCGAATCCGCCTCGCGCCGGCGGCTACCGCCCTGACCTTGCCGTAGCTTCGGGTGTAAAAGACGACGATCCGGTCCGCCTCCCCGAGATTGTGTCCCCCGATGACGACCGCCTCGCTCGATTTCAGCCCCATCCCACAACCCTCTGCACCTTCTGCACTCTCTGTACTTTCTGCACTCTCTGTCTCTGCACAGTTTTCATGGTTACGCCCGTTCAAGCCGCTCTCGGGCGATGCCAAACGCGGCCAAGGTGCTGGGAAACCCGATGAGCCCCGTGGCCACCAGGATCGCCTGATAGATCTCTTCCGGAGTAGCCCCGACGTCCCGGGCCCTATCAATGTGGGCGATGAGTCCACCTTCCCGTCTCAAGGCGGCCGAGATCCCCACCTTGATCAGTTCCCGTTCCCGAGCAGTCAAGGGTCCCTGATCGTCGCAGGTGTCACGGAGCTTCGCGTACGCCTCCCACACCTGTGGAAATCGCTGCTTAAAATCCCGAAGGACCTGCGGCTGCTGCCCCTGTCCCTTCCCCATCGCCCCATCCCCCCCTTTCACCCTTTCCGGTCTCCGTTTCATGATTCCGCGAGGATATTGCGGGAAAAGGGCAGGGAAGTCAAATCGCGGAAAGACGGTGAAGAGAGATAATGTTCACCGTGGGGAGTTTACGTCTCAGGTGGGCCTTTCACCTTCCTCTGGGAAGGCCTGGGGGGGTTCTCTTTTGCTTCGGGTGTAGCCGGCCCTTGTCGGAAAACCGACTTGGAGATGTCCGACACGGCTTTCCCCAGCTCTTCGAGGGACCGGTGGCTGATTTGCCCGAGGGCGACAGCTTCTGTCAGGCCCTCGGCCCAGCGGTTTGTCCCCTCGTCCCAAAAGTGCTGGAGGTCTGTGAGGCGATCCTCGACCGCCTTCGTCCATGCCTGAAAACTCTTCTGCCCTTCCTCCTGCCTGGCGAAGAGCCGTTGGATCGTCTCGTCCACGCTCCTCCGCCACTTGTCCTGAAGCGTGACAACCCTCTCCACCCCCTCCAGGTAGCCTCTCATGGCTTCGATCTGGACCCGCATCGTGGAAATCCCTTCGGCGATCCGGTGGAGATCCCCGGCGGTAGGCAGGTTCATCGCCTTCAGGCCGGCCTGGATGTTCTGTTGGAGCTGCTCCTGGAAGGCCGGCAAGTTCTCAAAGGCCTTCCCGAGACCGGCGGCAAAGGCGGGCCCTTTAAGCATCATCTCAAAGCCTTCCCACATCATCTTTTGCCAGAGGGCGATGTTCTCGCCGAACGGCACTTGCGCCTTCTCCTCAGCCATCGCAGTCTCCTTCGCCCATGATGCTGGTCACCCGGGAGCTCCGATCGAGCATCATTCTAAAGGCATCAGTAGAGTCTGTAAAGCCTGCCAACAGTCGGATGCCTGTTGAGGGGTCATTTTGCTTTCTCTTCCGGCGGGGTGGCAGGAAGGGGCTTGCCCGCCTTCACGATTTGTACCGCTTGCGCGAAGCGCTTGTGAAAAGTCGCTTCTGTCAACGTCGTCGCTATGTTTAAAGAAAGGCGACGTTTGGTGACCACAGTGACCTTGGTATTATTCTTGTCCACGGGGTCCACCCATGCCCCCATCACGGTCCCTTCCGAGACCAGGTCCCTCCCGCTGCTGGTGAGCATATAGCCTTCATTTCGACGCTCCTCGATGGCATCAGCCCCCTCCCAGCGGAAGACGGTCCTGGCAATGTTCCAGGCTGGTCGGCATTCACCGGGTAGACCTGACTGGTTCCCTCACTCTTGGCCTTGAGTACATCACTCGTCGTCGAGCAGCCCGTCGCCCATACCAGTAACGCCACCACAGTCAGGATTGTCGCTCTTTGCCTACTCACAGGCATTCCCCTTTCTCTGTCCGCCAAGCCAGTCTCCCCAGCACTAATCCCCTCGCGACAACCACGCAGTGGCACGAGTGCCTCATTTATTAGGGCCGCAAGCAGAGCGCTTGTCAACACCAAATCGTCACGCCGTCAGCACAGCCGGACTACGGAGCCCTATCTTGCAGGGAAGTCGAGAATCCGCTCCTGCAGGCCGAGGGGGCGGCGGGCTCGGGGGGGAGAAATCGTCCAGGGGCATGGCACGCGCCTTGACAGTAAAGCCCTTCCCCACGATGATTGGCGGGCTGCTATTGTCCAGGGGCTTCGCCCTTTTTGATTCATGAGGAAGGGTCCATGAGGCGGGCCGTCCACACCCTTACATCGGGTCAGCACAGTCTGAACCGCCGTCGGTTGTGGTTTGGAGCCATTGTCTTATTCATCGGGATCGGGCCAGCCGCCGTTGATGCCAGCCCCCTCGACACCCAGGACACCAAGACTTTGGAGCCCGGGCAGGTCGAGTTCGAACTGCGGGGCGACTACGAGAAGAGCCCCGACGAGAAAGTATGGTCTCTCACCACCACGCTGAACATTGGCGTCCTGCCGGGCCTCGAGGTGGACGTGGATGCGCCGTTCGTCCTTCTCGATCCGGACGACGATAGCACACGCGGGGGGGTGGGCGATGTGGAGTTGACGGTCAAGTACCGGGTCCTCGACGAGACTGAACGCCGGCCAGCCTTCATGGGCGTTGTTGTCTTAACACTGCCCACAGGCGACGAAGATCGCGGCCTTGGAGAGAAAGGCGTTGACGTGCAGCCCCTCGCCGTCGTCAGCAAGACCTTTGGTCCCCTCACTCTGACGCTGAATGGCGGGTATACATTCGTCACGCGCGATAGGGACCTCGATTTCTGGGTGGTCACGGGCTCCTTCGAATATGAGATTACAGACGCGTGGTCGCTCGTGGGAGAGGTCGTGAGCGAGCTGGGCACCCACGACGGGGGTGACGTTGTCGTGCTCCGGGCCGGCACGGTGCTTGCGATTACCGAGGGAATCGATGTGTACACAACCGTGGGGTTCGGACTGACGGGGGACAGCCCGGATGTTACTGTGAGGCTGGGCGTGACGATCGCGCTGTTTTGAGCGACCGAGGCCGCTCCAGCATTGACTGCCGATTCCCCCTCTGCTACAAAGGAAGTTCATGAGACCAATCCTAGCGTTGTATCGCCCCTACCGCACACTCCTCCTGCTGGGCCTCGTCGCCAGCCTCTTCTCAAGCGGCTTCGCCCTGACCATTCCCTGGATTCTCAAAGAAGCCATCGATCGGCTGCAGGAGCGGCCGGCGGGCGCGACCCTGCTCCTCTTCGCCGGTGCCCTCCTCCTCTTCACGCTGCTTCAGGGCGCCTTCCGTTTCCTCGCCCGGAGAACGATCGTGGGGATCTCCCGCCAGATTGAGTACGACCTGCGCAACCGGCTCTACCGCCAGTGGCTCGACCTGGACGGCGGCTTCTACGATCGGGTCCCCTCCGGAGATCTCATGGCCCGGGCCACCCAGGACATGAGCGCGCTGCGGTCGCTCTTGGGCGCGGGACCGCTGCACCTCTCTTCCACCGTCATCGTGGGAATTTCTGCCATGGCCCTCATGGCGCGCTTCGACCCGTGGCTGACGCTGTACGCCCTGACCCCCTTTCCCGTGCTCCTCTGGACCCTCAGCACGCTCCGTCACCGGATGGAGACGGGACTCCACCGGGCGCAGGCCCGCTATCAGGAGCTCTGTGGCCAGGTACAAGAGACAGTCGCCGGCATGCGCGTCATCAAGACCTACACGCTAGGGAGGGCCATGGTGGCCGCCTTCCGGGACAAGGGCGAACAGTACCTGGCCGAGGAGATGCGCGTGGCGCGGCTCGAAGGCATCTACTACCCGCTGACAGGCCTCGCCGGTGGCATCGGCGTGGTGCTCGTGCTCGCCATCGGCGGCCGGCAGGTCGCGTCTGGGCAGATGACACTCGGCGAGCTGGTGGCCTTCAACGGCTACCTTGCCATGCTGATGTGGCCCACGATCGCGGCCGCCTGGGTCCTGAGCTTGTGGCAGCGGGGAAAGGTGGCCTACGACCGGATCGCCCAGACGCTTGCGGAAGAGCCGGCGGTCCGGGATCACACCCCGCCGATCCATCCCATCACCATCCGGGGAAGCATCGAGGCGAGGGGCCTTACCTTTCGCTACGGAAACGGGAGCGGCCTCCCGGCCCTCTCGCACCTCTCGGTGTCGATCCCTAGCGGGGCCTTCGTGGGATTCGTCGGCCCGAGTGGCGGCGGCAAGAGCACCTTCCTCAGCCTTCTCCCCCGCCTCAGGGAGATCCCCGAGGGGCAGCTCTTGCTGGACGGGATCGACGTCACCCGGCTCCCCATTTCCGTCCTCAGGCAGAGCATCGGCTATGTTCCTCAAGAGGCCTTTCTCCTCTCGGACACCCTGTGGAACAACGTCGCCTTCGGCCTCGAAGACCCCGACGAAACCTCGATTCGCCACGCCCTGTTTCTTGCCTGCCTCGAAGAGGAGGTACAGGCTCTCCCCAATGGCCTCGAGACCGTGGTGGGCGAGCGTGGGATCATGCTGTCAGGGGGACAGCGGCAGAGGGTCACCATCGCGCGGGCCGTCGCTCGGGACCCCCGGATCCTCATCCTCGACGACGCGCTATCCAGTGTGGACGCCGAGACCGAGAGGCTGATCCTGGACCGGCTCTGCGCCCATTTCCTTGGCCGGACGATCCTCGTGAGCACCCACCGACTGACGAGCATGGAACGAGCCGATCTCATTCTCGTCCTGGACCGTGGACGTCTCGTCGAGCACGGTAGACACGACGAACTGCTGCATCGGAGAGGGCTCTACGCCCACCTGTGGGATCGGTATCATCGCCGAGAGGCGCTAGATGAGTTCACGGTTCATAGTTCATAGTTCAGGGTTCAGGGTTCAGCAGGAGAGTTCATGGTTCATGGAATAGACCAGGGTTCAAAGTGACAGCAAAGGCCAAGTAGAAAGAGACGACGAGCGGCAGAATGGTGGCATTGGCGCACCAGGAGGAGGAGACGATCGTCGGGCGGGCCTATGACGCCCGACTGGTGAAGCGTCTCCTCACGTATCTCATCCCATATCGCGCGGCCCTCGCCGGCTCGGGCACCCTGCTCATCCTCACCTCAGGGCTCGAAGTCATCCGCCCTTACCTCCTGAAGGTCGCCATCGACAACTACATCGTCCCGGGTGCGCTGCAAGGACTGTGGGGCCTCGCCCTCCTGTACATGGTCATTGTAGCCCTCGAGGGCGCGGTGCATTACGCGCTGCTCTTCCTCACCCAATGGACCGGGCAGCGGATCATGGTCGATCTCAGGCTTGAGATCTTTCGCCACCTGAACCGCCTCTCTCTCCGCTACTTCGATAGAAACCCGGCGGGCCGGATCTTCACCCGGGTGACCTCGGACGTGGAGAGCGTGAAAGAGATGTTCACCAGCGGTCTCGTCAGCGCGGGTGGCGACCTCCTCACCGCAGGGGCGATCGTAGCGGCGATGCTCTACCTTGACCTGAGACTCTCCCTCATCACCTTTGCCATCCTCCCCCTCCTGATCGCCGTCGTCGTCCTCTTCCAGGAAAAGGCGCGGGGGACCTACCGCCTCATCCGGCAGAAGCTCAGCCGGTTGAATGCTTTCCTCCAGGAGAGCCTGAACGGGATGGGGGTGATCCAGGCCTTCGGTAGAGAAGCGGTCATGGCCACCCGCTTTGCCCGATTGAACGCCGAGCATCACGAGGCCACGCTCCGATCCCTCCTCTACTACGCCCTCTTCTATCCGGCGGTCGAGGTGACCGCCGCCGTCGGGTTGGGACTCATCGTCTGGTACGGCGGGGGACAGGTAGTGCGCGAGGCCATCACCCTGGGTGTCCTCGTCGCCTTCCTCGAATATCTCCAGCGCTTCTTCACCCCCATCAAAGACCTCAGTGAAAAGTACTACATCATGCAGTCAGCGATGGCCTCGTCCGAGCGGATCTTCGAGCTGTTGGACGAGACGCCCGAGCCGGACGGCAACGGGCATCGGGTGAATGCGCTCCGGGGGGCGATCGAGTTCAAGGACGTCTGGTTTGCCTATCGGCCCAATGAGCACGTCCTCAAGGGGCTCTCCTTCGCGATTCAGCCGGGCGAGCGCGTGGCTCTCGTCGGGGCCACCGGCGCGGGGAAGAGCACCGTGGTACACCTGCTCACCCGCCTCTACGAGATCGAGCACGGCGCCATCCTGGCCGACGGACAGGATATCCGGGAGCTCGACCTGACCGCGCTCCGGCGACGGATCGGCCTCATCCCCCAGGACCCCTTCCTCTTCTCGGAGAGCCTTGGGGTGAACCTTCGGGTGGGTGACGCGGTAGACCACGAAACGGTCACGCGATCTCTCGAGCTTGCGGGCGCCTCGCCGGTGGTCGAGCGGCTCCCGGCCGGGCTCGACACCCGTCTCACCGAGCGCGGCGCTTCCCTGTCGATGGGAGAACGTCAGCTCATCGGGCTCGCCCGCGCCCTCGCGTACGCCCCCG
>JBOHQS010000081.1:0-9045 GCA_050732295.1 Methylomirabilales bacterium (SeqCode)
GCAATCTCCTCGGCACTGCGCTTCGCTGTCCCCTTGAAGGCCATGTGCTCGATGAAATGGGAGACCCCCGCCTGTCCCCTCTCCTCATCACGCGAGCCCACCTGGATCCACACGCCGATGGAGACGGACCGCATCGCCGGCATCTTCTCCGTCAGGATGACGACGCCGTTGTCGAGGACCGTCTTGCAGTAAGAGACACGGGGCACCGCCATCGCTACCGCTTCCCCTCTCGGTCCCGGGTCATCTCCGGCTGGCCGCGGGATCCCCAATCCACGCGCCGAGGTGGCCCTGCCTCTTCCCGAGGCTCCGCCGCCTCAGCGCCCTGGACCCGCAAGACTTCCTTGCGACTCAGCCGGATCTTCCCCGAGGGGTCGATCTCGATCACCTTGACCGTCACCTCATCCCCCTCGGAGAGGACATCCTGCACCCGCTGAATGCGATGTTCAGCGATCTGGGAGATGTGGAGGAGCCCGTCGGTCCCGGGCAGGATCTCGACGAAGGCGCCAAATTCCACGATCCGCTTCACCTTGCCCTTGTAGACCTTGCCCACCTCCGGCACCTCGACAATCCGATTGATAATGGCCATGGCCTTCTCCGCCGCCGCTTCATCCATCGAGGCGATTTCGACCGTGCCATCATCCTGAATGTCGATCTTGCAGCCGGTCTCCTCGATGATGCTGCGGATGACCTTGCCCCCCGGGCCGATCACCTCTCGGATCTTGTCCACCGGGATCTTCATGGTGAGGAGACGCGGGGCATAGACGGAGAGGGCGGGGCGGGGTTCGGCCAACGTCTTCCCCATCTCGTCCAGGACGAGCATCCGGGCCTGGCGGGCCCGCTCCAACGCCTCGGCCATCAGGGCTGGTGTGACGCCCTGGACCTTCAGATCCATCTGAAGCACCGTAATGCCTTTCCGGGTGCCGGCCACTTTGAAGTCCATATCGCCGAGATGGTCCTCCAGTCCCAAGATATCGGTCAGCACCGCGGACCTCTCCCCGTCCACTACCAGGCCCATAGCCACCCCGCCGACGGCCGACTTCACGGGGACGCCGGCGTCCATGAGAGCCAAGGTGGCTCCGCAGACGGAGGCCATCGAGGAGGAGCCGTTACTCTCCAGGATGTCAGAGACGATCCGAATCGTGTACGGGAACTCCTCCGGGCTCGGGAGCACGGCGAGGAGCGCCCGTTCGGCCAACGTGCCGTGACCGATCTCCCGACGGCCGGGACCTCGGAGGAACCGAACCTCCCCCACGCTGAACGGCGGGAAGTTATAGTGAAGCATGAACCGTTTAAACCCCTCTCCTTCGATACTGTCCAGGCGTTGGACATCCTCGGAGGTTCCGAGGGTGGTGGTGACGAGTGCCTGGGTCTGCCCCCGAGTAAAGAGGGCCGACCCGTGCGTCCGGGGCAGCACACCGACCTCACACGTGATCGGCCGTACCTCCCCAAGGCCCCGACCATCCGGCCGCTGTCCCTCCTCCAGGATCAGCCGCCGCATATCCTCGCTTTCGAGTTGCTCCAGGATCTCCTTCGCCCGGACCTGAATCTCGGCCGGTTCGCCGGCGAAGGTGCGCAGGGTCTCTTCCGCGATCTCTCGACGCCGGATCTGCTGGGCCTCCTTTTCCCTGAGCCTCACCAGCCCTCGAATGGGCTCCCGGGCAAGGGCCGAGACCCGCTCGAGCAGGGCGGGGTCCTTGGGTGGTGGGGTGAATGCGGACTTCCGACCGCCGACCAGAGCAGCAAGCGCCTCTTGCATCCGGATGATCTCGGCACCAGCCTTCTGGCCAAAGGCAATCGCCTCGAGGACGATCTCCTCCGGCACCTCCTTGGCCCCCGCCTCGGCCATGATCACCGTCTCGGTAGTTCCGGCAAGGACCAGGTCCAGGTCCGACTCCTGCATCTGCTTGTACGTGGGATTCACGATGAGCCGCCCCCCGACCCGGCCGACCCGAACAGCCCCGATCGGACCCGAAAAGGGAACGGGGGCGACGGTCAAGGCCGCCGAGGCACCCACCATAGCAAGCACATCCGGATCATTCTCCTGGTCGGCGGACAAGACCGTCGCGATGATCTGGACGTCGCGCCGGAAGCCCTTGGGAAAGAGGGGACGGATGGACCGGTCAATGAGGCGGGCGGCCACCGTCTCTTGATCCCGCGGCCGCCCCTCCCGCTTGAAAAAACCCCCGGGGATCATGCCGGCGGCATAGGCCCGCTCCTGATAGTCCACGGTCAGGGGGAAAAAATCGAGCCCCTCCCGCGTCTCCTTCGCAGCCACGACCGTCACCAAGACCACCGTATCCCCGTACTGGACCCAGACTGCCCCGTCCGCCTGCCGGGCCACCCGGCCCGCCTCGATGGAAAGTTGCCGTCCTTCGATCGCTATCTCCACGCGTTGAATCATCGCCCCCTATGCCCTTTCTGTCACCTCAGCCAAAAAAACCCGCGAGAGATGACCCTAACCTGCCATCTGCCGCGGGCGCTCTAACCACACAAGGGATTTGCCTAGATAAGAGACCACAGGCTCGTTAGCGCCGGATCCCCAATCGATCGATGACCTTCCGGTATCGCTCTGCATCCTTATTTTTCAAATAGTTGAGTAGCTTCCGCCGGCGGCTCACCATTCGAAGCAGACCCGTCCGGGAATGGTGATCCTGCTTGTGGAGGGAGAGGTGCTGGCTGAGAGAATCAATCCGCGAGCTGAGAAGGGCAATCTGGACCTCCGGCGAGCCAGTATCCTGCCCGTGAATGTGAAACTCCTTGATCCGCTCCTGTTTCCGGGCAAGATCCTTCGCCACGCCTCCACTCCTCTCTCAT
Organism: Methylomirabilales bacterium (SeqCode); assembly: GCA_050732295.1. Taxonomy (GTDB): domain Bacteria; phylum Methylomirabilota; class Methylomirabilia; order Methylomirabilales; family CSP1-5; genus CSP1-5. The sequence goes on from JBOHQS010000081.1 coordinate 2,815, forward strand.
CTCAATCCTCAATCGTACTTCATGGTAGCACAAGACCCGCTCCCGAGTAAAGCCCAATCTGCTGAAGCCCTGGAGGGCTGTCTGAGAATCTCCCGGACCCGCTGGATGTCCCGCGCCACCTGGGCCTGGAGCGCCTCAGGAGAGGCGAAGCGGACCTCGTCCCGGATCCGCTCCCAGAAGGTCACAAGGACGGTTTGCCCATACCCGGGCGCCCGATCTTCCTGGACATCGAGGAGATGGATCTCCACGCGGCGACCCCCAGCCCCGAAGGTGGGGGCAACGCCAACGTTCATTGCCGCATCGTAACCCCCCTCGTCGACGTAGGCCCGGCCTGCGTACACCCCATCGGGGATGAGAAGGTCGTGAGGCGGAAGGAGATTGGCCGTGGCAAAACCCAATCCCCTCCCCCTGCCCGCCCCAGGGACGATCTCTCCAAGGGCGGCGTAGGGTCGGGTAAGATACCGGGCTGCCTCGCCTACCTTCCCTTGATGCAACAGATCCCGGATGAGTGTTGATTTAACGACGGTTCCGTCCACCGTCACTGGCGGAAGAACCTCCACCTCGAATCCGAGGGCTTTGGCCATCTTCCTGAGGAGATCGGGCGTCCCCCGCCTCCCTCTGCCGAACCGGAAATCGAACCCGAGACAGAGAAACTCGGCGCGAAGCCTCTTCCAGAGAATCTCCTCCACGAAGGCCCCGGCCTCCATCTCGGCCAGGCTCGGCGTAAAGGGGAGGGCGACCAGCAGATCTACGCCTAGCGACTTCAGGAGGCGCTCCTTGATAGGATAGGGGGTGATCAGCTTCGGGGCCCGATCCGGCCGGAGAACCTCCAGTGGATGGTTCACAAAGGTGAAGGCCGCCCCGGTCCCTCCATGCTCTCGGGCTCGCCCGACCACCGTACGAATGATTCGTTGGTGACCTGCGTGGACCCCGTCAAAGGTCCCGATCGCGGCGGCCACATGCGGAAGGGATTTTTCGCCCAGGTGTGCGATGTCCCGAATGATCTCCATCCCTCTAATGGCTCTCAGGAGACCTGAAGACCCGAACCGGTTGAAGGACGAGCCGCCGAGGATCCATTCGGGTGAAATCGGCCCCGTCTACCATGGCAGTGGCCAGCGACAGGAGTTGACGCCGGAACCCCAGGACCCGGACCATCGTCCCCTTGACCACCTCGGGGGGAACGCTCACCACCTGTGCCGCGGCGACCGCCGAGCCATGGAGGATGAGGCGGGAGGCCTCTGGGAGGACCCGCACTGCCGGGAGATGGTCCAGGGCATCCTCTACCGAGATGAGCGGCTCCTGCCCCCTGCCCTCCGCAACGAGTGCCGCGAGTCCGTCGAGCGTCAGGGCATCCTTCAGCTCAAAGCGACCCGCCCGGACCCGGACCAGGCTGTACAGGTGCGCCCCACATCCCAGCATCTTCCCCAGATCGTCCGCGAGGGCTCGCGCATAGGTCCCTTTGCTGCAGCGCATCCAGAGCCCGACAAAAGGGAGGTCGAAGGAGGAGAGGCGGATGGCGTAGATGTGGACCGTGACCGGTTCCCGGGGGACGTCCTCACCGCGACGGGCTATCCTGTACAGCCGTTCTCCCCTCACCCGCTTCGCTGAGAAGAGGGGGGGGATCTGCTGGACCTCCCCCACGAAATGCCCCAGGGCCGCTTCCACCTCCTCCCGGGATACCCGAACCTCCGCTTCGTCAATGATCTTGCCATCGGCATCCTGTGTGTTGGTGGTCACCCCCAGGCGCACGACCATCTCATACTCTTTGTCGGCGGTCGTCAGGAACTGGGCAATCTTCGTGGCCCGGCCGACACAGATGGGGAGGACTCCGGTCCCTCGAGGGTCCAGAGTCCCGGTATGTCCGACCTTGCGGACGTGGTAGAGCCGGCGCACGACGTCCACCACGTCGTGAGAGGTCATCCCAGCCGACTTGTTGATGTTGAGCACCCCGACGATGTCCCTGGATTCAGCCCTTCCCATCAGCGCGTTCATCTCCGATGCGTGTAAAGACCCGACGGACTTCCCCGAGAATCCGCTCGCGGACCTCGGGGAGCGAGCCCATGACCGTGCAGCCTGCGGCGTTCTTGTGTCCTCCTCCCTGAAAGACCTTGGCCACGGCGGCGACATCCACCTGTCCCTTGGACCGGAGACTAATCCGCACCCCCTGCCCACCCTCCTCCGTAAAGAGCAGGGCAACCTTCACGCCCTTGACCGAACGGGGGTAGCTGATCAGATCCTCGAGGGCATCCCTGCCAACCCGCGCCCGCTCCAGGAGATCCCGCGTCACTTCGATCCAGGCCACCGCCCCATCGGGAGAGAGCTGCATCCTCGTGAGTAGGGTGCCCAACAGACGCAGCTCCTCGGCCTCGCGCTGATCAAACAACAGCTCCGCCACCTCGTGGGGAACCGCGCCGGCCTCAATCAGCGTCGCCGCGATCCGCAGGGTCCGCGGGGTGGTGTTGGCATAGTGAAAGGAGCCGGTGTCGGTGAGAATCGCCACGTAGAGGTTGGTGGCCACCTCCCGCGACAGCGGGATCCCCATGGCCTCGATCAGGTGATAGATCATCTCGCCGGTGGCCGCCGCCTCGGGATCCACCCAGTTGTAGGTTCCAAACTGGGTGTTGCTGATGTGGTGGTCGATATTGATCACGAGGCTTCCGGGTGGCACGCCGTTGAGCAACCCCCCCACGCGCTTCGGATCCGTGGCATCCACAACGAGGTAGCAGTCAAACGGCCGGGGGAGCCGGTCCGCCCGGATCACCTCCGCCGCGCCCGGCAAGGCGCGCAGGTTCTTGGGGACCGGGTCCGGATTGAAGGTGGCCACCTCCTTCCCCATGGACTTCAAGACGAGGTGGCACCCCAGCGCGGAGCCCAGGGTATCCCCCTCGGGACGGACATGCGAGAGGATGGCCACCGAGGCGCTCTGTTTCAGGGCCGTCACGATTTGCTCAAGATCCCTGCCCATCCGGCTTTTCCCCCGTCTCGAGCGACTTGAGGATCTCGTGGATCCGCAGGCCCCGCTCCAAGGTCTCGTCGATGCAGAAGGTCAGCTCCGGGATATGGCGGAGGCGCAGGCGTCGCCCGAGGGCGGCCCGGAGGTAGCTCCGGGCACTGTGCAACCCCTCCAGGGTCCGCTGTCGCTCCTCCCCGGTCTCATGGGTGACGACATACACCCGGGCGTGGCGGAGGTCGTCGCTCACCTCGGCCTCGGTGATCGTCACGAATCCGATGCGGGGATCCTTGACCTCACGCAGGAGGAGATCACTGAGCTCCTCTATCAACAGATCCCCGACTCGTGCCGCCCGAGACACCACTCACCCCGATGCGAGGTCTCTCCGCGTCACGGAGACCCGTCGCCGTGGACCACCACATCGATGGCGTAGTCCATCAAAAGCGCCAGCCCGTGCCCCTCGACACAATCGACCACCTTGTTGAGCATCTCATCCACCACCTTGGCCTCGTTGCTCACGCAGGCCACGGCCAGCGTCGCCCGCTGCCACTCCTCGAGATAGCCCACCTCGGCAATGGAGACGTTGAACCGGTTCCGCACCCGGTCCTTGATGCTGCGCAGGATCTGCCTCTTCTCCTTCAAGGAAGAGGTGTGAGGCATCCTGAGCTCCAGCTGGCACGTTCCCACGACCATGATCGTCTCCGTGTCAGCGCTCGTGGACGTCCGTGAACCGCCAGCCCACGATCAACTGTGCACCGGTTGCAGCTTGGGGGCCACCGGAACCAGCTCGTACGCCTCGATGACGTCCCCGATTTTGATGTCGCTGAAGTTCAGCAGACCGATGCCGCACTCATAGCCGTTTTGGACCTCGCGGACATCCTCCTTGAAGCGCCGGAGCGACGCAATCTTCCCTTGATGGACGACCCGGCCATCGCGGACGAGGCGCACGGCAGCATCCCGGAGCACCTTCCCCTCGCTGACAAAGCAGCCCGCGACCGTCCCGAACCGGGGGACGCCGAATGTGGCCCGGACCTCGGCCCGGCCCATGGGCCGTTCGGCAAACTGCGGCTCCAGCATCCCCTCCATCGCCTCCTTGATCTCGGCGACCGCATCGTAGATCACGTTGTAGAGCCGGATCTCCACCCCCGTCATCTCGGCTAATCGCTGAGCCTTCGGATCGGGCCGGACAGTAAAACCCAGGATGATGGCATTAGAGGCAGAGGCGAGCATCACATCCGACTCGCTGATCCCTCCCACGGCCGCGTGGATCACCTTGAGCTGGACCTCCGGGGCGCTCAGCCGCTCCAGAGATTCCCGAAGCGGCTCGATCGAGCCCTGGACATCCCCTTTCAGGAGTAGCCGAAGCTCCTTCACCTCGCCCTCCTTGATCCGCCGGTGGAGGTCCTCGAGCGTCAGTCGACGCTGGGCGGCAAAGATGGTGTCCCGCTGCTGCTGCCGTCGGACCAAGGCCACCTGCCGGGCCCTTCGCTCATCGGCCACCACCGCCAGGGTGTCTCCCGCTGCCGGGACGCCGGAGAGGCCCAGGACCTCCACGGGGGTCGAGGGGCCGGCCTCCTGGACTTTCCGCCCCTTGTCGTTGATCAAGGCGCGGACCCGACCATGGATATTCCCCACCACGAAGACATCCCCAACCTTGAGGATCCCCTGTTGCACCAGCACGGTGGCCACCGCCCCTCGGCCTCGGTCGAGCTTGGCCTCGATGGCGCGCCCCTTGGCCGGCTTAAAGGGGTTGGCCTTGAGTTCCATGATTGCCGCCTGGAGCAGGAGCATCTCCAAGAGATGCTCGATGCCCGTCCGCTTTTTCGCCGACACCTCCACAAAGATGGTCTGTCCTCCCCACTCCTCCGGGATGAGCCCGTGTTCGCTGAGCTGCTGCTTCACCCGGTTGGGGTCCGCGCCCGCTTTATCGATCTTGTTGATGGCCACCAGGATCGGCACCTTGGCATCCTTCGCATGGTTGATGGCCTCAATGGTCTGGGGCATCACCCCGTCATCGGCGGCCACCACCAACACCACGACGTCGGTCACGTGGGCCCCCCGAGCCCGCATCGCGGTAAAGGCTTCATGCCCCGGTGTGTCCAGGAAGACCACGCGCCCTCCGGGAAACTCCGTCCCGGGATCCGGAGGGAGTTCCACCTCGTAGGCGCCGATATGCTGGGTGATGCCCCCCACCTCCTCGGCAATGACATTGGTCTTCCGAATGGCGTCGAGCAGAGAAGTCTTCCCGTGATCCACATGCCCCATGACGGTCACCACGGGTGCCCTGAAGCGCAGCTGGGTCGGGTCCTCGACCTCGGCCGCGGCCTCTTCCACTTCCTCAACCCGGGCCATCTCCACATCGAACCCGAGCGTGGCGGCGACCTGCTTGACCTGGTCGGGGCTCAGGTTCTGGTTCACGGTGACCATGATCCCCATCTTCATCAGCTTCTTGATGATCTCACTCGGGCTCGTGGCCAGTTTCTCGCAGAGCTCCTTCACCGTAATCGTCTCTGGGATCTTGACCACCTTGGGAGCCGGGGGGCGCACGGCCGGCGTCACCTCCGGCGGCCTGGGCGGGGCCGCCGGAGGTACCACTGTCGGCTTTGCCGCCGCCGGAGTTGCCCGCTCCGCAACGGGGGCTGGCTTCGGCGCGACCGGCGGCTTCTTCTCCGTGATCGGGGGTCTCTTCTCCGCGACCGGGGCCGGCTTTTCCGCAACGGGAGGCGCCGGGCGGGGTGCGTCAACACGGGGGCGCTCCGGATGCACCCGCGGTGCGGGCGGGGCCTCGCGCTTCGGGGCGGGAGGCGGGGTCTGTTGCCTGGGGGGTGCTGGAGCGGGCGCGGGCTTGACCGTTACTGTCCCCTTCTCCTCGGGAACGGGCGGCGGCACGACCGGTTTCTTGCGAGCTTTCTCTTCGGCGGGGATGGCTTTCGCCTTCGGCTGCACCTCGGGCGCGGGCGTGGCCGGCGCGGGCGCGGGTTTCGCCGCCACCTTGGGCTCAGGGCTCGGCTTCGCCTCGACAACCTCTTTGGCCCGCTGCGCTGGCTTGGCCTTGGCAGGCGCCTCTGCCTTCGTCACCCGCTTGGGCACCTTTTCCTTGGGGGGCTCTCTCTTTGACAAGGCGGCCCGAGCCCTTGCCTCGTCCACCGAGCTACTGGCGCTCGTCACCGACAATCCGCCCTTGGCTAGGCGTTCGGTGACCTCCTTGCTGGACAGGCCGAGCTCCTTCGCCAGCTCATGCACCCGTATCTTACCCACGCCTCCCACCTCCCCTCCCCTGC
>JBOHQS010000082.1:0-9045 GCA_050732295.1 Methylomirabilales bacterium (SeqCode)
GCCCGCCTGGAGGCGATGGCCCTCGTCAGGCGCATCGAGGATGAGGCGAAGGAGACGGCGGACCGCAAGGCCAAGGAGGTCTTGGCCATCGCCATCGATCGGTGTTCGTCTGATTTTGTCGCTGAGGCGACCGTCTCGGTGGTTGCGCTGCCCAGTGATGACATGAAGGGGCGGATCATCGGCCGGGAAGGGCGCAACATCCGGGCCTTCGAGAAAGCCACCGGGATCGATGTCATCGTGGACGACACGCCGGAGGCGGTGATTCTTTCGGGCTTCGACTCGGTCCGCCGAGAGATCGCGCGGATTGCCATGGAGCGCCTCATCGTCGATGGCCGGATCCACCCCGCCCGCATCGAAGAGGTCGTGGAAAAGGTCAAGAAGGAGATTGACGAGAAGATCCGGGAGGCAGGGGAACAGGCCACCTTTGCGCTGGGCGTGACGGGATTCCACCCGGAGCTGATCCGGCTCATCGGCCGCCTCCGCTACCGGACGAGCTACTCCCAGAACCAGCTTCATCACACCGTGGAGGTGGCTCAGTTGGCGGCCGTGATCGCCACCGAAATGGGTCTGGACCCCACCCTAGTGAAGCGGGCCGCACTGCTGCATGATATCGGCAAATCGGTGGACGGCTACCATGAGGGGACCCACACCCAGATTGCCGCAGAATTTGCGAAGAAGTACGGGGAGCATCCCCATGTGATCAATGCCATTGCCGCCCACCATGAAGACGAGGAGCCGAACTGCCTCGAGGCTGTGATCTTGCAGGCGGCGGATTCCCTCTCGGCCGCCCGACCGGGGGCTCGTCGGGAGATGTTAGAGTCGTACGTGAAGCGATTGGAAAAACTGGAAAAGGTCGCCGATTCCTTCAAGGGCGTCTCCAAGTCTTATGCGATCCAGGCCGGACGGGAAATTCGCATCATCGTGGAAAGCGGCCAGGTCTCCGATGCCGATGCCCAGCAGATGGCCCGGGACATCGCCAGGCGGATCGAGCAAGAACTACAGTACCCCGGTCACGTAAAGGTCACGGTGATCCGGGAGACCCGGGCCGTCGAATACGCGAAGTGAGACAGGAGACATGAGACTGGAGACCGGAGACCCGCGGCGACCGCAGCTGAATTAGTCAGCCTATATCTCCAGTCTCCAGTCCCCGGTCTCCGGTCTGACTCCCGAGGACTGAGTGAAGGTCCTGTTTATTGGCGACATCGTCGGAACGCCAGGGCGGCAGGCCGTGACCGCCCTGCTGCCGGGGCTTCAGAGGGAGCACGGCATTGCGTTGACGATTGCCAATGCCGAGAATGCGGCGGGCGGCTTCGGCATCACCCCGTCGGTGGCGGAGGAACTCTTCAGGGCCAACATCGATCTCCTGACCTCGGGCAACCATATCTGGGACAAGAAGGAGGGGGAGCTCTACATCACTACCGAGCGGCGTCTCCTCCGTCCCGCCAACTATCCGGAGTCCGCCCCAGGATCTGGGGTGGCCCTCTGGGAGCGGGGCGGGACGCGAGTCGGCGTGTTGAATCTGCAGGGCAGGGTCTTCATGCCAACCATCGACTGCCCCTTCAGGGTCGGAGAGCAGAAGATCACGCTCCTCAAGGAGGCGACCGACCTCATCATCGTCGATTTTCACGCCGAGGCCACCTCCGAGAAGCAGGCCTTTGCGCGTTTCGTCGACGGTCGCGTGTCAGCGGTGGTGGGCACGCATACGCATGTCCAGACCGCCGACGAACAGATCCTCCCCGGTGGCACCGCCTACATCTCCGATGTGGGAATGACTGGGGCCAGCGATTCGGTCATCGGGATGGAATTCTCGGATGTCATCCATCGCTTCCTCACCCAGACGCCCTCGAAATTCCGCGTGGCCAAGGGGAACCCGATCCTGTGCGCCGTCCTGCTGGACCTGGAGGAGGAGAGCGGCAGGGCCAAGGCCATCACTCGGCTCCAGCTTCGCGAGGACGGGGTAAGCGCGTCGTAGGGACAAGGATGCCGGCTCAGGTGGTGGACGGAAGAGCAATCGCTGCCGCGATCCGCCGCGAGGTGCAGGCGGAGCTGAAGGCGTTAGCCGCGGGGCACCGACCACCAGGCCTGGCGGTGATCCTCGTCGGCGAGGATGCCGCCTCGGCCACCTATGTGCGCAATAAGGCCAGGGCCTGTGAAGAGGTGGGGATCAGATCGGTCCAGATCCATCGGCCTGCCACCATCTCCCGCGAGGAGCTTCTCACCGTCCTCCATACTGTGAATAAGGACGAGACGGTCGATGGGATCCTGGTACAGCTCCCCCTCCCCCCTCACATCGGGGAGCGATCGATCCTGGAGGCGGTAGACCCTGCGAAGGATGTGGATGGATTCCACCCTGCAAACCTGGGCGGTCTCCTCACCGGCCATCCCCTCTTCGTCGCGTCGACCCCGTTAGGCATCATGGAGGTCTTGGACCGATTCCGGGTTGCCATCGAGGGAAGAGAGGCGGTCGTCGTCGGCTGGAGTACCATCGTTGGCAAGCCGATCGCCTTTCTGCTTCTCCATCGCCGGGCCACGGTAACGGTCTGCCAGAAATGGACCCGAGACCTCGATCGGCACACGCGGATGGCGGACATCCTCGTGGTGGCCGCAGGGCAGCCTGGCCTCGTGAAGGGGGACATGGTGAAGGAGGGGGCGGTCGTCATTGATGTCGGCATCAATCGGGCGAATGGACGACTGGTCGGGGATGTGGATTTTGCCTCGGTCTCTCCCAGGGCCTCCCTTATCACCCCGGTCCCCGGCGGCGTCGGGCCCCTCACCGTCGCCATGCTGCTCAAGAACACCCTCGTGGCCTACAAGGCACGAATCAGCCCCGCCAGGCAGCCGTGAGGCAGGCGCTGGGAATGTCAAGACCGGTCGGCTCACACAGGTGATCTGGTGGCGGAAGAGCTGGCCTTGCTCGTCGAGGCGGAGGGCTTTATCGAGGCCGACTTCATTGTCTCACTCCTGCAGGCCTACGACATTCCGTCCATGGTCAAGCGCGAAAACCCGTACGCCGTTGATGCCCGCTATACCATCGGGCCGTTGGCGAGGCATCAGATCTTTGTGAACTCGGGGGACCTCGAGCGGGCCAGGGAAATCCTGGAGGCAGAACCCGATCCTCGAGACACGCCATGGTCTACAGGCTAGAGCTTCGGGATCTCCTGCGAGCCATCACGGCGAGCGTGTGCAAGATGATGCAGTGTCGCGCCGTCGGAGTGATGTTGTCAGATTCAAAGAGCAATGAACTGGGGGCATTTTACCGGGGAAAGCCGGGTTTCCTGCCGAACGCCGGGCCGCGTCGCCGTGTCCGCCTGACTTGCCCGGTGGCAGACCCCTGATCGCTTCGTTCCGTCACCTCCCGGAGCCAGGCCAGGCCCGCCCCGACGCGGTCGGGGCCAGCCAGGCGCCGCCGGGAGAGCCGTGAAGGATTTCCCTTCGCCGACTCGTGCGGGCCGCGAGGCGCCGAGGCTCCCCGAGGAGAGCGGGCCTCGCCCTTGGCCGTCGCCCGCGCCTCGACTCTTCGCGCGCGGATGGCGGCGATACGCTCGGCGAGCGGGACCTCCAACCGTTCCGCCGGCCTCCGCGCGTAATTGAATCCGGGGACGTGGTGCCGCGGCAGGGACTTTCCCAGGTGGTGCTCGATGGCGCGGAGGTCGCCCTCCTCATCGGGGGAGACAAAGGTGTAGGCCTCGCCCGTGGCCGCGACCCGGGCCGTGCGCCCGACCCGGTGGATGTAGTCCTCGGGGAGGTGGGGCACATCGAAGTTCACGACCAGATCTAGCGCCTCCACGTCAATGCCGCGCGCCGCGATGTCCGTGGCAACGAGGACGCGGAACTGCCCGCGCTTGAACCCGACCAGGGCCTCCATCCGCTGCGCCTGGCTGCGGTTGCTGTGGATGCGGGCGCAGGCCACCCCCTGTCTCGCCAGGAAGTCGGCCAGCCGATTGGCCCGGTGCTTCGTCCGCGTGAAGGCCAGGACGCTCTTGGCCGATCCCTGCCGCAGGAGTTCCAGCAGGAGATGGGACTTCAGCTCGTGCGGGACCGGGTAGGCCCGATGCGTGATCCCGGGCGCCGGGGCGGACTTCCGTTCGGTGTTCAGGAACACGGGATCCCGCAACATCTCCCTGGCCAGGTTCACGATGGGGACCGGCAGCGTCGCCGAGAACAACAGGGTCCGCCGTCGCCTGGGAAGCTGCTGGAGGATGCGGTCGATATCTGGCAGGAACCCCATATCGAGCATGCGATCCGCCTCATCCAGCACCAGGCACTCGATGCCGTCCAACCGAGCGTATGGATACTGCAGGTGATCGAGGAGGCGGCCGGGGGTGGCGATGAGGACGTCTACGCCCTTTCGGAAGGCCTGCTCCTGCGGCCCCATGGCGACACCCCCGTAGATCGCCGCGCCGGTGAGACCGGTGCCGCCTGCCAGGTCGCGGAGGTGCTCGGCGATCTGGACAGCCAGTTCCCGGGTGGGGACCACCACCAGCGCCCGCGTGGTCCCGCGGCGCTTCTGCAAAAGATCGTGGAGGATCGGCAAGAGGAACGCGGCGGTCTTCCCGCTGCCCGTCACGGCCGTGGCCAGGACGTCGCGGCCCTCCAAAAGCGGCGGAATTGCCGCCCGCTGGATCGGCGTCGGATGGTCGAATCCCATCTGCTGAGTGGCCCGTACCAGTCCTGCATGGAGTCCAAGTTCGGCAAACGACATGCGTGTCCCTGTGCTTTCCGCAGGCACACGCCGCCCGCGCACGGGTCGCGTGTGACCGCTGCTGTGTCCGGCTTGGTTGAGTGGGAGGGAGTAACGGAGGGATCGCCGGAGAGACCGCCGTTCAGGCTCTGACACCTGCCCTATGCTGCTTGTCCCGCTTCAGCGCCTCGACGTTTCCGGCTTCCGTTGCGGAATGTATACGAAGGATACCACACGAAGGAGTATTCCTCAAGGGTTTTTCCATCCTCCAATCGCTGAGGCATTCGAAGGACCTCGAGCGGCCCATGGAGATCCTGGAGGCGGTGCCGGATCCGCGAGACCTTCCGTTCGGATGAGGCGTCATTGAACCGGGGGCAGCACGGCCGGGGAGTAGCTCGTGACGACCCGCGGTTCAGTCCCCCGGACGAAGTACTCCAGGATCGCACCGGGATCGTCAGGAGAGACGGGCTCGCCACTGTCGTAATGGACATAGGAAGGGACGACCCCGGTGGGGACAGGGAAATCCTCCGGAGCTTGCCCGCGGACGATCACCCGCATGAAGTCCATCCAGATCGGCACGGCAAGCAGGCCACTGGTCGCGGTGGGACCCAGCGACCGCTTGGTGTCGTAGCCGATCCACACCCCGGCCACCAGTGACGGCGTGGAACCGATGAACCAGACATCGGTCGAATAGTCCGTTGTCCCAGTCTTGGCCGCAAACGGCCTGTCGAGGACCTTGGCGCGCTTTCCCGTCCCCCGTTCGACCACCCCTTTCATGACGTGGGTGAGGACAAAGGCGGTCTCCGGGCGAAGGACCAACTGGGGCTCTGGGAACCACTCCTCCAGGACCCCGCCTTTGCTGTCCAAAACCTTCTTGATCGCGTACGGCTCGACCCGGTAGCCACCAGCGGCGAATACCCCGTAGGCGGAGACCATGTCCAGCAGGCTCACTTCCGAGACCCCCAGCGCGAGGGCGAGTTCCGGCCGCAGCTGGCTTTTGATCCCGAGACGCTGGGCCATCCGGATGACGCGATGGACCCCGATCTGCTCGATCAGCTTGACGGCAATGACATTGATGGAGTGCTCCAGGCCCTGCCGGAGGGTGACAGGCCCTCGAAACTGCTTATCGAAGTTTTCCGGACTCCATTCGGCGGGTTTTCCATTGATGATGGTGCGAAAGCTGACTGGACTGTCTTCGAAGACCGTGGCCGGGGTCAGCCCCATGTCGAAGGCCGTCGCATAGACAAAGGGCTTGAAGGCCGATCCCGGCTGCCGCCTGGCCTGGATCGCCCGGTTGAATTTGCTCTGCTGGAAGTCGTATCCTCCCACCATGGCCTTGATCCCTCCCTGGCGGGGATCGAGGGCGAGGAGGGCCCCTTCGAGCTCGGGTGCTGCTGCCAGGGTGACCTGGATCCGTTTCGCGTCCCGTTTCAGGACGCGGACGAAGAGCTGGTCTCCGGGTTTCACCGTCTGTTCGAGGTCGGTGAATCCTATCTCCCTGAACTCCGCGAGGGGTATCTCTGCCTGATCCGCGCCGATCTGCACCTGGACGCGATCAGCCGTCCGACCCGTCACCGTGGCCTCCGCCGTCTCTCCGACCACGGGCTGTTGCCGGGCGGGTGTCCCCCCTCGCCGGGAAACCGACTTGGACTGATGACCTTGTTGCTTCCCGAGTTCGAGGAGTCCGCGCTTGATGGTCTGCTCGGCCGCTTCCTGCATGGCGAGGTTCAGCGTCGTGTAGACCTTGAGCCCTCGGTGGTACACCCCATAGGTCCCGTATTTCTCCTCCAGATGTTGGCGCACGTATTCGACGAAATGGGACCCGACGTTCTTGGTCTGGGCGAAGGCAGCGGTATCGAAGGGGATGGCCGTGGCCGCCTCGGCTTGCTCGTCCGTGATGAATTCCTCTTGCCGCATGCGCTGCAAGACATGATGCCGCCGCTTGCGGGCTCGCTCGGGATCGAGGATGGGAGAGTAGAAGTTCGGTGCCCTGGGGAGGCCGGCCAGCATGGCTGCTTCGGCGAGGTTCAGGGCGCCGACCGACTTCTTGAAGTAGGTTTGCGCCGCCGCCTCGATGCCGTAGGCGCCGTGGCCGAAGTAGATCTGGTTGAAGTACAGCTCGACGATCTTCTTCTTCGTATGCGTGCGCTCAATCTTGAGGGCGAGGAGGGCCTCTTTCATCTTCCGGGACAAACTCTTCTCCGGGGTGAAGAAGAGGACCTTGGCCAGTTGTTGGGTGATCGTACTCCCCCCTTCGGCCCGGCAGAGGCATTTGAGATTGGTCCACATGGCACGGAGGATGCCGACAGGGTCGAGGCCGAAGTGCTCATAGAAACGACTGTCCTCCACGGCGATGATGGCCTCCTGGAGCATCTGAGGGATATCGGCCAGGGGGACCAGGATTCGCCGCTGCTCGTAGAAGGTTGCGAAAGGCTTCCCCTGATCGTCGTAGAGGGTCGTGATGAGGCTGGGTTCGTAGTCCTCGAGGATATCGAGGGGTGGCAGGTCGCGCACGTAAGCGGCGACCACTCCCCCGAGGACCCCCGTCCCCACGACCGAGACGACGAGCACGGCCCCGATGAGACTCTGCGGGAAACGTCTGCGTATGATTTCAATCATCGCCTTCAATGATCATCGCCCTTGGAAAGGATGAGGTTGAAGAGTATTATACCAGAGCGGGGAGTTCTTCGGGAGGGGGTTTCCTCACACCACCATCTGTAGAACCTTGAGGGGAGGGTGATGACCCCGGAAAGGCAACTGGACATCCTCACGTCCCGGACTGTTGACGTGATCAGCCACGAGGAGCTGCTCCGGAAGCTCCAGTGGCGGGACCGACCCCTGCGGGTCAAGCTGGGGATGGACCCGACGGCTCCGGATCTGCACCTGGGCCACACCGTGGTTCTGCACAAGCTCCGGCAGTTCCAGGAGCTGGGCCATGAGGTCATCTTCTTGATCGGGGATTTTACCGGGATGATCGGGGATCCATCGGGTCGCTCCGAGACGCGGAAGCCCCTCACAGGGGAGGAGGTGGCGCGGAACGCGGAAACGTACAAGCGGCAGATATTCAAGATCCTCGACCCGGCGAGGACGCAGGTCGAGTTCAACAGCAAGTGGCTGCGGCCCCTCACGGGGCAGGACCTGATCGACCTGGCGTCGCGGTACACGGTGGCGCGGATGCTCGAACGGGATGACTTCCAGAAGCGATATCGGGAGGGGCTGCCGATCGGCATCCACGAGTTTCTGTACCCCCTGATCCAGGGGTACGATTCGGTGGTCCTCCGGGCGGATGTGGAGCTGGGGGGGACCGACCAAAAGTTCAATCTGCTCGTGGGGCGCGAGCTCCAGAGGGATTTCGGCCAGGAGCCCCAGGTGATCATGACGGTGCCGATCCTCGAGGGGATGGACGGCGTTCAGAAGATGTCCAAGAGCCTGGGGAATTCTATCGGCATCGAAGAGCCGGCCAAGGAGATATACGGGAAGGTGATGTCGATTCCGGACAGCCTGCTCGTGCGGTACTACGAGCTGGTCACCCCCCTCGCCGCCGAGGAGATAGACCGGATCCGGCAGGGCATCAGCAAGGGATCCCTCCATCCTCGGGATGCGAAGGCCAACCTCGCGGGCGTTCTGGTGACGCTGTACCACGGCGCCGAGGCGGCGGAGGGGGCTGCCGCGGCGTTCAATCGGGTCTTCAGGGACAAGCAGGTTCCGGAGGATGTAGAGACGGTCCGGATCACTACAACCGATCAGCACCTCTTGCTCCCCATTGTCTTGACCGAGGCCGGTCTGACCCCGTCGAATTCGGAGGCCCGCCGCCTGATCCGCCAGGGGGCGGTGGAGGTGGACGGGAAGGGGGTGACCGATCTGGACTACGAACTTGCGACCGATCGGGAGCACCTGATTCGGGTCGGGAAGCGTCGATTTAGGAAGGTCCGGATCCTCCAGAAGGGATAGGGGAGCAGCAAAGAGAAAAAAACTTGACAGTCTCAGGGCCTTGAGATTATAGTAGCGAATCCTGGCAGGAACGATTTGTCAGGGACCCCCCTTGACACGGGTCAATCTCTTTAGTAAATTATAGTTAGCCACTCGCAGATTGGGCCGGGGGGAAGTATCTTCTGGCCTCCTGCCTTTTTATTTGCTCTTTGACAATAGAATATCGCGTTACGGGCCTACGGGCGGGTAGTTTTGGTCCGTTCTTACGGACCAGGGCAGTTTGCCCGTAAGGGTAAGCCGTTGTTTTTGGAGAGTTTGATCCTGGCTCAGAGCGAACGCTGGCGGCGTGCCTAACACATGCAAGTCGAGCGAGAAAGGGGTGGCAACACCCTGAGTAAAGCGGCGAACGGGTGAGTAACGCGTGGGTAATCTAC
>JBOHQS010000083.1:0-8940 GCA_050732295.1 Methylomirabilales bacterium (SeqCode)
GTAAATAGGAGGGGGGTCAGGGGTTGCCTTCGCTGAGGAAAAAGACTTGACCGACTCGGCACGTCCAATTTAGCGTAGAAACCGAGGTCTACTCTTTCGACGGTCATCAGGATCATTCTCTAGGAAGCCTCAGTCTGTCAGGGATGATAGTGTTGGGCTTTCTACCGTAAGAGATGAGGGAGGCCACGGCCTGTCTGCGCGAAGGCATGAGGAGCCTCGAAAAGCATATTGGTCTCGGCGAGGTATCGCGATGAAGAGGATGTATTGGCATGTTAGTCTTATTTCCCTCCTTATCCTTCTCGGAAGCGGTTGCGCGTCATACGATTACCGGTATCGGCAGTCCACCTACGACACAAGAGTTGAACAGGGAACGGTTCTGGAGTCTATTCAGGTTCCCGCTGAGATAGAGGACAAGATCCTTGCGCTTGATCCTGAGAATATCGACGAGGCAGGTGTGAGAGGAATCCTAGCTCGGGGGCCCGCACCAAGGATCATTAACATTCACGGCGGCGTCTATCCTGTGTATCTCGCAATGGAATCATTTGCTAAGTTCCTCATTGAAATGGGCTATCCAGAGAGCAAGATTCGCAACCCAGCGGATGGAAGCTACTCTTACAGCCCGTATACAAATGCCGCCAAGATTGCTGGAATAATCGCATGGTATTACGAGAAAGAGGGGATGAGGGTAATGCTTGTGGGCCACAGCGGTGGCGGAATACAGACAGTTAAGGTCCTCCATGAGTTAGCAGGCACCTTTGAGGAAAAGATACCGGTATGGAATCCTCTGACTGATGAAGGAGAAGATAGGTTTTCCATAATTGATCCCCTCACAGGGGTTGAACGTCCTGTCGTTGGTGTCCAGGTAGGATACGCAACAGCCGTGGGAGCTGGAGGTCTTGCAACGCTCGTTCCCACTCATTGGAACATGATAGGCAGGCTTCGAAAGATCCCGGATACGGCTGAGTATTTTACAGGGTTTTATACGATTTTGGATCCCATCGGAGGAACTTTCCTCGGCCTGGTGAAGTCAGAAAACACATACGAAGCGAATGGCACTGCCAAAGTTCGTACTGTCACGCTTCCTCTTACGTATAATCATGTCGCCGTTCCCTTTACATCGCATCTAGCGGACAACAAAGCGATCAGGAACTGGATAAACACCTATGTGCCTTCTGACGAACCCGAATTGACTGTTGAGTTTGATACCTCGAGCGCTAATATCTTGTGGGCAGCCGATGTCTGGCACAGCGTCAAGAAGCAATGGTGTCTTGAAGCGCAACGGTTGATCCACGCTAAGAGAAACATGAGCGTCGGTAGTGGGTCCACGGGGCCCAACGTGGGTCCGTAGAGCTGCTGGCCCTACTTATCGTTTCTCATGGCTCTGCGTCAGGTCTGTGAAACGGCGGATTGTCGGGTCGCGTTGTTACCGGCCAGGCAGGTCCTGGCGAACCATGTCCGATTCGGGAACGATTGATGCAGGATGGTCCGGTTCTTATATCAACTGCCACGATCTGGGCATACTGGATAGGCGTAGCCATCATGGTCGTCCGATTGCGGAAGAGGACTCGTAGGCTCCCGGGTGTCGTGCCTGAACAACGCCTGGAACGACTGATGTGGTTGGTCTGGATACCGCTCATTATCTTGTGGCTCGTCCTGCCGGTCCTGGCCACCACGCAGCGACACGGGCTCTTCGCCTTGCCAGAACTGGTTCTGACTCATTCCGGTCTGGTGATGTTACGGTGGGGCGCTTCGTTGGTCGGTGTTGTCTGCCTCCTTGTGACGATTGGGTGCTGGGTGCAGATGGGCAAGAATTGGCGCATGGGCGTCGTCTCGGATCAGGGTACCGAGCTTGTTACTGACGGGTTGTATGCAAGAATACGCCATCCAATCTATGCGTTCAGCGTCCTCCTGATGTTGTGCTCGGTCGTCATCGTGCCCACGATTCTGATGATGACGATCGCGATGATCCACGTGGTGCTCATGATCCTGAAGGCCCGACACGAGGAGAGGTTTCTCCTTTCGATTCATGGCG
The DNA here is from genome assembly GCA_050732295.1 of Methylomirabilales bacterium (SeqCode). Taxonomy (GTDB): domain Bacteria; phylum Methylomirabilota; class Methylomirabilia; order Methylomirabilales; family CSP1-5; genus CSP1-5. The sequence goes on from JBOHQS010000083.1 coordinate 2,033, forward strand.
AGCAGTACGCGGAATACTGCCGCCGTACAGGTCGATTTTTCCCTCGACTCATCTCGCGCAAGGCGTGACACGTCCCGGGTTCAGCAGGATTTCTCTTGCCATGCCGAAATCGTGCAAACTAAACGTATTCCAGCAAGCCATGGCGTTGTGGGAAGAGGTACATCCGTATAACGCCGGGCAAGTGGTCCACTTGCGAGGGAGGGCCGATGTTGCCCTGCTCCAGGCGGCGGTACAGGCTGCCTGCCAGCTGTCGGGGGTGGGAAGACTGGTGCTCGATCGAAAGAAGCTCCACTACCATTATGAACCAGTCGAATCGGTCGAGCTTCGTGAAATACAGAGCGCAGGCCCGGTCATGGACACTCTCTGCAGGGTGGTTACCGAGGAACTCAACACCCCATTTCCTGACGAGCCCCACCACCCGGTGCGATGGCTGGTTCTCGATGATCCGAAGACAGCATCGCACTTTCTTGTAGGGATCTATCAGCACCTCGTCGCGGACTCCTTTTCGATGCGCCTCCTCATGCGTCGGGCACTGAGTCGGTACTGCGACACGACCTTGCCCGAAGAGGAGGAGCCACTGCACGTGCTTGCACCGGCCTATTCACGGGTGATGAGGCACCATTACCGGAGGATAGGCTATCTGAAGACGCTTTTGCGAGCGGCGCAGGACTTCCTTCGACTGCGCTATGTTCATCGCATCCGCGATCTGGGAAACGAAGGTGAGAGGTCGCGATCTCTTATTTTCCAAGCGCCAGAAGGATATATCGGTCGTCTGACGGCCGGATGTCGGTCAAGACAGGTGACCGTGAACGATGCCTTTTTGGCTGCTTTGTTCGGAGCGATTGCGGAGATCACTTCCCTTCACCGCAGGCATGGCCGCCGGCGTGGTCTGGCACTGGCGACAGCTGTGGACGTACGTGACGAGGCCAGCGAGAGTCTTTCCAACTGTTTTGGACTCTACCTTGGTCAGATCGTGATAGTGATCGACAAACCGGACGGAGCAGACTTTGTACAACTTCTGATCCGGACCGCAGAACAAATGCGCAGAGAGAAAGCGGAAAAGCGCTTTATCGGACCGCAATGGAACCTTGTGATCGTCACTGTACCCAGAAGGTGGTTTTCCATCAATGTCGCCCGTGATAAGTACCGGAAAGCGTATCCATTATCGGCAGGGCTGAGCAACGTGAGGTTAGATACCGCTTGGTTCAGGGGTGCAGGCGACCGCATCCTGGATTACATCCGCATCTCACCCACGGGCCCCGCTCTGCCGATGATATTCACGCCCACCACCTATGGTGACAAACTCAATCTGAGTATCACCTATCGCGAGTCCTCTTTTGCCGAGGCGGAAATACTCAAGCTGGTTGATCTGTTCTTCGGCAAACTCGATCTCATTGTGGCCAGAAGCCCCACAGCCTCCTGCGGGTGTGCTTAGGGTGTTGACTTGTCCTGTTCCCCACAGGCCTCTCCTCGTCTGCATCGGCGCTCTTATGGGTATGTGTAGGCGGGGGCGTACAGCCTATAAGGTACGCTGACAGATGAGAATAATTCGGTTGTATGTGCATGTAATTCTACTGGCTGCAATGGCAGGAAGCGGGTGTGCGCGCTCTGAGTATTACTATCGGGGAGCGAACTACGAGACACAAATAGAGCAGGGAACGGTTCTGCGAAGCATTGCACTCGACTCGGTAACGGAGGACGAGGTTTTGGCTCTCGCCCCTGAACGTATTTCAGAGAAGGAGATCAGGGGCACGCTGACGCGGGCGCCTGCACCTAGAATAATTATTCTGGACGGAAGCTTGCCGATTGTCACGATGGAGTCTTTTTCGGAGTTCTTGATAGGCATGGGATATCCGGAAGAGAAAATACGCAAACCGAATGGGGGAAGCTACTCATACAACGGCTTTACGGACAGCAAACGACTCGCCGGAACGTTGGCATGGTATTACGAAAAAGAGGGCATGATGCCAATCCTGATCGGCCACAGCCAAGGTGGGATGCTCGCGATAAAGGTCCTCCACGAGTTGGCGGGCGCCTTCCATGACAACATACCGGTGTGGAACCCTTTGACGAATGAGGCAGAGGAGAGGGCTACAATTGTCGACCCGATCACAGGTCAGACGCGGGCGGTGATCGGGCTTCAGGTCAGATATGCGGCAGCGATCACAACGGGGAAGGTTATGAGGGTAGTGCTGGGTCAGTGGGATATGTTGCCCAGACTGCGGGAGATCCCGGATACCGTTGAAGAATTTACTGGATTCTCTCTCGCATGGGACCTGATCGCCGGCAACTTCGGAGCGGCAGCACGATACCGCCCGCTGGGGTCCGCGAGGGTGCGCAATATTACCCTTCCCGGTGAGTACACCCACATCACAGTTCCTTTGACAAAGCACCTCGCAGCGAATGAGGTGACTCGGGAGTGGATTAATCGATACCTTCCGACAAGTGAAATGCCTGAGTTTCCTACCAACGTGGACGTCGATACGCAGAACATCTTGCACGCAGCCGACATCTGGTACCACGTCAAAAAATACTGGTGTATTGAAGCGCAGCGGCTTATCCGTGCCAGACGTAGCATGATGGGTGGGAGAGACTTCAGCTCCTAGAGCACGGCCGCAATGACCACAACCGAAGGGCGCGATTATCTCGATTCGGGTCGGCGGCGCCTCGGTGCTCGTCAGTGAGGGGACAATGGAGGTTCCCGAGCTGGCCTAGCCCCCCATCGTCAGCCCAATATCGAGAAGAAACACGGCTCTCTGGGAGGGATGTCCCCATGACGAAGGTTTGGGTGCTCCAGCACGCGCATTGTGAAACGCTGGGAAGGATCGAGGATGCCCTTGAGCTCACAGGGATTGCCGCCGAGGTCGTCTGTCCCTTTAAGGGACAGTCGGTACCCAAGACAATGCATGACGCCGCGGGCCTCATCCTGATGGGCGGCCCCATGGGGGTGTATGAACACCCTCATTTTCCGTTTCTGCTGGATGAAATGCGTCTGATCGAAGATGCGGTTCGGGACGAGAAGCCCGTCCTGGGTATCTGCCTCGGGAGTCAACTGTTGGCTGGCACACTGGGTGCGGTGGTCACGAAGGGGAAGCAGAGGGAAATTGGCTGGTTTCCGGTCCGGTTGCATGAGTCGGCCCGGGTGGACAAATTATGGGCCGAGGTGGACGATTCCTTCACTGCCTATCATTGGCATGGAGACATTTTTAATCTCCCCCAAGGTGCCACAGTCCTCGCATCATCGGATCAAACGGAATGCCAAGCGTTTTGCTATGGTGACAACGCCTATGGTTTCCTATTCCATGTGGAAGTGACGGAGCGGATCGTGCAAGAGATGGTCGAGGCGTTTGCAGATGAGCTCAAGGAAGCACGCATTGACGGTCGCGAGGTGATCCGGAAAGCAAGAGAGCATTTGCCGAGACTTCATCGAATCGGAGATGTGGTGTTTCGGCGATGGGCGAGTTTGGTTGCGACGCGGACGTCAGTCTCCCGGAACGTTACCTGTTGAGCCGCGCGGACCGCTGCCGTACGATGTTCGTGTTTCCTCTTGCCCAGTGTACTGATCGATGGGTGTCCTCGATCTGGAGGGAGGTGTCGGATGGATTTCGAGAGGCAAGGAGCCCGATTGCACCAACTGCTCGGCTTGAGGTGCCCCCCGGTGGCGCTGGCACTACGGCCGGCGGCCCCGCCGGGTATCCGGCGCGTCGACCACGCCGCCCCGTCGGGGTGCAGTTACTGGAGACTTGCCGCCGAGGGCCGGGTCTTCTTTACAGAAGCCTCGGACCACTACCATTGCCCGATCGGCGCCCACACCCACGGCGTTGATCTGCCTGCCGAGACGGCGCGGGAGCTCGAGGGACTCATCGGGACCATGGCCCAGCTCCAGTACATCCGGATGGAAGAAATCCTAACAATCCCGCAGCGCCACGAGCCGTTCGGCGTTGCGATCTACGCGCCGCTGACGGCTACGCCGGTCGCCCCGGATGTGGTCATCGTGCAGGGCAACCCCAAGCAGGTGATGCTGCTGACCGAGGCGGTGCATGCTGCAGGGCTGCACTACAACCCCGCGGCCCAGCTTCGACCCACCTGTGCCATCGTGCCCACCGCGACCGAGGCGGGGCGGGCCAGTCTGAGTCTGGGGTGCATCGGCAACCGTGTCTACACGGGGCTCGCCGATAACGAGCTCTATATCGCGATCCCGGGCGCGCAGCTCAACGCCGTTCTGGAAAAGCTCGAGGCCATCGTCGCGGCGAACCGCACGCTGGAAGAGTTTCACCAGCAGCGGAAGGGCCAAACCGCATCCCCGCGATGAGACCCGCTGTCGCCACCAGGCGATCGGGGCGATGGAGAGTCGGAGAGGAGGGGAGCTATGTGGGAGGGACGCCGTGTCGTGACGATCTTTGGCAGCTCGCGTCCACGTCGTGGCGACCCCGCCTACGTTCGGGCTGAGCGCCTCGGCCTGGGCATCGCAGAGCGCGGGTGGGTGGTCTGTAATGGCGGCTACGGGGGGACAATGGCCGCGTCAGCACAGGGTGCGCGGCGGTGCGGCGGCGCAACGATCGGCGTCACCTGCGCCTTGTATGGCGCACCCCCGAATCCCTTCATTACGCACCATGAAGAAGCCGTGGATCTCTTCGCACGCCTCGGCCGATTGTTGGAACTGGGTGACGCCTACGTGATCCTGCCCGGAGGGTCTGGCACGCTTCTTGAACTCGCCCTCGTGCTGGAATACATGCACAAGCGGTTGATGCCGCCGAAACCGGTGCTGCTGATGGGCCGACACTGGCGCCTGGCCGTCGCCACCGCCCAGCGCGAAACGGGGAGCCACACAGCCAGTCTGCAAGAGGTCCGGACCCCCGAGGCAGCGGTACGGGCATTGGTCGGGACATGGGGCAGAGAGTGAGTACCCCATCGACCGCTGACGTGGGCTACCGTACCCGAAGGGGAATGGTGGTGAGCAGACCAATCCCACATGGACCCTACCAAGAGGCTGGGCCGGCTCCTTTGCGCCCAAGGGAAAGAGGATTTCGGGTCGGTATAGGGCTGATGGTTGCGAGTTTTGGCAACGTCGCGCTCTTTGGGATCATCCCCTTCTTACCGGTGTCATCGGAAACGAAGGCAGGTATCGCGGTCATCGGGTGGGCCATGAGCTGGCTCCTGTTCGTCATCGGGTCGCTTCTCGCGGGACATGAGGGGTATTCCTACCTGAAACAGTTCCTCCGAAGATGGTTTCAGAAAGCCTGACGCCGTCGCGACGACGGAAAGATCTCCGACGATTCCGGAATCTCCTGGGGGCGAATAGTACGGGCCGTGCCCCGTCAAAGATGTTGAGAGATGAGTGGCCGAGTGGCGCTTGATCACGGGTGCTGAATATGCTACTGTCCCGTCGCCACTCGGATCTGCGGCACCCATGGGGACGCTGTAGCGCGTGATCGCGAGCATGACAAGGATCCTCGGAATAGCCCTAGTGCCGGTGCTCCTGTTGGCGGCCTGTGCCACCGCGCCATACACCCAGCGCTCTCAGCTCATGCTCATCTCCCCAGCAGAAGAGAACCATCTTGGCGCTCACGCCTTTCAGCAGGTCCTTTCCAAGGAGAAGGTATTACGCGATCCCGTCCTTCAGGCGGTGGTGGACCGGATCGGATGGCGGATTGCGAACGCGGCCAACCGTCCCGATTTTCAGTGGCAATTCGTGGTCATCGACAATCCTAAAATGGCGAACGCGTTTGCCCTTCCCGGGGGGAAGGTGGCGGTCTATACCGGTATGTTCCCCGTAGCAAGGAGCGAGGGGGGTTTGGCGGCCGTCATGGCTCACGAGGTTGCGCACGTGCTGGCACGGCATGGAGGAGAGCGGCTCAGTCAAGGGCTGTTGGCCCAGATGGGGGCGGCAGCCGTTCAGGTCGGCATGGCGGGAAGGGACGCTGGGGTGGTGCAGGGGGTCATGGTCGCCTACGGTTTGGGAGCGAACGTCGGCGTTCTCCTTCCCTACGGTCGGCTTCAGGAGTCGGAGGCGGACCGGATCGGCCTCATCCTCATGGCCCAGGCGGGCTACGATCCCAGAGAGGCGGTGGAACTGTGGCAGCGGATGGCGCAGCAAGGCCGTCAGGCGCCGCCTGAATTTCTCTCGACCCACCCGAGCGCCGGGACTCGCATCCAAGATCTGCAGCACTTGATGCCCAACGCCCTGACCTACTACCGTCCGTCTCCAGACCGGGTCGCAGAGAATGGGCGTCTCCTCCCCGGAGTCAGCGTCAGATAGCCCATGGTATTTTTCCGCGAGAAAGGCACGGTCTTTTTTCCCGATCCCATCCTGATCGGAACCCCCGCCGACTTGGGGCTCGCCTATGAGGAGGTGTTCTTTGCGACCGACGACGGCATTCGCCTTCACGGCTGGTACGTCCCTTTTGAGAAGAGTCCCGTCACGCTCCTCTGGTTTCATGGCAATGCCGGGAACATCAGCCACCGCCTCGAGAACATCGCCCTCCTGCACGAGCACGTGCGGGTGAACATCTTTATCTTCGACTATCGGGAGTACGGCAAGAGCGAAGGGGAGATCTCGAAGGCCGGCACGTTTCGGGATGCCTTTGCAGCCTTCGGGTATTTGTGCTCCCGCTCCGACGTTGACCCGAGCCGCGTCGTCCTCTTTGGGCGGTCGCTGGGAACCGCCCTGGCGACCGCCGTCGCGGTCGAGCACCCCTGTCTCGGTATCATTCTGGAGTCGGCCTTTACCTCGACCGACGATGTGATGCGCCTCTATTTTCGTTTCCTCCCCCCGTTGCCGCCGGGCACGGTCAAATACGACTCCCTTGCACTCATCGGGAAGGTGACGGTCCCCAAGCTGGTCATCCACGGCGAGCATGACGAAATTATCCCGCTGTGGATGGGGAAACGTCTGTACGAGGCGGCCT
>JBOHQS010000084.1:0-8930 GCA_050732295.1 Methylomirabilales bacterium (SeqCode)
CCTCCTCCACGATACCCTGGTCATCGATGGGGTGCCCCTGACGACCAAGCCTGAACTCTACCAGAACTTCATGACGCGGCTCGAGAAAGGGGAAATCCAGGGGCTGACCCTCCTGAAGGGGTGTACGTTGGAGGAGCTCCGGCACTTGGTAGAGCTCCTCGGGCGGAATGTCAAGCGTGACGAGCTCGAGCAGGAGCTCAAGAGACGCGGAGTCTCCCACATCTTCATCGTGCAGCTCAGTCAGGACGGGGCAGAGCCACCCCGACAGGTCGACGTAGTGGACGAGCGGGTCGGGGCGGGAGCCATCTACAGCCGCGCGTTGCAGACCATCCGCAAGGTCTTCCAAGAGGTGCGGTTCGGGAAAGTCCCCTCCGTGGGGGACGTACAACGCACGGTGGAGGACATGGTAGGGGGCATCTTGAAAGGAAAACACTCGCTCATGGCCCTGACCATGATCAAGAGCTACGACGAGTATCTGTTCAATCACTCGGTGAACGTGGGGATCCTCACCATGGCTTTGGGAGAGACGATGGGCCTTGACGTGGCGGCCCTCAAGGAACTGGGGCTGGGCGCGCTGCTCCATGATCTGGGGAAGATCAACATCCCCGAAACGATCATCCGTGCGCCCCGAAAGCTGACCGATGAGGAATGGGAAATCATCAAACGGCACCCGGTGGATGGGATGAAGATCCTGGAGCAGATGGGGGTGCAATCAGAGATTGCCCTCCGGGTGACGAAGGAACACCACATCGACTTCGACGGGAGCGGATACCCCCGCTTGGGGCCTGACGAGCAGCCCCATCCCTATAGCATGATCGTCCACGTCGCCGACACGTACGACGCCATGACCACGGTTCGCGTGTACTCGGGACCTGCCGACCCGAACCAGGCGATCTCGCGGATGAAGAAGCTGGCCGGAACCGCCTTTAACCCACTGACCCTCGATAGCTTCGTCGATATGCTCGGCATCTATCCCCCGGGAACGGCGGTGCGTCTGACCACGGGAGAGATCGGCGTGGTGACCCGTCCGGGCGGCGAGGATGCTGCTCGGCCCTGGATCCGCATCGTGCAGGATCGCGAGGGAAAGGCGGTGGAGGGAGAAGAGGTCAACCTGATGGAGTGGGATCCGCAGGAGGAAGACTACGCCAGGACCATAGTAATCGCGCTTGACCCGGCGATCCGCCGGATCGATGTGGTGAAGGTGCTCCAGGGCAACGAGGCTAAGCTGGCGGGGTGATCTCCGTGCGTCTGTCCTCTTCTGCCGCGCGCACCCCCAAACGACCCAGGGCCTCCGCGATCCGCTCCCGAACGGCCGGCGTCACATCGGTCACAAGGGGGAGGAGGCTATCGACCGCTCGCAGGTCTCCCAGATTCCCGAGGGCGGTGATCGCCGCTTCTCGGATCGGACCGGAACCCTGCTGAAGCTGCGGCAGGAGGAGCTCCAGCAGTCTCGGCTCCCGGAAATCGCCCAGGACTTCCAGGATGAGGACCTTGACGTCAGGGTTGGGATCTTCCAGGGCCTCAATAAAGTGATTCGCGACCCTCGGATCTTTCGTCCGCGCGAGCAGCTTGACCGCCGTCGCACGGACCTCAGCGTGGGGAGCCTGTAAGGCGTTACACAAGATCGCGAATGCCTCCTCCCCGCCGATGTCCGCGACGGCGTAGAGCGACCGGAGCGCCCCGGCCGTGTCGGGGGAGTCAGCGGTGACCGCCAGATGCTGCAGCGCGGATACCCCTTCGATCCGCTCGAGCGCCCGCGCCGCTTGGACCTGGACTGCGGCCGCTGGATCCCGGAGGGCAAGGGTCAGGGCCAGTCGGATGCGCATGAGGGTCTCTTCCATAGCCGCCTCCGAACCGCGTGCACGGTGCGGGAACCCTACACAATCCCCGTCAGCCTGTCAAGGAAGGGAAGGATAGTACCGATGGAGAAGTTCACCCTCGGGATCGCCCAGCTCGCACCGGCCCTCGGGAATCTGGACACAAACCTCGCCCTGCACAACAAGATCCTCCGCGAGGCCGAGGGTCAGGGTGTGGATCTCCTCCTTTTTCCGGAACTCTCACTGACCGGCTACTTCCTCAAGGACCTCGTCCCCACAGTGGCCCTCACCGCCCGCGATCCCCGGCTCGATCTCTTCAAGCAAGCGAGCCGAAAGATGGCCATCGTCGTCGGGCTCGTCGAGGAGTCCTCGGATCGTCGCTTCTTCAACGCCGCGGCGTATTTCGAGGACGGCACGCTCCGCCATCTCCACCGAAAGCTCTACCTTCCCACCTATGGCCTGTTCGACGAACACCGGTATTTCGCCCAAGGGGAGAGCCTGCGGGCATTCGACACCCGACTGGGCCGCATGGCCCTCACCATCTGCGAGGATCTCTGGCATCCGGCAACGGCGTACCTCGCTGCGCTGGACGGCGCCCAGATCATTCTCTGTATCTCCGCCAGCCCCGGGCGGGGTCTTCGGCCGGACGGCACCTTTGCCAATGCCGCGGCCTGGGAGCACCTGAACCGCGCCTACGCCCAGCTCTTTACCTGCTTCCTCTGCTACTGTAACCGGGTCGGGTACGAGGACGGCGCCTGCTTTTGGGGAGGGTCTGAGGTCATCGCCCCCACGGGCGATGTCTTGCTCAAGGGCCCCCAGCTCGAGGAAGCGTTCCTGCACGTGGGTATTGACCGTCGTGAGGTCCGACGGGAGCGGATCGCCAATCCCCTCCTCCGAGACGAGCGGCTGGACTTCACCCTCCGGGAACTCAAGCGGATCACCCGGGACCTCGAGCGCATCCGCCGGGCTCGGGGTGAAGAGACCCCATGAAACCACCCGTCATCATGCCGGAACTCACCCTGGACTGGGACCTCTGCACCAAGGTTTTGACCGGATTCATCCAGAGCGAAGTGCGGCGGCCCGGCTTCCCGCGGGTGATCGTCGGGATTTCCGGCGGCGTGGACTCGTCCCTAGCCGTCACCTTGGCCGCGTCGGCGATGGGGCCCGAAAACGTCTGGGGGGTAAGCATGCCCTATAAATCCTCGAGCCCCGAGGGCCTGAGCCACGCCCGACTCATCGCCGATCGCCTCGGGATCCATTTCCTTGAGATCCACATTACGCCGCAGATCGACACGTACTTCGCCGCATACCCGGACGCCGACCACATCCGACGGGGGAACAAGATGGCCCGGGAACGGATGACGGTCCTGTACGATCACTCCGCCCGCCTGGGGGCGTTGGTCCTGGGCACGAGCAACAAGACGGAGCTCCTCCTGGGCTACGGCACCCTCTACGGCGATATGGCCTCGGCGCTGAACCCCATCGGCGACCTCTACAAGACCCAGGTCCGGGGCCTCGCCGCGCACCTCGATGTCCCACCCGAGATCATCGGAAAGGCGCCGAGCGCCGACCTGTGGGCGGGACAGACCGATGAGGGCGAGCTGGGCTTCACCTACGAAGCGGTGGACCGGCTGCTGTACTATATGGTGGACCGGAGGTACGAACTCCCCGCATTGATTGAACTCGGCTTTGACGCCGCTTTCGTTCAGAAGGTCTTTCGGCGAGTCCAATCGTCCCAATACAAACGGCGGCCGCCAATCATTGCCAAGGTCTCGGCCCGGACGATCGATCGCGACTTCCGCTACCCGCGGGACTGGGGCCTCTAAGGAGTTCATGGTTCATGGCTGAGGGTTCATGGTTAATGATCATAATTCACTGTTTATGCTCGTTCTTCACGGTTCATGGCTTTTCGCTGACTATGAACGATGAACCCTGAACCATGAACGGCACTTGAGGTGGGCGATGATCATTGGCGTGCCGAAAGAGATCAAAGACCAGGAGCACCGTGTGGCGATGACACCCGCCGGGGTCCAGGCCCTGACCGCCCGCGGGCATCAGGTGCTCATCGAGCGGGGTGCGGGACGGGGCGCCGGGATGGCGGACGAGGAGTACGCCGAGGTGGGCGCAGAGGTTATCCCCGGTGCGGCCGAACTCTATGCCAGGGCCGAAATGGTCTGCAAGGTGAAGGAGCCTCAACCGAGCGAGTACACGTATCTCCGGGCCGGCCAGATTCTGTTTGCCTTCCTCCATCTCGCCCCCGATCTCGAACTGACCCGCAGCCTCCTCGAGCGACAGGTCGTGGGGATCGCCTACGAAACGGTGGAAACAGACGATGGCCGCAAACCGCTGCTGGAACCGATGAGTGAGATCGCCGGCCGGATGGCGATCCCCATCGCCGCCACCTACCTCTCCAGCCCCGGCGGAGGCCGCGGCGTGCTCCTGAGCGGCATTGCCGGAGTGCCACCAGCCACCGTGGCCATCCTCGGCGGTGGCACCGTCGGCTTTCACGCCGCCAAGATAGCGGCAGGCATGGGGGCCTGGATCTACCTCCTGGATGTGGACGTCTCGAGGATGCGCTCATCGGCTGCGCTCCTCCCGCCGAATGTGACGACGCTGATGTCCAACCCCATAAGCATTGCGGAATGTGTCAAGCGTGCCGATGTCCTCGTCGGCGCCGTGCTCATCCCCGGGGCCAAGGCGCCCCGGCTCGTTACCCGCGAGATGATCAAGCTCATGAAGCCCGGCTCGGTCATCGTAGATGTCTCGGTGGATCAAGGGGGATGCGTGGAGACGACCCGCCCGACGACCCACAGCAACCCGATCTACCAGGTGGATGGCGTCATCCACTACTGCGTCGCCAACATGCCTGGAGCCTTCGGCCGGACATCTACCTTTGCCCTCACCAATGTCACCCTTCCCTACATCCTCGAAATCGCCGAAAGGGGATGGCGGCGGGCCGCCCGCGCGAAGCCTGAAATCGTCAAGGGGCTCAACCTGGTCCAAGGCCACATCACCTACCCAGCCGTCGCCGAGACCCATGGGATGGAATGTGTCCCCTGGGAAGAGGCGGCCAAGCGATAGCTCGGATCCCCCAGAGGCGCTGGACTCGCGAATAATGGCGGCCGAGGGCACTCGGAAGGGTCTGCCCGTGGCTGGGTCTTAGAAGGGGAAATAGAAGCCGAGAGTCAGGTAGGGTCGGACGTCTTCGATGCCTTCCGCAGAGAAGTATTTGGGGCCCACGCCAATCAGGAAGCTCCCATTGGTGGGGCGATGACGGATCTCCAGCAGGGGGCCTCCCTGGAACGCCATAAAGTCTTCATTCCCCATGCCGATCGCTTCCACGCCTAAACCCAGGGCGAATTCCCCCTGCGATCCGAAGCTCAGAACCTCCCGCTTGAAGGCCACCCGGCCCCAGTTCGAACCATCCCCTGAAGCGTACTGGTAGAGCACCAGGATGTCGGCCAGTGGGGACACCTGGTAGTGGTACTCGAATTGGGCCGCCCCCCCATCATCGTTGCGGGAAGACGGCTCTCCACCCTCGAAGTCCGTCCTCTTGATCTGACCACCTCCGAAGAGGGAGACGGACATATCGGAACTCAACTGATACCTGAACCCCACGAGAGGGGTGACGGCCCAGGCCTCCGCGTCGACGGTCGTTCCTGCCTGCTGGAACTCATAGGTCAAATAACTGAACATGAGCCGGGCCCGGAGGGCAATCCGGTCCGAAACCGGCTCTATAATTCCTACCCCGGCATATGCATAGCCGGAGTTGCCGAAATCGGTGGAGAAGCCCGCGAGCGTCTCCCAATCGAGCGCCGCGGCGGGCGAGGCCGCGAAACAGGCGGCGCCGAGGATGACAGCGCACCACCAGGGTCTCATGCCATGTCGAGCCAGAGGGTGACTCCCCGTGCTACACCGAGGCAACTTCGGGAGACGGCTGGGGCAAACCATACAGCTCCTCCCGTAACCGGTCAAGATCCTGCGGCAGGTATTTTTCAATGGCGATCCCCGCAGTCCAGCCCCGGAGGCTCTTGCGCCAGTACCGGATGCTGGCGGGAACGGTGATCTCACCGCCATTCACCGTCAGCTGAAGCTGGATCCCAGGCGGATAGGTACGAATCCGTCGGCGGAAGACGGCCCGTACGCCGGCCTCGCTCACATCGCGCGTCAATCCCCACAGCTCCCCCTCGTCCCATCTGAGAACACAGTGCCAGTGCTTGATGAACCGGGGATGCCGGCGAAGGAAGGCACGCTCCAAGAGGAACACCCGCAATGGAGCGGAGAGAAACGTGAGGAGGTTGCTCCCCATCCCTTGCTGAGACACACCCGAGACAAACTCGGGGTGAGCGTACATCGCCAGGATCACGGCTTCCCGATGGGGGAGGGAAAGTGAGTCGAAGGCGAGCCGTACTTTGAGCTGGTGAGGCCCCGCGATCTCGCGGCCCACGACGCGCGCCGGGACTCTCATGGTCCCGTGCAGGGGGACCTCCAGCGTGAGCTCGACGACGTCCGGGATCGGGACCTGTGGGGTCTTCACGAGCGATCCGGTCTCACTGAGCTCCGCGATCGTGGCGGCAATCGCGTCGCCGCCGGCCTCGAGATGCGCCGGGAGGGACACCAGGACGCGGTGTGCCTCTCGGCGCTGCGGCCGCTCATACGCGACCGCAATGGCCCAGGCACATGTGATGGCGTGAAACACGGCCCACAGAAGATTCACCGCCGTGTATGTGGATAACCATTGACCGAAAATCAGGGGGACGAGCCCCCAGAGGATGCCGCAGACCAGGAAAGAACCGAGGATCAGTGACGGCAGGGCGAGCACCCAGCGAAAACGGGCCACCATCCGGGTTTCCCCCTTTGGGGTGACGGTAAACTGGCCTCTCCGTGGATAGAAGAAGGCATGCACCATCACGGGCAGCTGCCAACCGCTCAAGGCCAGCTCGTAGGCATTCGACACGAAACTGCTGCGATGACCTTCGGCAAAGGTGTCGAAGACGACGACCGCCAAGAGGAACTGGGGGATGAAGTAGTTGACGAGATCTGGAATATCCGCGATGAGCGGCTTGAGCCCCAGTAGGAGGAACCAGAGAGGGGCCACGGTGTAAATCAGGCGTGGTAAGGGAAAGAGGAAGTAGTAGACGGCGAAGAAATACAGCACCCGCTGGCGCCACGTGAGCCCGGGCAAGAGCAGCGGGTTGTCGAGGCGCAGCCCCTGCACGGCGCCTCGGGCCCACCGCAGGCGCTGGCTGAGGTAGCCGGCAAAACTCTCTGGTGCCAACCCGCGGCTCAGGGGGCGATCGACATAAATGGATCGATACCCCCTGGCGTGGAGGTGGACTGACGTATGGATGTCCTCCGTAACCGTCTCTGTCCGGAAGCCGCCCACCTCGGCCAAGGCGCTCCGCCGCAGCACGGCGGCAGATCCGCAGAAGAAGGCGGCGTTCCAGCGGTCCCGGCCCGGCATCGCGATCCGGTAGAAGAGATCCTGCTCGTTGACGATGTGGCGCGAGAGGAGCAGGTTCCGCTGGAAGGGATCCGGATTGATGAAGATATGCGGCGTCTGGACCAGCGCGACGTTGGGGTCGCGGAAATAGCCAACGGTCTCCCGGAGGAAGGAAGTCACCGGAACATGATCCACATCGAAGCAGGCCACGAGTTCACCGCTCGAGTGGGCAAGGCCGTAATTCAGGTTCCCCGCCTTGGCCCCAAGGCGGTTGGGCCGGTGGAGGTAGGTGCAGCCGAGTGTGGCTGCCAATTCCCGCACCTCCCGGCGCCCGCCGTCGTCAAGGATATAGACGCGCTTGGAGGGGTAGTCGAGGCGGGTGCAGCAGAGCGCGGTCCGGAAGAGGATCTCGATCGGCTCGCTGTACACGGTGATAAAGACATCGACCGACGGGGCGCGATCCTGGACCGGGGGAGATTCGGCCCGGTCGGGTCGTTTCCAGGACTGCATATAAAAGACCATCAGGTAGCTGAGGCCGTACATCTCCGCCAGGAGGAGCGTGTAGCTCAAGATGGCCTCGAGGACCGTCGCCTGATTCAGCGTAAATAGAGCTCGCCAGAGAACGTAGCGGACGGCCAGCCCGATACTCAAGAGCACGGCGATCTGCCGGTATCGGAGTGGGGCACGGGGGGTAACCGAGAAGCCCACGCCGAGTAGGACGGCAAGCCAACCGATGACGATGTCGGCGGTGCGGAGGAGTTCCCCGGTCATCGATTCCCCTGAGGGCTTCTACCGGATGACTGGGGACGCGAGCAACTCGGCGCGACGGTCAATTTCACGACCCTCTCAGTAATATATTTCGTTCTTTATCTTTTGTAATGTCGGATTTGGACCTATGCGGCCATCGGATTTAGCACTAGGCGATCCCCGCCGAAAGGCCTAGGTCCAAGGTATAGGAGATCTACGACGAGATCCCCCACACCGAAGGGCTGCCCGAGCGTCAGAGTCAATGCGCGGGGTTCGGTCTTGACTGTGCTCATGTCTGTGCAGATCAGACTTACCCTCATGCGAGGTTGGCGCACTCTCCGTGCAACAGCGAGTTGCCATCGGGCTGGAGTGCAATAGGACGTATTCTGTCGACGCTGAGGCCAGAACCACCCCTGAAAGTCCTCTTGTTGGGCAATCTTCGTACCAAGATGCGCGTGTCTGTAAGTCGCTCACATTTCAGGGGTATCTGGACCAAAATATTTCTAGGGGGGTGACGTATTTTCGACGACTGCCGAAAAATGAGCAGCGAGAGTCCGACGCCTAAAGCTTCGGCCGCTGCCCTTCATCGACGACGTACTTCAGGGGGTCGTGGGGCTGGTCGTTGAGGAGGACTTCATAGTGGAGGTGGGCGCCGGTGCTGTAGCCGGAGTTGCCGACCAGGGCGATGACCTGGCCGCGCTTGACCGTCTGGCCCTTACTGACCTGGTTCCGCTGGTTATGCCCGTAGAAGGTCTTGAAGCCGAAGCCGTGGGTGAGGACCAGGGCGTGGCCGTAGCCTGGGAGGGTGCCGGCGAAGGTGACGATCCCATCGGCCGGGGCGCGGATGGGGGTCCCCGGGGGGGCGGCGATGTCGATCCCGGTGTGGTGCTGGGGCTGGCCGGTGAAGGGGGACGTCCGGGGGC
>JBOHQS010000085.1:0-8925 GCA_050732295.1 Methylomirabilales bacterium (SeqCode)
GACTTGCTGTGGGACCTCGTCCGTGCTCGGGTCAAAGAGTTTGTGACCGACAACGCGAAGACCTTGAAGCCCTACGGTCTTGACGCCCCGGCCATGACCATCCGCCTCTGGGACAAAGAGGAAAAGCTCCTGACCAGCCTCGCCCTGAACAGGGTAGAGAAGCGGGAAGGGGCGTATGTCCGGGTGGGCTCCGGTCAAGCGGTCGCCCTGGTAGAAGCGCGACTCTTCGAACAGCTCAGCCAGGGGCCCCCGGACCTGCGCCTGCGGCAGCTTTTGAGCTTCGAGATGTGGGACGTGGGAAAGATGGAACTCTCCAGGGATGGGCAGGAGATCCTCCTCGAGAAGCAGAAGGAGCGCTGGCAACTCAAGAAGCCCAGAGAAGGGAAGACGAAGTATGCGGCCGTGGCCGACCTGTTGAACGACATCAAGAATCTGAGGTGGGAAAAGGTGGTGGCAAGAGAGCCGACGGATCTGAGCCGCTACGGTCTCGAGAAGCCTGCCGCCACCGTGACCCTCACCAAGACCGACGGCACGCCCCTCGGGACACTGCTCCTGGGGAAGACCGAAGGGGACCTGCTCTACGTCAAGACGCAGGATCACCCCGACATCTACGCCGTCCCCTCGACCTTTCTGAAATCCCTCCCCCAAGATCCTGCCGCGCTGCTCGAATAAAGACCCTCATCACCCTTCTGCGCCCTGGATCTTCGCAAATCCATAACGCAGTAATGCCATCGGTCCCCCCCACCGGTGGCGAAAATGAAGACCGACCAGCAGGAGGCTCTTTCCGTTCCTGGAGGCGGTGGCAATCAGGCAATGGCCAGCCTCACTCGTAAAGCCGGTCTTCAGCCCCGTGACATCCGGGTTCACGAGAAGCCGGTTGGTGTTGGAGAGTCGAAAATGTCGCCGTTCATCGATCGTCGAGATCTCCGTCTTGGCCGTCCGAACGATCGGGGCAATCACATCATTCTTGAGCGCCTCCTCGGTCAGGATCGCGAGATCGCGGGCGCTGGAGTAATGTTCCGGGCCATCAAACCCGCAGGCATTCGAGAAATGGGTATCGACCAAGCCGAGAGCCGCCGCCTTCTCATTCATTATTGCCACAAATTCCGCCTCGCTCCCCCCAATGTGCCGCGCCACCGCGAGACACGCGTCGTTCGCCGACGTGATCAACATCGCCGCCACCAGGTCTCGAAGCGCAAACCGGTCGCCGGGTCTGATGCCAATCTTCGGCCGGCGACGCACCACGGACTCGCCGTCTACTGTGACCGTCGCCTCGAGTGAGTCCGATTCGAGGGCGACAAGGACCGTCATCACCTTGGTGAGGCTTGCAGGAGGAAGTCTTTCATCCTCCGCTTTTGCATAGAGGATCTGGCCCGATTCCCTTTCGATCAGGAGGGCTGCCCGTACCCTGACAGATGGAGATGAGGGGGGCCGGGGTTGAGAGGGCCTTGCGAGGGCCTGCGCCCCCGTCCCAACGAGACAGAGGATCACAAGAGGCGAAAGAAACCGTCTGCTCCGATGGAATCCCTTCACTCAGCCGCCCCCTGGAAGCAACGGACGCGGGCGCACATCCGGGCCTTGCCTACCTAGGGCACTGATCTCGTGTGATGAACCTCCGGGACGCTCAAGCCACGCAGGGCAGTTTAAAGAAAGCCGTTGAAGGCTGTCAAGAAAAACTATTGGGAAACCGCTGTGCAGTGTTTGTCTTGCGGGAGATCCAGAAGGACTTGCGTATCCGATGAAAAACACAGTAAGATTGCCGTCGAGTTCCCGGGCAGCCGGCGTGATATCCTGACCCGGATGGGGAGTTATACGGAACACGCTACTCATAGTTAGCGGGCCAACCATTTGTCCGATTGAAGAGTACACGCATGACACACGCAACGCCGGGCCGAATCATGGAGTTGGGGCTTGGCATTTGGGCATCCAAAGCACTGCTCAGCGCGATCGAGATCGGTGTGTGCAACGGAAAGCAGGCTGAGAACAGCCTGCGGAAAATTACAACTCAAACCGAAAGGAACGAATCATGAAATCACCATTAAACGCGACGGTGGCAACGGGGCAGCTTGCCCCATTCGGCCGGGGACGGCAGTCTCTGAAGGAGTCGGTTTGGTACAGCGGCTGGTTGCTCACGTTCCTGGCAACGGGTGAAGACACTCAGGGACGGTTCGCTTTGATCGAGGGAGTCGCCAGAAAAGGTAATGTGCCGCCTCCGCATATCCACCACCGGGAAGACGAAACCTTCTACATTGTTGAGGGTGAGATGACCGCTACGGTCGGCGGCCAAAAGATCAAAGGAACGTCCGGAAGTGTGATTTTCGCGCCACGCGGAATCGTGCACTCGTTTGAAATCAATTCCGAGCAGATGCGGATGCTCGCGCTGCTGACTCCGGCCGGGCTGGAAGGATATTTCAAGGAGTGCGGTGTGCCGGCGCCCGCGATGACGATGCCGCCACCGGCTGAAATCCCATACAGCGACATCCAAAAACTGCTGGACGTTGGCACCAAGTACGGTCTTGAGTGGGTTTTACCCAAGCGCTGAAAGGACGTGGAACACGAGGTCGGGCCGGATTCGATGGTCATGGGCATCAGGTGATCCGCTTCGAGGCCGCGGTTGGTTGGGGCCCGCTAACCATGCGCTGCAGCGAACGGCGGCGGGCCATCGCGGTTGCAATCGGCGCGCCTTGTGGCCGCCGTCGCTGAGCTTGGGTCGTTTAGCAGTAAAGAGGCTACCTAATGGAAAGGAACATTGTCATTTGCTCGGACGGCACGGGCAACACGTTCGATAAGAGTGTGTCAAACGTCACTCGGTTGATCAAACTGCTCGCCTTGGATAAGTCGCAAGAACAGATTGTCGTCTACGACCAAGGCATCGGAACGAATGCCAGGCGCCTGGACGCTGTGAAGGACTATCACAAGTCAATTCCAGACAAAGATTCGCTGATAATACTGGACGGCCCCAAAGCATGGCGATTCGCTCCTGTCGGCCGGCTCGCGAGCCTTCTCGGACTAGCCATCGGCTACGGATTTAAGGCGAACGTCCGAGAGATGTACAAAATACTAAGTCAACTGTACGAAGGCCCCGACGACAAAATCTACCTCTTCGGTTTCAGCCGCGGCGCGTTCACGGTACGCGCGTTAGCTGGATTGCTCTATCGCTGCGGGCTTCCAGGAAAGAATGTGGGAGAGGACGAAAAGAAGTTCAAAGCGTGTTTCGGCGAAGCCTATGATCTTTTTAAGCCCATTCTTTATGAGCCCATAAGGGAGAAGATCGCTAACAAGATCCTCGCGTTTCGGGACAAGTACTCCGTGCGCGATTGTACGATTACGATTCATTTTCTTGGCGTCTGGGATACGGTTAAATCCTACGGTGGCGTATGGCCGAAACTCCTACCGCACCTACGCCACAATCCGCATGTGAAGATCATGCGCCATGCTCTGGCGCTGAATGAACGCCGGTCCTGGTTCAACGCCACCACCTGGGGGCGTCTCGATTTAGATGATAAAGGCGCCGCACTACGGCTCACAAAGACAGAACTTGACGAACTTAAAAAGCAAGGTATTGAAGAGGTGTGGTTTCGTGGCTGTCACTCCGACATTGGCGGTGGCGATGCGGAGGCCAATACCGCTAAGATTGCTCTGCGTTGGATGTTGGGGGAGGCCGCTGCCGCTAGAGTTCGGTTAAATGACGACGGTAAGATGATGCTCAAGGACGACGATCCGCCAGGACCGGTGGAGATCCATGAGTCGCTACGTGGGCTCTGGTGGTTGACGGAGTATCTGCCGCGTTGGGAGATTGATAATTCGGGAAAGTATCCAGTGCGGAAATTCAAATGGCGAAGAACCGGCCGGCGAAACCCTGACGACCTTACGCGTAATGGCAAGATTTTACTGCACACCAGAGTGGGCAATCTGCATTCGATATCGGTGCCCGTAGAGTATTGGCCCACCAAAGTATGACATTAGGGCAGGCGCTCGCGGCAGTGAAATAACCAGGCTGTGCGAGCATTGTTAGGGGACCACAGTAAAAGGTAGCTTTGCCTAACAAATGCTTCGAGAGGGACGCGGCAAGAAACGCCGCGCCCCTCAAGCATAGCGTTGCAGAAAAAATGGGGTCAGAGAACTATTTTCTTGACGCCGGATAGTTGGGCCAGTAGCGTGGGGCAACCTTGAGCATGGAGAGAACCCCCGATGCCGCGCGCCCGCCGCATTACGATCCCTGCCCTTCCCCATCACATCATCCAGCGCGGGAACAATCGCCAGGCGATCTTCTTCGACGATGAGGACTACCGCTTTTACTTACAATGTCTTCGACAGGCCAAGGACAAGTGCGCGTGCCGGATCTATGGCTATGTTTTGATGACCAACCATGTGCACCTCCTGGTGGAGCCTACGCGGGAGAGGGATCTGGGGCGTTTCATGCAGAGTATCGGCCGCAGGTATGTCCGGTATATCAACCAGCGGCACGGGCGCTCAGGAACGCTTTGGGAAGGCCGGTTTAAGAGTGCCGTGGTGAGCCGGGACGAATACTTGATCGTCTGCAGTCGATACATCGAATGGAACCCCGTGCGCGCCGGGCTCGTGACGCATCCGCGGGACTACCCCTGGAGCAGCTACCACCATCGGGCCTTGGGGATCGGCGACGCGTTGCTCCACGAGGACCCTTGGTATGCAGGGCTCGGGAGCAGCCCGAGGGAAAGACAGCAGGCGTATGCAGCATGGGTCGCCTCGGAAATTGAGGAGAGCGAGTGGGACCGGGTCCGGGCGGCCACCCAACGGGGACGGGTGATCGCGAAGGAAGAATTTCAGAAGCAGGTCGAGGCGAAGGTCGGGAGACGTTTGGTGGGTGAATCGCGGGGCAGACCGCGAAAGATCCGGCCGGCAAGCCGTGAAAAAGTACTCTGACCCCCATTTCCCTTCTTGGGAGCGAGGCGTGGGCAGTGCGGATCGCGTGGCGCCTCGGGCTGGAGGCCAGCCTGCGTCCCCGCGGCCGGCCGCGCAAGGGGCCGGAAAAGTAGAATGTCCCCTTTATCTTTTCCCTCTCTTGGGGCACAGAGATGTCAGCACCACGATGATCTATACCCATGTCTTGAATCGCGGCGGCAAGGGAGTTCATAGTCCGGCGGATCAACTTGGGCCCACTGTAGCCGGCAAAGGCTGACAATGGTGCAGTGTTTGTCGGATCATGTTTTTCATTGTTAAGTGGCGAAAAAGATTATAGGATTGCCCATATTTATGAAATCGTCGATTGGGATAGATTGACCGTCTCACTTAGTAGTTAGGCAGCTGCCGAGCGCGCTCGCAACGCAGCCTCCACACCTCCGAGGAGAGCCCATGCGCCTGATCGCCGCTGCTACGCATCGTGTCCTCGACTTCGTTACCGTCGCGGCGTTCGCCCTCGCCCCGTCCGTTTTGCACGTCAGTGGCCTCGCTGCCACTCTATCGTACGTCCTCGCCGCCGTGCACTTGGGACTAACGCTTCTCACCCAGTTCCCCGGCGCCGGCGCCCGTCCTGTATCCCTCCCTCTACATGGAGTGATCGAGTGTATCGTGGGACTCGCCTTGGTCGTGCTCCCTTGGGTTCTGAGCTGGAGCGGTATGGCACGCACGTTCTACATCGCAGCGGGAGTCGTGATTCTCGCGGTGTGGACGTTCTCTCAATATCGTGCTACGGCTTCACAGGCAGCTGCCTAACCAGCGCATGAAGCTGACAGCCCGCGGCGGCCGCCTGAAAGGGAACAGGTCTGTATTGTCTGCGGCCGCCGCAGGCCGCAGCTTATGCGCGTTTCGTTAGGCCGCCCGATCGGCAGCGACTTTCGCGAAACGATCACGTTCGATCGCGAGCTCCATTCATCGGAGTCGGAGCTCGTCTACGATCTGCTGGTCGAGCCGGGGGCACCAGGCTGACGCAAAGCGAGGGAGGACTCATGACGCGGATTCTGCTGGTTGGCTACGATCCGGAAACTGTGGATTTTTCCGACCCTGCTTTGCCACCAGGTATGACCGCCGAGAAGATTCGCGCCGGCATTGAGGTTGCGCTAAAGCAGTTCGCTGCGCGCGGATGGGAGGCCGACGTTGGCTTCATCCGGCCCGATGACACCGCTGGGCCGGCCGTGGAGCGTCAGTTGGCGTCGAGGCGCTACGATTGTGTTGTAATCGGGGCCGGCGTCCGCCTGCCACCGCGGCGCCTCGCATTTTTCGAAGCCGTCATCAACGCTGTTCATAAGGCTGCTCCCGGCGCGGCGATCGCCTTCAACACACGGCCCGAGGACAGCGCCGACGCTGCCGCCCGATGGCTGCCGGTTGGAGGCGGGGGAGAAAAGGCCGGCATCCAGAGCCAGACCTAGCCGGGGCGCGCCTAACACGCGCATGCACCGGACTCGCTCCCGCGCTTCGCTTGGTCGCTCGCCGTTGATGCGCAGCCCGTTAGGCATCAGCGGAGAGCCCATTAGGAATACGATGGAAACTCTACTAGCGGCGATTGTGCTCATGGCGTCGGTCGCTTCCGCGCCTGAAGCTCCGGCGAAGAGCGAGCCTCTCTACCTCGCCGTCGCCAGGCGATTTGTCATGAAGTGACGGTCAAGAGCTGGGTGACCGGGTGAGCTATTTTCTCGTTTTCCCTTGACAGCGACTCCACCGCCCGCCTACCGTAGACCTAAGTCGACATAACCCTTAAACCCTTCAACCCTGGGCCCCGCCAGCCATAGTCTCGGCGGAGTCATTCCATGGCCAAGAAGGTCGGGATTTTTCTCTGTGACTGCAACCGCTCCCTCCCCCTGGATGTCGGCGCCATCACCCGATCGCTGAACCTGCCGACCCAGCCCCAGCTCTATTCCAGGCTTCGACTGGACGACATTCATCCCCTCAAGTATCAGGCCCAGAAGGAGAAGTACGACCGACTCCTGATCGGCTGCTGCGGCCCCCGGGACTTCTTCCTCCAGGAGCTTGGCACGATCGGATTCCAGCCAGCGCAGATCCAGTTCCTCAATCTGAAGGAGGAGTGCTTTTGGGTCCATGAGGGGCGGGAGGCGTCCAACGGAAAGGCGGCCCGGCTCCTTCGAGCGAGCCTAGAGACGGCCGAGGCGCGTCAGGAGATGCCGGAACGGCCGGTCAAGGCGGGAGATCTGATCTTCATCGCAGCCGAAAGCCCCCTCGCCTTTTCCCTTGCGAGACGGCTCGCCAACCATGCCAAGGTGAGGCTCCTGCTCGAGGAGACCTCGGAGGCCTTCGACAGCTTCCTCCCCTCGCCGCTGCCCTGCGAGGTGAACCGTGGGCGGATCACCGAGATCCAGGGGCATCTGGGCGAGTTCAAGGTCTTCATCGAGCGGGCGCAGTCCATCGACCTCGACCGGTGCGTCTCGTGCATGCGCTGCGTCCCGGTCTGCCACACCCAGGCCATCACCGCAGGCCTGCGCCTCATCGATGCCAAGTGCGATCAATGCGGGGATTGCCTCATCGAATGCGGCGAGGTCCGGGCGATCAAGATCCCCCGGAAGGACCAGCAGGTGGTCGAGGCGGATCAGGTGATCCTCTTCGGGAGCCGGGAGCTGCCGCCCCGCCACCGCCGGCCCGGCATCCATCACGTGCCCGTGGTCCAGCCTGAGGACATCGATCAGATCGCCTTCGACGTCATGGCGCTGATCGGCGACTTCATGAAGCCGGAGTTCGTGAAGTACAACATCGGCACCTGCGCGGGCGGCTACGCCGATTTCAAGGGATGCGGTATCTGCATCCCGTCCTGCCCCTACGATGCCATCCAGCGTGACCCGGCGGCTTCGCCTTCCCGGATCAAGGTCGACCCGGTGAGCTGCGAGGCCTGTGGGGCCTGCGTCTCGGCGTGTCCCACCTCGGCCCTGCAGTTTGCCGAGCCATCCCCCGACTATCTCTATCGCAGGATGCGGGCGCTCCTCGCCACTGTCAATGGTGGCGATACGGACCGCCCCGTCCTCGCCTTCCACTGTAGTAACCAGGGCCGCGTCGCGCTCCACAACGCACGGGCCTCAGGTGTCACACTCCCCGCCCATCTGCTGCCGGTCGAGGTGCCGTGCCTCCGCTACGTCTCTGAGGCGAACATGCTCGCGGCTTTCCGCATGGGGGCGGCTGGCGTCGCCCTGCTGGGCTGCGAGGAGTGTCCACACGGCGAGCGGCAGCTCCTCTTGGAGAAGATCGATTTTGCCAAGATCGTGCTCAATAGCTTCGAACTCGACGGGGACCGGATCCGCCTCTTCACCACGGCCGAGGCGGCGCAGGAGCCCCTGGCGGCCCTCGGTCGCTTCGCCGCCGACGTCTCCCCCTTCCCTCTCAAATGGGACGGCCAGTTTCCGCCAAAGATCGAGAACCGCGAGGTCATCACCGACGCGATTGCCACCTTCCTGGACGGCACCGGCAAAGAGCCGGGACGGGTCAGGGAGAATGCCTCCTTCCCCTTCGCCTGGGCCGAGGTCAGGGCCGAGGGATGCACCATGTGCCGGGCCTGCGTGAACATCTGCCCGGTCCACGCCTTCAAGCTGGATGACGACAAGCACACCCTGGAGTTCCGGTACATGAGCTGCGTCGCCTGCGGCATGTGCGAAAAGGCCTGCCCGGAAAACGTCATCACCCTGCGGCGGGACCTGATCCTGGACAAGGCCGGTTTCGCGTATCAAGTCAAGGTCCAGGACGAGATGGTGGGCTGCCTCCACTGCGGCAAGGAGTACATCAACAAGAGGGCGCTCGCCGCCATTCAGGCCAAGGTGGGGATGATGGAGGCCTTTCTCGGGGGTCGGGCGGATCTGTTGCTCATGTGTCCGGACTGCCGGGCCGTCAAGGCGATGATGGAGGTGCAGAAGGGGTGGGAGCCGTGAAGATCCCATGAGGGAGACTCGGAAGAAGAAAGGGCCAAAGAAAGAGAAAGAGTTTCTGGACGTCGCCCCGGAGGCCTTTGCC
>JBOHQS010000086.1:0-8853 GCA_050732295.1 Methylomirabilales bacterium (SeqCode)
ACCACCTCCAGGTTGGTCTCCATCACCTTGGCCTCTTCGACGGTGATGACCCCGTCCTTGCCGACCTTCTCCATGGCCTCGGCGATGAGGTTGCCGATGGTCGCATCGTTGTTGGCCGAGATGGTCGCCACCTGGGAGATCTCTTTCTTTCCCTTGGTCGCGATGCTCAGCTTCTTGAGTTCGGCCACCACCGCCTCGACCGCCTTTTCGATCCCCCGCTTCAGGGCCATGGGATTGGCCCCGGCGGTCACGTTTTTTTGTCCCTCGCGGTAAATGGCTTGGGCGAGGACGGTGGCGGTGGTGGTTCCATCCCCCGCCACGTCGGAGGTCTTGGAGGCCACCTCCTTGACCATCTGGGCGCCCATGTTCTCGAAGGGGTCCTCCAGCTCGATCTCTTTGGCCACCGTGACTCCGTCCTTGGTGATGGTCGGCGCGCCCCACTTCTTATCCAGCACGACATTTCGCCCCTTGGGGCCCAGGGTCGCCTTGACGGCCTTCGCGAGCTTGTCTATGCCTCGCAGCGTCGCCCGCCGCGCCTCCTCATCGTACAAGATCTGTTTCGCCGGCATTGATGCCTCCCTCCTCTCCCAGGACCTCTGTTCACTTGAGAATTGCCAGGATTTCGCTTTCCCGCACGAAGAGATATTCTTCGTCGTCGATGCGAACCTCGCTGCCGGAGTATTTTCCAAAGAGGATCTTGCTTCCGACCTTTACATCGATGGGGAGACGCTTCCCCTCATCGGTGACCTTGCCGGGCCCGACGGCGATCACCTCCCCTTCCTGGGGCCTCTCTTTCGCCGTGTCGGGAATGATGATTCCGCCCTTCTTGACTTCCTTTTCTTCGAAACGCCTGACCAGGATATAGTCGTGCAGCGGTTGAATCCTCACGGCCATCCCTTCCCCCCTCCTTCTGCGGTTAAGCGGTTAACGGGGTATCGTTTCCGATCGCGGTTGTAGCGCTTATACAGGTGGTCCCTGAGGCTTTCCTACTCGGAATCCGGGAGCCATTATTAGCACTCGGTTATGGTGAGTGCTAACAGCCTGTACGTTAATCGAGCGTCAATCCTTATGCAAGGAGTATTTTAAGCTGATTTCTGAAGTAGTTGAATAGAAAGGACAATAAAAATACAATATATGGTCTTATTTCTCTGAAATCCTTAGAAAATCTCTATCTATCTCATCATATTGCCCTTCAAGATAGCCCGTTGCAGGACAGAGGCGGTCCTGGTATCATCCCCAAAAAGGTGGCCCATGAAGCAGAGAGCGACGCACGCCGAGGTCTCCCTCGATGCCATCGTCCGGAACTTTGACCGGGTCCGGGCTCGCACGGGGAAAGAGACAGAGATCATGGCGGTGGTCAAGGCCGACGCCTATGGCCACGGCGCCTTGCCTGTTGCGCGAGCGCTCGTGGACGCCGGCGCAGGGTGGTTGGGTGTGGCCCTCCCCGAGGAGGGAGTGCAACTCAGGAGGCAGGGCCTACAGGTGCCCATCCTGGTGATGGGCCCCACCCCTGCCGATCAGGGTCCTATCCTCTCTGAATACCATCTGGATCAGGTCATCTACCATACGCTTCATGGCCGTGCCCTTGCGTCGAGCGCCGAAGGCTCGGGCGCCCGGGTCAGGGTTCATCTCAAGATCGACACCGGGATGGGGCGATTGGGCATTCATCCCTCCGAGGCACCCGTTGCGGCGAAGGCGATTGCCCAGCTGCCCACACTGGAATTCGGAGGGGTGATGACCCATTTTGCCGCAGCCGATGCGGCCGATAAGGGCCATGCCCGCGAGCAGCTTCGGTGGTTTCTCGAGGCGATCCGGGAGATAGAGGCGGCAGGGGTTTCAGTCCCGCTACGGCATGCCGCCAACAGCGCGGCTGTCCTGGACCTTCGCGAGGCGCATCTGGACATGGTGCGGCCGGGGATTGCCCTCTACGGCTATCCGCCGCCCCTGTCGGGTGCGCGCGATGGGGGCTGGGAGCATGCGCTGACCTTCAAGGCCTGGATTGCCCAGATCAAGAAGGTGCCGAAGGGCGCCACCGTGAGCTACGGGTGTACCTACGAAGCCCCCCGGGATATTCGCGTCGCCACGCTCCCGGTGGGATACGCGGACGGCTACAACCGGCTCCTGTCCAACCGAGGAGAGGTGCTCATCCGAGGACGGCGGGCTCCGGTGATCGGCCAGGTGTGTATGGACATGATCATGGTGGATGTGACCGATCTGGTCGGGGTGAGGGAGGGGGAGGAGGCGGTGCTCCTTGGACGCCAGGGGGACGAGATGCTCCTCGCTGATGCGTGGGCGGTGCGGCTCGGGACGATTCCCTATGAGGTGTTGTGCAATATCAGCAAGCGGGTTCCTCGGTCCTACCTCTGGCACGGAAAGGCCATCGACTCCTAGTGCCGTTCCAGCGTATTGCGACGAACACGGGCAAGGCCCGTTCCAACGTTCTCATCACCCCCCCCTTTGTGGAACTGCAGCGCACTCCTTCCTAGTGCCGTTCCAACCATTGGGCTCAGCCCGTTGGAACGGCACTCGTCTCACTGGTCAGAATCCCCACACCTGTGAAGAATCCCGGGATTCCCCGCACAGCGGTCCCCCCCTCCGCGGCGCAAAGGGCTGTTTTTGCAGCATTCGGGATAGGTGTGGTGTGTCGCCCGTCTGGCATACGGCTTGCACAGCACTAGGATAAGGACAATCAATCGAGCCGACCGATAGTACAGAGGGGAGACCATATAGGAGCAGCCGATGGCGAGTACTGAGAACAATGAGAAGCGTGCCGTGCAGGATCTCAAGGAATTCGATGAACAAGACCTCCGGCAGCTTGAGAAATCGGGAATCACTCCGCACCACCTGGCCGGTTTCCTCGACTCCCTGCGGAACAATGTCAATCCCCGCTGCCCCACGGGATATGAACAGATTCAGGCCCAAGAAGAGGACTGTTGTGCGTTCGTGTGATTCCTACCTTTACCATGGTTCGATACGGGGTGCCGTGAGCGGCACCGGCGAAGCGCTGGTTCGGAAAGGAGAAGAGGCCCATGGCTAGTGTGGCGAGACGTGGCGTCGTGATGGGCGGACGGACCGTGTTCCCGGGGCGTAGGAGAGCAAGGGGTGTGAGTCGGATGAGGGCACGTCCAGTCTCTACCGTCGCCGGCGTCATCGAGAGGGCCTTGGAGGCAGCGGGAAAGAACGAGAATGCGGAAGCCCTTCTGGTTGGGCTTGGGGCCGCCGCCCTCTGTGTTCTTCTCGGGTATGCCATCGTGGTTCTCTCCACATTCCAGGTGGGTCTCTTCGCCATCGTCCTCGGCTGACGCGGGCCGCCATCGAGTCTGGTCGCGAGCCACGAGGAGACTGGCAGACCCGCCGGCAAATCCTTCGGATGAGTTTTTCAGATCGCAGAGCGCCAGAGTCATGGAGAGAGAACGGGGAGTGACTCACTGTACCAGGTGTGGGGCCGCCATTCCGGAGGGGCGGGCAATCTCGTTCCCGGATAAGGGCGGGCAGGCCGCTCGGGTCACCATCTGCCCCACCTGCGCATCGACATCCCTTATCGCGAGGGGCGTCAAAGCGGAAACCGAGGACCCTCACCTCGTCGGGGCCCTCGCATTCGGTCTCGGCGCGGCGGCACTCTCCGCCCTCCTCTGGTACGGGATAGTCCTCCTGACCAACTACCAACTAGGCATCGTCGCCATTGCGGTGGGCTGGCTCGTGGCCCAGGCAGTGATGCGTGGGGCGGGCAGCAAGCGCGGTCCGCGTCTTCAAGCGCTCAGCGTCGCCTGCACCCTGGTTGCGATGGTCTTGAGTGAGTATTTGATCGTCCATCACTTCGCGGCTCAGTCCATGGCCCAGCGCGGCTATGGGAGCATCCCCCTGCTTTTACCCGTGGAGACGATGGTCCTGTTCGTCGTCGAGGGATTGAAGGGGGATCCCCTCACTCTGCTCTTCTGGGGCATTGCAGTTTGGCAAGCGTTCACACTGCCTGCCGCTCGCCGGGCGCCTCAGGCGGGTGCGTAGGGAGCCGCTGAAGGGCCGACCGTTCTCCACCACCCTCCCCCGGTAGAAATTTTCTGGGGAGGCGGAGTATCTGAAGGGCTCACGCTGGCATGGAAGTCCTGAAAGATCTTGAACTGCTCGTCCTCTCCCGCTACCCCATCATCGCCGTCGAGACCTACGAAGAGGAGCGCATCGAGGAGATCCTGAAGGACCGCAGAACGCCCGCACGTTAGGAAATCAACCCAATAAACTCAATAACCCCAAGGAACCCTATAAACCCGGTCCGCGGTCGGGTGGAATTATCACGTGGGACGGGCCAAGAGGATGACGAGCATCAACGAGAAGTGAAAGTCCCCATCGACCTCCCGGAACCGGAAGGTGTCGCGGATCTCAGGGGAGGCTTCGATGAACCGGCGGCGTAGCGTGTCCACGACCTCGGGAGGGGAGCCGGCGGTGCGCATCCATTCGGAGAAGACCAGCTCAGAACGGTGGGAGGTGGTCAGCTCCTCCAGGATGAACCCCGCGTCGCCGACCAGACGCCGCCACTCTGAGGGCGTGTAGCTCCGTACATGCGAGGGGTCGCGCAACCGCTCCACCTCGTGCTGCCAGACATAGCGGTCCGTGTCGTCGGGACTCGACGTATCGGTGAGCACGAGGCGGCCAGAGGGCCGGAGGATGCGACGCATCTCACGGAGGAAGGCGGGGACCGACGTGAAATGGTGGGGGGCGATGCGACAGGTGGCAATGTCGAAGCTCGCCGTGCGGAATGGCAGGGCTTCAGCAGCCGCCTGAAGGAATCGAATGTTTCGTATTCCCCGATCGGCTCCCAGGCGTTCGGCCTCGTGGAGCATATTGATCGTGATGTCTGTCGCGACCACGCCGCCGGCGCTTTCGGCGAAGGCAAAGGCGGTGAAGCCGGTTCCCGTGGCCACGTCGAGGACCCGATCGGCGGGCGCAGGCCTTGCCCAGCTCACCATTACCTGCAGGCTTGATCCGGTCGCATGGGGGCGGCTCGCCGCATAGCAAGAGGCCTGTCGGCCAAATTGCCGTTGGACGGCCTGTTGGGCCTTCACATCACTCATGGATCGAGGATACCATCGTGGCCCTTGCGGCGGCAACCCGAGCGCCTCGCCGGGGCGACTCTTGAGGGGGCCTGCTCCCTGTGGTACAGTCGGCCGGCGAGGGACGACAAATGATCTCCGGAGACCGGGAACACTGTGAGGCGGCACGGGTCGCGGCGAAGGAGGCGGGCCGGATCCTGATGGAGGGGTTCGGCCGCCGTCCCCGGGTGTACTACAAGGGGCGGATCAATCTCGTGACCGACGCGGACCGCCGCTCGGAGGCCGCCATTGTCGACTTTCTTCACCGGCGGTTTCCCGACTACACCATTCTGTCCGAGGAGGGTCAGGGGCACGCAGGGAAGAGTGAAGCCCGCTGGATCGTCGATCCCTTGGATGGGACGACGAACTACGCCCACGGCTTTCCCATCTTCTCGGTCAGCATCGCCCTGGAAGAGCGAGGCGAGATCCGCTGCGGGGTCGTGTACGATCCGTCCAGGGAGGAGTGGTTCACCGCGCTTCGGGGAGGGGGAGTCTGGCTGAATGAAGAGCCGATTCACGTCTCGGATACGGACCGGATAACCGAGGCCCTTTTGGCCACGGGCTTTCCGTATGACGTGAAAGAATCTCCCGAAAATAACCTGAACCACTTTCGGAACTTCATGATGCAGGCGCAGGCGGTTCGGCGCCCCGGCGTCGCTTCCATAGACCTGGCCTATGTCGCGGCCGGCCGGGTCGACGGGTTTTGGGAGTACAAGCTCAAGCCGTGGGATATCGCCGCTGGGGCCCTGCTGGTCAGCGAGGCGGGGGGCACGGTCACCGACTTCAGGGGAGGCCCCCTCGATCTCTTTCGGGCAGAGATCGTCGCCTCCAACGGCCTGATCCATCACGCCATGCTTCAGGTCCTCGCCCTGCCATCCACTTGAAGATCTCAAGCCCCTGACCCCCCTGTGGCTGCTTGCTCTAGAGTTGTTTGTACCCTTGTTCCCCCTTGACGACCGTGATCTAAGGCTGCTCCATCTTGAGCTGAGCCAGTCGAGCCGCCTTATGGAGCCTGTCGTTGCGAAATATCTCCGGGGAATCTGGAAGAGCCGGGTGACCTTCAAGATGAACCTCATAGGAGAAGGAGAGGCCGAACCATGAAGCTCTTGCGATTCGTCTTCGTCTGGGGACGCCGGATTCCGGTACGGTTTACCCTTTCCTTTATCATATTGATGCTCATCTATTTGGTTTCCGTGTCCTGGTTGGTTGAGGCGGGGAGAGTAACCACAGTTGTCGACCTGCTGTGGAAACTTCTAGGATTTTTAGGCGTCCCGGCGTCCCTAGGGGAATTTGCCATTGTGAAGGTCTTCTTCGAGGGACTCGTTGTCGTCTTCATTCTCCTCCTGGGAATTCTGGCTTCCTACAACGTTTCAGCCTGGGCGTATCAGTGGCTTCGCCAGAAGCCAAGGCTGGTCGTACACGGGCCGGTTCTCCACTCGCCAGGGATTGGAACACGCCTGGATGGATTTGAAAGGATTGGCATCATCCTGGCTGGTGGTGGAGCGAAGGGTGCATACCAGGCCGGGGCGATGAAGGCGATCCATGAGTTCCTAGAACAGAATAATGCCCTCCACAAGGTCAGGATGATCGCCGGCACCTCCATCGGTTCCTGGAACGCAATGTTCTGGCTTGCCGGGCTGATCAAGCCGCGCGGCCCGACAGAGATGAGCCTGCACGAGGAATGGTGGCGGACGATCAGCATTAGCCGGATTGTTGAGTTCGACACGTACTGGCCCCTCAGACGCAACCACTTCGTCCTCTCGACGCCGTGGCAGGAGACATTCCGGCGGATCTTTGTGGAGACGCCGGAGGTGCGGGACCGCATGGCTCGGCTGTTCGTTCCGGGTGGAGGCGATCAGGACCCGCCTGTCCACTTTTACTTGACTCGATCCAACGTCGAGCGAGGCCATTTAGAATTTTCGACTAACTGGCCGGGGATCCGGACCCTGAGTCGCCCGAACCTTCGGACTGCAGACCCAGACGATGTGGAGCCGGTGGTCAGGCCTGACCGGTGCGAAGTGATCGAGAGGGACGACATCGAGAAGGCCCTTGCCCGGACAGCGCAAGCCGTCTTTGCCTCCATGGACCTTCCCCCCCTTTTCCCTTACATGAAGATCAAGGTGGAAATGGAGGAATGGTTTGAGGACGGCGGCGTGGTGGAGAACATCCCGGTCTGGTTTGGCGTCCAGATCGAGCAGTGCGACCTTCTCTTTATCTTGCCCTTGAATGCCTCCTTCGCCGAGCGGGCGAATCACACCTCCGTCACGAAGCGGCTCTTTCGCGTCATGGATGTGCGCCAGGGGGTCTTGGAACGGAACGCGATGAAGCTGGCGTACCTCTATAACGAGCTCGCCGCTCTTAGAAGCGATGTGGAGCGGCTGTCTGGAGGGCAAGGGCGGTCGGACCGCCCGCCAAAGCCCGATCTGAAAGCAAGAGCGCTGCTTCGTCGACACAAGCCGATCTCTGTCTTCTCTATATGCCCGCGGCAGCCCTTGACCGTCGGTACCGCTGAGTTCTGGAAGCCTCAGGAGGCCGGTCAGGCATTTGACCTGATGTACGCGGCGACCAAGTATGAGCTGGCGGAACGGTTCGAGGAGGACGTTAACCCCAACTGGATCAGGATGACGCTGGTGAGTCCCGTCGGAGAGAGAACCTACACGGACGACTTCTAGTGCTAGATTGATGGGTGTGACAAGCCGATAGGGCGGTGGCTCAGGGGGCGAGCTGCTTCAGCAGCTGTTTCAGCAGGAGGGTGTTCAGAACATCTTTTTTCTCGATCCAGGCACGACGGGCGGTGGCGACGCCGAGGTGGATCCGGTCCAGGTTCGTCAGGGTGTCGGTGTTGATGACGAGGTACGAAGGTGAGCCTCATCATTGATATGCACATCCATATTGCTTCTAAGGAGCGGCCTGACTGCAAGGTCTCGAACGCGATGCTGAGTTTGCCGGCCTTCGCCTATATGGTGGTGGCGAATGGAATTAATCCTCTCGACCTCGCACAGCATTTCGACCAGACCATTCGAGACCACATCCTGGGCGTGCTGAACGCCTCCACTACGGTCAAGAAAGGGGTTCTCCTGGCTCTCGACGCCGTCTACAGCGAAGACGGAAGGCGGCTCGAGGAAAAGAGTCATCTTATTGTGTCCAATGATTATGTCCGCGAGCTGGCGGCCACGCATGCCAAGGTCCTCTTCGGCGCCTCTGTGCATCCCAATCGGGGGCGCGAAGCCGGTCTGGATGAGATCAATCGATGCCTTCAAGGAGACCCCCGTGCCGTCCTCTTCAAGTGGATTCCCAATTCCCAAGTCATAGATCCCAGTGACCGCCGACACACCTGGTTCTACGAAAGGTTAGCAGAGCTCGGAGTGCCGCTCTTGTGCCACGCCGGTCCGGAGTATGCGATTCCCCTCCTGGATCCCCAGGCGGATCATCAACGGCTGGGCGACCCGAGGAAGCTCAGGCTGGCCCTCGAGGTCGGGGTGACGGTCATCGTCGCGCACGCAGCCACACGATTCTTCCCCCTTGAGCCGTACCACTACCTGGATGAATTGGCAGCAATGATGCAAGAGGCGGATCGGAATAAGCAATGGAAGCTCTATGCAGATATCTCCGCGATGTGCGTGCTGTGCCGTGTCGGCACTGTTGGGCAGGTGCTGGAAAAGATTCCTCCGCACCGGATGGTTCTCGGAAGCGACTATCCCGTTCCTGTCAACGACATGCCACCCGTCTTGGTCGGGAATCTGACCTTCGAGGAGTATCTCGAGATCAT
>JBOHQS010000087.1:0-8823 GCA_050732295.1 Methylomirabilales bacterium (SeqCode)
TCTCCTCGCTCCGCCAACTGTTAACTGGCTCTCGCCCGGATACCGTCCTTTTTGATCCTTTTCAGCTTGTAGTGGAGTCCCCGCAGGCTAATGCCCAATAGAGACGCGGCGGCCGTCTTGTTGCCACGCGTCTGACGTAAGGTATCTAGGATAAGCGCCTCTTCCATGGCGGATAACGTGCCCCCCGGTTCGTGCGACCCGGCGGTCTGAAGGACCGGGTGAAGGACCTGGCGGAGACTCACGATGTTAATGATGTCCGTGTCGGCCATGACTCCGGCGCGTTCGATGCAATTCCGCAGTTCACGCACATTGCCCGGCCAGTCGTACTGGAGGAGGAGCCGGAGGGTCCCGGCGGTGACCCCGCGAATCTGTTTGTCGCTCTGCCGGTTCAGCTGCTGGACAAAGTGGTCGACGAGCAGGGGGATGTCCTCTTTCCGCTCGCGGAGCGGCGGGATCTTGATGCTCATGACGTCCAGGCGATAGAAGAGATCTTCCCGGAAGTGGACCGCCTTCACCAGGGCCGCCAGATCTCGATTGGTCGCGGTAAGGATGCGGACATCGACGCGGATAGAGTGGTTGCTCCCCACCCGGCGGAACTCCCGGTTCTGGATGAGCCGGAGGAGCTTCGCCTGCAGGGGGAAGGGGAGCTCCGCCACCTCATCGAGGAAGAGCGTCCCGGTGTCCGCCAGCTGGAAGACCCCGATGCGATCCCCGACGGCCGAGGTGAAGGCACCCCGGACATGACCGAACATCTCGCTCTCCATGAGCCCCTCCGGGATCGCGGCACAATCGAGCACGACGAAGGGCCGCCCCCGTCGGCGGCCAGTCTCATGGATCGCCCTGGCGACAAGCTCCTTGCCCGTGCCACTATCCCCGTACAGGCAGACGTTCGCATCCGACTGGGCCACCTTGCTGATCCAGTGGTAGACTTCCTGCATGGCCTCGGAATCGCCGATGATCTCCGGCAGAGGGCGGGCGACACTCCGCTTGGAAGGCTTGGCTAAGCCCGGTCCGTCCGCCGCGCACAGTTGGCTGCGCGTTACCGCTCGGTGGAGCGCGGTGAGCACCGCCGCCCGGCTCAGGGGCTTGGTCAGGGCCTCGAAGGCCCCGGCTGCCACCCACTCGGCCCGCCCATTCACCTCCCCGGTGACGACGATGATGGGAATGGAGGGGGCCTCCCGCTGAAGGGCCGCCAAAAACCTCCGTCCATCAGCAGGCGTTTCATCCAGGTCAATGACGGCTGCGTGAAACCTCCTTTCACGGATTTCACCGACGATTTTGCGTCCCTCCGACCACGAAGCGATTGGCACACACGGCATAGAGCAGGACGAAACCAAGCCCTGGATATATGCGGCAGCGGCCGAGGAGCCTCCTACTACCAAGATCTCAGAGATCTCAGACCGCTCCATCCTGCACCTCCATCCCCCACTTCCAACTTGGGAGAATATTCCTACATTAGAACAAGCTTATTATCTTATACCTCTGTAGGAAACTATCGGCTCAACCTACTATCTATTCAAACCGCCAATGGTTCCTTTTTTCTAGTTTGCAAGGTTGAGGGTCATGCAAGAGATGCACCACCTCATTACCTATCCCCACGAGAACAGGAATTACGAAGCCTTCTCCTCCCACCCGGGTGAGGAAGGAACTTCGCATAGCATCAACTGTCGTGAAAAATTTGCACGGATAGACTAGTAGCGTGACACTCTTTTATCTGAACGCCCTTCTTCTGTCAATAGATTTTCTACGCCCACCACGCTCTGAAACTAGGTGTCCCATCTTCCGCCCGCCAGTCTCCGCGGAAAAATCGCTTGCATAACGGGAGCCTGGCGTACTATGAAGATAGGGTGACAAACAAGAAACCCGTTAGGGGAGAAGCCTCGGTGCGCCGCGGCCGGCGGGTGTTGATCGTCGATAATGACCGGGTCATTCTGGAGGCTGTGAGCGACATGCTTTCGGCCAAGGCGTACCAGGTGACCAAGGCCTATGACGGCCTTGAGGCGCTAGAACGATTCCGAGAGAGTCAATTCGACCTGGCGATCATCGACATCGTGCTTCCCAAAATCGATGGCCACGACCTCTGTCGTCTGATCAGGCAAGACGAGCGGGGCCGCGTGCTACCCATCATTGCCCTGACGGCGTTGGCCCCGCAGGATGTCGCCAAGC
The DNA here is from genome assembly GCA_050732295.1 of Methylomirabilales bacterium (SeqCode). Classification (GTDB taxonomy): domain Bacteria; phylum Methylomirabilota; class Methylomirabilia; order Methylomirabilales; family CSP1-5; genus CSP1-5. Next base: position 2,167 of record JBOHQS010000087.1, read on the forward strand.
TCCCTGGCCTCAGCGCCGACGCGTACGTGGCCAAGGGCCCGTTGACAGTGATTTTCCCCAACATCCTCGAGGCTATCAAATCGGTGTTGTCCGGTCGTCGCAGGCCTCCCGGGGAGCAGAGAATTTTCGGCTATGAAGGGTTTCGCCCCCGCCGCATCGTATCGGAACTGTTCGAGTTAAACCGGTACTACCGCCGCCTTGTGCATTGCCTCGCCGACGTGGTCATCGAGCTGGACGCCCATGCAAGGATCGTTTCGGCCAACCCCTTTGCGTTACGGCTGCTCGGGCGATCCGAGGCAGAGGTGACAGGGCTGACGTTCGGTGACCTGCTCACCCCCCGGGGCCGGACTGCGTTTCAAACCTTTCTGGCTCGTCTGTCCCAAGATCCTGTCGGCATGGCATCAGTAGCGGAGCTGAGACTCGTTGGAAGCAGTCATCGCCTCCGGTGCCATCCCGTCCTCGATAACGGAGTAATCGTGGGCTTCCTCATTACGGGGGGCCCCTGAAGACCCCTCCTAGTAGCAACGGTGCTTCGGTGTAGCTTTTTCATAGTGTCAATTAGGACGCAGGCCCGCTCTCTTTCCTGCTTATCACCCCTTCCCCACGCGTTAGCCCCTTCATCTGCCAATCCGCTCGAAAAGACGCGAGAAGAGGCCGTTTCTTTACTGAACGGGCCATTTATTTTGGGGAGAATCCCCTCAACAGCTCTCCCCAGGCATGAGTTGGCACAGCAGTTGCTCCTCGGCGATCGGGAAGAATATAGACAAAACTACGTTTTGGCTTTACCATCCTTGAGAAGGCCTGATATTAGGTCGAGGCCGCACGACACAAGCCGCGCACCACACCGAGAAGGGCCCAGCCCTTTCTCGCCCGTTTGGCCCGACCTGATATCGCACTTGGAAAAGGAGGCCACCTCATCATGGAAGCATTACCCACCGTGCTGATCATTGATGATGATCGCCAGGCCCGCGAGTTCTACCGGGATCTGCTCGAGGCCGAGGGATTTGCCGTGGTGGAGGCTAGCAACGGAGCTGAGGCGCTACTTTGGTTACGGCGTGAGAGGGCAGAGATCATCCTTCTTGACCTAGACATGCCCGTCATGGGCGGTCGGGGCTTCCTCGAGTACCGGGCACAAGACATAAGGATTCGAGAGATCCCGGTCATCATGGTATGCAGTCAACTTGACGACCCCCGGCTTCGCCAGGCCATCTTACAACTCGGGGCGGATCTGCTCGTGGAACAGCCGTTCCGGCGAGAGGAACTCCTCGGGATTATTCGAGAAATCCTCGCAAGACCGCCCGCGCGGGAAGTCAGACACCCCATGGAGGCCCAAGAAGTTAGGGGGCGCCAGGATCCTCGGGTGGCCCTTACCGTCCCCGTCCGAATTCGCACGGCCAACTCGACGGAGACTGTCGGGAGGCTCTACGACCTCAGCGCCAGCGGTCTTGGCACATGCCTCCCTTGCCAGCTTGCCCTCGGGGAGACGATCACTGTGAGCCTCAACATCAACGGCCGCTCCCTTGCCTTGACGGGACTTGTACGGTGGGGAGCGGAGATCCCCACCCTTATGGGGTACCGGTACGGGATACGCTTCCTCGAGAGGCAGGATGACTCATTTCCCTTGCACGCCTACTCCTTCTTCCGGGGGCACCCGGGAGACCCTCTCCCTACGTCTCTTTAGTGCAAGATTTTCATACAATTTTAGTTCGAAGTGCCTCTGAAGACCCTCGAACCACTTCGATTCTTCATTACTTCCCATTATTTCCGTAGAAAAACGGGGCAGCCAGCCGCAGCTTCACCTGGAACGCCGTTTGCAAAGATCGCAACTAGGCGCAAGAATCCCCCCGTAGATTTACGCAGTGCTTCCGCTGGAGGGCCATACATGGAACCCCGCAGTCGCCCAGTACTTTGGGATGAGCCGGAACTGGAGGAACCCATCGAAGTGATTGATTACTACGAGGCCATGCAAATGGGATGGCTGGCCACTGTACTCTCTCTGCCTTACCGGCTCTACGAGTGGCGCCTTGAGCGGGAGGTCCAACGGGGCCCTATGCCCCGCCATATTGGCTTGATCCTCGATGGGAATCGGCGGTATGCCCGAGAGCTCGGTCTGGAAGACCCCCTGGCGGGACATCGCATAGGTGCCGATAAGCTCGAAGAGGTGATGGATTGGCTGGAGGAGCTTGAGATCCGGATCACGACTCTGTTTGCCCTCTCCACAGAAAATCTCGCCCGTCCCCCTGCCGAACTCAACGGGCTGCTCGGGCTCATCGAGGCCAAGATACGGTCAGTCGCCATCGACCCCAAGATCCACCGGAAGGGGGTCCGCGTCCGGGCGGTGGGCCGGATGGAGTTCCTCCCCGCTTCGCTGCAGGAGGCCATTGCCTTGGCGGAAGAGGCCACACGAAAGCACGATAGCTTCTCTCTCAACCTCGCGGTGGGGTACGGGGGCCGGCAGGAGATAACGGATGCCGTGCACCTGCTCCTACGCGAGCGCGCCCGGCGGGGTCAGTCGCTGGCCCGGGCTGCCGAGGAGATCACCCCGGAGGAGATCGGCAAGTACCTGTACACCTACGACCTCCCCGACCCGGACTTGATCATCCGCACCAGTGGAGAAGTCCGCCTCTCGGGCTTTCTTCTGTGGCAGAGCGCCTATAGTGAGTTCTATTTCTGCGATGCCTACTGGCCGGCGTTTCGCAAGATTGATCTTCTCCGAGCCATCCGCAGCTACCAGGCGCGGAAACGCCGCTTCGGCAGCTAGGACCGGGATCTGCCTTCGGGCGAACGCGGGCAGAGGTGGCGGACGATAGGAAACGACGTATGGAAGAAAAAGTCATCCTTGTGGATTCAGATGATCACGAAATCGGAACGGCGGAAAAACTAAGAACCCACCGCGAAGGAGCGCTCCATAGAGCATTCTCGATATTTGTCCTTCATTCCAACGGTGAACTGCGTCTTCAGAAAAGGGCGAAAGGAAAATATCATTCGGCGGGGCTATGGACAAACACATGCTGCGGCCACCCCAGGCCGTATGAACCGATCCAGCAGGCTGTCCATCGAAGGCTCAGAGAAGAAATGGGTTTTGATTGTACCCTGAAAGAGATTTTCAGTTTTACTTATAAAGTACAACTCGCCAATGACCTCATTGAGCATGAATATGATCATGTTTTCATAGGAACGCATGATGGCGACCCCACTCCAAGTCCCGAGGAAGCTGATGATTGGAAATGGACCGATCTGGAAGAACTGAGAACTGACGTACACATGAATCCTGACCGCTATGCCGCTTGGTTCAGAATCTGCATCGATACACTTATTTGGCACGTAAGACACAGTGGGGCATTTCACAGAGGGAAATCACACCGGAGTACTGGCAACAAGAGAAAAACAAGCCCGGCGGCAGGGCACTGTCGACTCCACTCCGTGGGAGCAGCTGGGAGAAACCTCCTTGGAAGCGGTCAACAGCATCTGCTCTGCCTCCTTCGAAACCTTCAGGCTTCGACCTCTCTGGTACCGGCAGGTCGCATGGTTCTCCCCTCCAAAAACCCCTCAGCTCCCCACAAAGGTGTATCTCGGTACCAGTGGCTCGTCGGCGAGAACATCGGGGGACAGCTAGATGCGCGGCAGCGTGATCTCCTGCTGGCCTTGGTACTTGCCCTGCTTGTCCGCGTAGGAACGCTCGCAGACCTGATCGGCCTCAAAGAAGATCACCTGGGCGATCCCCTCTCCCGCATAGATCCGGGCCGGCAGGGGTGTCGTGTTGGATATCTCAAGCGTGGCATGCCCTTCCCACTCGGGCTCAAAGGGGGTCACGTTCACGATGATGCCGCACCGCGCATAGGTGGACTTCCCCACACAGATGGTGAGAACGCTCCTGGGAATCCGGAAGTATTCAACGGTCCGGGCCAAGGCGAAGGAGTTGGGGGGAATGATGCAGACCGCTCCCTCAAAGTCGACGAACGATTGCCGGTTGAAGTTCTTCGGATCCACGATGGTCGTGTTGATGTTGGTGAAGATCTTGAATTGATCCGCGACCCGGATGTCGTAGCCGTAAGAAGAGAGTCCATACGAGATGACCCCGTCCCGAATCTGCGGCTCGATGAAGGGGTCGATCATCTTGTGCTCTAACGCCATCCTCCGGATCCACGTATCTGCCCTGATCCCCATACCCCCCCCTTTTTTCCTCGAGTCGTGGTACTTCTCACCAGGAGGATTGCCCTGTCTGGCCCCGGTGCGAGGACAGGCTGCCCGAGCAGGAGACGATGGCTGGATCGAGGGGGGCGCGGAAGCTACTTCTCGAGGGGGGCGTCGAAGACCTTGACCTCGTCGATCCGCCAGCGCCCGTCCTCCCGGACCAGATCGTAGGTCTGCCGGCTCACCTTCTTGCCCTCCGGGGTCTTCAGGTGAAAGCTGATCACCACCGTCGCCTCCTCGCCGCGGACGATGGCGGGATTGACCCGCAAAAAGAGGACCTCGGACCGGGGCCTGATGTCGTGACGCCCGAGCTGCTCCACCCAATCTTTTCGGGATCTTCCGTTACGCCACTTGGAAGAGAGATGGCCATACGCCTCGTTATAATCCCCATCCAGGAGGGCCTGGAGATAGGCCCGGACCACCGCGGTCGGAACCGCCTCGCGGCCGGGTTGCTCGACTGCGACCGAAATATGGGGTGCCAGCACGCTCAGAAGGATGACAAGGAACGCCTGCGGTATCCCGTGCCAGATGGGGAACGCCCGCGGTCCGCGGATCTCCGGGAACGATAGGCTCACGAAGTCGGCTCCCCTCGCAACAATGCCGCCCCCTCCGGTCGGGGAAACTACAAGGATCATGCCAATCCGACCCGGCCGGGCTGAGACAGTCTGGGGCCAAATAAAGCAGAACCCGGGATGAAACACAACAAAAAAAGAGGCTTCCGCCTCTCTACGTCCTACCAAGACTCGCCTCCTCTAGCTCGCCAGGCGCCTTCTTCTGGGCATCGTGCCCGCCGGGCGACGCACCTCCTTCGGCAACGCCCGCCTCGGGACCAAGGGGCGCGGCTGCTTCCGCCGCGCGATGGCCTTGAGCTCTGCCCGGCGACGCTCCATGGCGATCCGCTCCCTCAGGACCCGGATCTCGGCATCGCTCCAGCCTTCATCCACAGCCGGCTCTCACCCCCTCCCCTTTCGCGGCGATCACGGCTCCAACGCTCCCACGAGGATCCGCTCGAGGACGTGCTGGATGGCCGCATCCGGATCGGTCAGAATCTCGTCCACCAGCCCCTGCCAGAACCGGATCTGAATCAGGTTGTGCGCGTGCCGGAGCGCCACCAGACATTCTCCCTTGCCCACGTCAAGAACGAGGAGGTCCATTCCTGCCGGGGACATCCGATGGAGGACCCGTCGCAGGACCCCCTCAAGCCGCTCGGCCCGCCTCCGCCCCTCCAGCTGCTCTGTCAGAAAGGCTTCTGCAGTGCTCGTCAGCCCATGCTCCTCGCCGCCCATGCGCCCCCCTCGCGTTAGCATTCGCTGAAGCCGCAGGAGTGACATTTCCGGCACCCTTCCTCATTGACCAGGGTCGCCTGTTGGCAGTCAGGGCATAGATCGCCGACCTTCGTCAGCGCCCCGTCCGTCCGCTTCTGCTCCTTCACCTCCGTCAGCCCGATATGTCTCGCCAACGCCTGGGCCAGGGCATCCGGAAGTGACAGGACCCGTTTTCGCCCAAACCCCAGCGGCCTCCCCCCGCCAATCCCACTCAGCTGTCCTACGATCTCGGCCACCCGATCCCGGGCGGACACCCCCTCGGGGAGCGGGAGTCGCAGGATCAGCGAGATCAAGCGCCCGAGGGCCTCGGCATGGGCCATGGTCTCGCTGCCGGCCTTTCCGACGCTCACGAACACCTCGAACGGCTCTCCGCCGCCCTTGCCGTTATCATTGACCGTGATGAAGGCCGTCCCGACCGGGGTCTGCATCCGATAGGTCTTCCCGGCGAGGGCCTCGGGTCTTGGCTGCATGCCGGTCCCGACCTCGACGGTCATCGCGGCCGTGGCTTCGTCCTTCTTCTTCGTGCCCACGTGCAGCACCTGACCCCCCTTGCACCCATCCCGGAAGACGGTGATCCCGATGCACCCGAGTTCATAGGCCAAGAGATACGCCCTGGCCACATCCTCCTCGGTGGCCGAATGAGGCAGGTTGATCGTCTTCGAGACGCCGTTATCGGTGTACTGCTGAAAGGCCGCCTGCATCCGGACGTGCCAGTCGGTCCCGACTTCGTGGGCGGTGACGAAGACCCGCTGGACCTCGTCGGGGATTCCCGTCAGGGCTCGGACCGTGCCGCGCTCGGCCACCGCCTTCATCAGCTCCTCGCTATAAAAGCCCCCGGCCTTGGCCACCCGCTCGAAGATGGGGTTCACAAAGGTCAGGTGCCGATCGCCCACGATGTGGCTGAAGGCCAGGGCAAAGACCGGCTCGATCCCGGAGGAGCAGTTGGCGATGATGGAGATGGTGCCGGTGGGGGCAATGGTGGTCACAGTCGAGTTCCGCAGCGGTCGTTCGTCCCGGTAGATGCTCCGGGGCCAGCTGGGGAAGGGGCCCCGTTCCTCGGCAAGGCGAGCCGACTCGTCGTGTCCTTTCTCTTCAATGAACCGCATGACCTCGCCGGCCAGGCTCAAGGCCTCGTCGC
>JBOHQS010000088.1:0-8813 GCA_050732295.1 Methylomirabilales bacterium (SeqCode)
GAGAAGGCACGGTCGCTGCTGAGGGAGAAGCACCCGGCCAACATGATCCTCCTGCGGGGCTTCGCCACGCATCCCAATCTGCCCACCTTTCGAGAGCTCTATCAGCTCCAGGCGGCGGCCGTTGCTGTGTATCCGATGTACCGGGGACTCGGAAAGCTGGCGGGGATGCAGGCGCTCCTGACCGGTCCGAGCGTGCGGGAAGAGTTCGAAGTCTTGCGTCAGCACTGGCAGAAGTACGATTTCTTTTACGTGCACGTGAAGGGGACCGACACGGCCGGCGAAGACGGGAACTTTGACGCCAAGGTGGCAGTGATCGAAGAGGTAGACCGCGAGCTCGCGACGGTGCTGGCACTCCAGCCGGACGTCCTCATGGTCACCGGGGATCACTCCACCCCGGCCAGCCTCAGGGCCCACAGTTGGCATCCTGTTCCGGTATTGCTGTCCAGCCGCTGGTGTCGACCGGACGACGTCCAGGAGTTTTCGGAGCGGGGGTGTCTCCGGGGTGGCCTGGGGCGGCTGCGGGGGAAGGAGATCTTGCCCCTCGCGCTGGCCCATGCCGAGCGCCTGGCGAAGTTCGGGGCCTGAGAGGAGCAGACAGTTCATGGTTCAGGGTTCACAGTTCAGGGTCGGAGATTACAGAGTGCTCCCAGCATTTGGGCCCTGACCCATGATTGCTGAACCATGAACGATGAACCATGCACTCTGAACCAGAAGGGGTAAGAAAGATGGGGGGGAAGACGGCAACGAAAGTCGGGCAGTCCGGTCTCGACAAGAAGACCTTCCTGAACTTCCTCCACCAGATGCTCCTGATCCGGAAGTTCGAGGATAAAGCGGGCGAGCTCTACGCCCGCGGCAAGATCGCGGGCTTCCTCCACCTCTATAACGGCGAGGAGGCAGTGGCCGTCGGGGCCATGTCTGCGCTCGAGCCACATGATCTCGTCATCACGCACTACCGGGATCACGGCCATGCGGTTGCCCGAGGGCTCGACGTCAAACGCCTGATGGCCGAGCTCTTCGGGAAGGCCACCGGGGTGTCCAAAGGGCACGGGGGCTCTATGCACTTCTTTGACGCCACCCTGGGCTTCTACGGCGGTTGGGCCATCGTCGGGGGCCACCTTCCCCTGGCCGTGGGACTGGGGCTCGCGAGCAACTACCTGCGCAAGAACCAGGTGATCCTCTGTATCTTCGGCGACGGGGGAACCAATATCGGCTACTTCTACGAGTCCCTCAACGTGGCCAAGCTGTGGAACGTCCCGGTCGTTTTCCTGTGCGAGAACAACCTCTACGGCATGGGGACCGCGCACCATCGCGCCTCGGCGATCCGCGAGGTATACCGGAAGGCGGCGGTCTTTGATATCCCGGCCGAGCGCGTGGACGGGATGGATGTGCTCGCGATGCGCGAAGCCACGGTGAAGGCGGTGGCACATGCCCGGGGTGGTGGCGGTCCGTACTTCCTGGAGGCGATGACGTATCGCTTCCGGGGTCACTCCATGGCCGATCCGATCCTGTACCGGGACAAGAGTGAGGTGGAGGAGTGGAAGCAGCGGGACCCCATCATCCTCTTCCAGCAGCGGCTGAGAGAGGAAGGGGTCTTGGCCCCACAGGATCTTGAGCAGATGGAGCGGGAGACGGATGAACTGGTCGCCGATGCGGTGAAGTTCGCCGAGGAGAGTCCCGAGCCACCGCTCAGCGACCTGCACGAGGATATCTACGCGAATCCCTGAACCAGAGGATTGAGCCATGGCGATGATCACCTATCGAGAGGCCCTGCACCACGCCCTTCGCGAAGAGATGACGCGGGACGAGCGCGTGCTGATCTTTGGCGAGGATGTGGTGGCGTACGGAGGAGCCTACGGCGTCACCTCCGGGCTCGCGAAGGACTATGGGGAAAAGCGGGTCTTCGATGCGCCGATCGCCGAGGGGGTCATCGCGGGAGCGGCCGTGGGGGCGGCGATGGGGGGGCTGCGGCCGGTGGCCGAACTGATGACGATCAATTTTGCCCTGCTCGCGGCGGATCAGATCATCAACCATGCCGCCAAGGTCAGGCACATGTTTGGGGGCCAGATGTCGGTGCCCCTCGTGATTCGAGCGGTCGGCGGCGGCGGGGCCCAGCTCGCTTCAACCCATTCGCAGAGCCTCGAGCCGATGTTCGCCCATGTTCCCGGTCTCAAGGTCGTCACGCCGGCAACGCCTGCCGATGGGAAGGGGCTCTTGAAGAGCGCCATCCGGGACGACAACCCCGTCCTCTTCGTCGAGCACGCCCTGCTCTACCGCGTCCGGGGAGAGGTGCCGGAGGGGGAGCATCTGGTCCCCCTGGGGAAGGCCGAGGTCAAGCGGGGAGGGAAGGATATCACCCTCGTGGCCTACTCCCGAATGACCCTGGTGGCGCTCCAGGCCGCCGATCTCCTGAGTCAGGAGGGGATCGACGCTGAGGTGGTTGATCTCAGGAGTCTCCGCCCCCTTGACATGGAGACGGTGCTCGCCTCGGTCAGGAAGACGCATCGAGCGCTCACCGTCGAGGAGGCCTGGCGTACGTACGGGATCGGCGCAGAAATCGCAAGCCGAATTCAGGAGGAGGCTTTCGATGACCTGGATGCGCCGATTCGTCGCGTCTCCGGCGTGGAGGTTCCTCTGCCCTACGCCAAGAATCTCGAGCAGGCGGCGATTCCGGATGCGCAGCGGGTCATGAAAGCGGTCCAGGAGGTTCTTGCGCGGACCGGCGGGTAGCGACGGGGCTTGGTTTCTCGGGATTGCGAAAGGGGGGAGCGGTGGTCACCGAAGTCGTCATGCCCAAGATGGGCTACGATATGACCGAGGGAACCATCGTCCGGTGGCGGAAACAGGAGGGGGATGAAGTCAAGCGCGGGGACATCATCGCCGAGGTCGACACCACCAAGGTAACGGTGGAGGTCGAGGCATACAGTTCCGGTATCCTGCGGAAGATCCTGGTTCCTGAAGGGCAGACGGTCCCGGTCGGTCAGGTGGTCGCCATTATCGCGGACCGGGATGAGCCCATCCCCGGCGTGGCGGAGAAGGCAGCTCCTCGCGAAAGGGCGCCCCAGGCGGTGAAGGAGGCCCCGAGACCCGAGGGAGCAGATGAGGAGGCTTCCCGGGTCCCTGCCTCGCCGATCGCCCGCCGCATTGCGCGCGAGCAAGGCCTGGACCTTCAACGAGTCACGGGGACTGGCCCGGGTGGGCGGATCATCAAGGAGGACGTTGAGGCCTTTCTCGCGAAACGACCCGCCGAGGCTCCCAGGCCCTCCCCGGCACCCGTGGCCGCCGCCGCGCCTCACGAGATTCCTTATGAGGAGCGGGAGCTTTCCCGGCTCCGGCAGACCATCGCCCGCCGGATGGCCGAGAGCAAACGGCTTGCGCCCCACTTCTATGTCACCTCGGACATCGACATGACCGAGGCGTTGAAGCTGCGGCAGGGGTTGAACGCCCTCGGAGAGGGGGCAAAAATCTCGGTGACCGATATGCTGGTGAAGGCGGCGGCCAAGACCCTCCAGGAATTTCCGGAGGTGAATGCCTCCTTCGCCGAGGGGAAGATACGGGTCTACCGGCGGATCAATATCGGCGTTGCCGTCGCGCTGGATCAAGGGCTCGTGACGCCGGTGCTTCCTGACTGTGACAAGAAACCACTGGTCCAGATTGCGCGGGAGGCCAAAGAGCTGGTCGAGCGCGCCCGAACTGGGCGGATGCGACAGGAGGATCTGACCCCCGGCACCTTCACCATCAGCAATCTGGGGATGTTCGATGTGGAGGATTTCGTCGCGATCATCAATCCGCCCGAGGCGGCCATCCTGGCCGTGGGCTCGGTCATCCCGCGACCGGTCGTGGTAGGTGGCGAGGTCAAGGTGACCGACCGGATGCGGGTGACGCTGTCCGCGGACCACCGGGTCATCGATGGTGCGGTCGCTGCCCGGTTCCTGCAGCGCTTCAAACTTTTCCTCGAGCAGCCTCTCCACCTTGTAAGCTGAATCTGTGGTCGAGTGACCTCGTCGGTCCGGTTCAACCCATTCGGGTGCCCGCGAGCGGCCCGGCAGCGGCTGGCCACCAGGATTCCTTCATCCGTTGGTTGATTGTGAAGGGGCGAGCGATGGCAGAAAAGTATGACCTCGTGGTGATCGGCAGTGGCCCCGGCGGCTATGTGGGCGCCATCCGGGCGGCCCAGCTCGGGATGAAGGTCGCCATCGTGGAGCGAGATCGCCTGGGCGGGGTCTGTCTCAACTGGGGCTGCATCCCGACCAAGGCCCTTCTGCGAAACGCCGAGATCATCGCGCTCCTGCGCCGGGGTGAGGAGTTTGGATTCAGCTTCGAGAATCTTCGGGTGGACTTCTCGGTGGCGGTGAAACGCAGCGAGCAGGCGGCCCGAAAGCTCTCCAAGGGTGTCGAGTATCTCATGAAAAAGAACAAGGTGACGGTGGTGCCGGGGGAGGGAAGGCTCGCTGGCGATGGCCAGGTCCGGGTGACCAAGGATGGCAAGGTGACGGAGCTGCAAGCCGCACAGATTCTTCTGGCGACCGGCTCCCGTCCTCGCGAGATCCCCGGAGTTCCGATTGATGGCAAGCGGGTCATCACCAGCACCGAGGCCCTGAGCCTCCCTCAGGTTCCCCGGTCGCTGCTGATTATAGGCGCCGGGGCGGTCGGCGTGGAGTTTGCCGATGTCTATCACGTCTATGGCGCTGAGGTGATCCTCATCGAAATGCTTCCTCGGCTCTTGTCGGTCGAAGATGCCGAGATCTCGACCTTCTTGGAAAAGGTCTTCGCCAAGCGCGGCATCACAATTCGGACTGGCACGAAGGTCGAGGGGGTGACGGTGAAGGGGGAGCAGGTCGTCCTTCGGCTCTCCAAAGAAGGCAAGACAGAGGAGATCGCCGGGGATGTCGCGCTGGTCGCCATCGGCCGCATTCCCAACATCGAGGCCTTGGGGATCGAAGGGTTGGGAGTCAAGGTGGGGCGCGGCAGTTTCATCGAGGTGGGCGACCGGTTCGAGACGTCGGTTCCGGGCATCTACGCCATCGGCGATGTGATCGGCGGTCCTCTCCTTGCCCATAAGGCGATGGCGGAGGCGGTCGTGGCGGTTGAGACAATGGCTGGACAGGGCGGCAGACGGATCGATCCCTCCAAGATCCCGAACTGCACCTACTGCTCCCCCCAGGTGGCCAGCGTTGGGCTCACCGAGGAGCAGGCCAAGGAGAAGGGACGTCAGATCAAGGTGGGCCGCTTCTCCTTTCAGGCCAGCGGCAAGGCGGTGGCGCTGGGCGATACCGAAGGGTTTGTCAAGGTGGTGGCGGATGCAGAGTACGGCGAGATCCTGGGCCTCCACATCATCGGACCCGAGGCGACCGAGATGATCGCCGAGGCCACGATGGCCCGGACCCTCGAGGCGACGCTCGACGAGGTGCATCATTCGATCCACGCCCACCCGACCCTGTCAGAGACGGTGGCCGAAGCCTGCCTGGCCGCCCTGGGCCGCCCCATTCACATATAGAGGAGGTCCAAGGTCCGATGTCCGACGTCCGAAGTCCGAGGTCCCAGACCGAATGCATCGTGCAGTGGTTGGGACGAATGGAGTACGGGAAGGCGCTTGAGCTGCAGCGGCAGTGGGCGTCCGCGCGGACACAGGGCCTGGTGGAGGATTGCCTTCTCTTCGTCGAGCATCCGCCGGTGATCACCTTGGGGCGGGGAGCGAAGCGGAGGCATCTCCTCGCGGACGAGGATCTCCTGCGAGCTCAGGGCATCGAGGTGTGGGAGATTGAGCGGGGGGGCGATATCACCTTCCACGGGCCGGGGCAGCTCGTCGGGTACCCTATTCTTGACCTCACGCGGCACGGGAAGGACCTCCACCGCTACATGCGAAGGCTTGAAGAGGTGCTGATTCGGACCCTGCATCGGTACGGTATTCACGGAGAGCGACGTGCCGGCCAGACTGGGGTCTGGGTTCATGGGGCCAAGATCGCCTCCATCGGCGTGCACGTCAGTCGCTGGGTGAGCCGGCACGGTTTGGCCTTGAACGTGAGCCCCGATCTCAGCGCGTTCGATCTCATCGTGCCCTGTGGCCTCAGCGGGATTCGGATGACCTCTATGGCGGCCCTCCTCAAGCGACAGGTGCCGGTCCAGACAGTCGCCGAGGCGGTCGCCGAGCAGTTTGCGCTCGTCTTCGACTGCGCTGTGCAGTGGCGAAGCAGTCCGGAGGCGGTCCTGTCCTTGACGTGAAGAGAGAGGGACGCGGCGTGTAGGCGTTCACTCAGGGGGAGCCAGGGCATCACGGCGGTTCGAGTCGCGTCACCGGCCGACCGTGATGCCCTTTTTTTATCTGCGGCGCCCTTGCTTTTGCTGCGGCTTTGTCCTATCGTGAAGCGCCGGTAGCGCCGCCGCCACTCTTTCTCTCGACGAGCGAGGACGGAAAGAGAGACCGGTCGCCCCATGGGGAACCACGCACGATGAACCGTGGTGTGTCTGCGAGCTTCAGGGAAGGGGCCCTGGCAGCCATCCCCGTGTGCGTCGGGTTTTTCGCCATCACCGTCGCCTTCGGGATCGCCGCGCACGCCACCGGTCTCCCGGCGGGCGAGGTGCTGCTGATGTCTGCGGTGGTCTTTGCCGCCCCGGCCCAGTTTCCCGCCATCGAGCTGCTCCCCCTGAGTGGACAGGCCGTGCAGATCCTGCTGAGCACCCTCTTCATCAACTTCCGCTTTGCGGTGATGAGCTTTGCCCTCGTGCCTCACCTCAAACGCCTTCGGACGGGTGGATTGGTGGCAGGGGCGCAGCTCGTCACCATGAGCACCTTTGCCGTCTCCTTCCTCCGTTTTCAGCGGAGATCGGATCACGACAACTTCATCTATTTTCTTGGAGTGGCGATTCCGAGCTACGCCTGCTACCTGCTGGGAACCGTGGTCGGATACCACTTCGGGGTTCGAATCCCTGCGGGATTTGACGAGGGGATCTCCCTGATATTTCCGGCCTATCTCACCGCGCTCCTGGCGGCAGAGCTGAGGGAGCGGCGGTCGATTGTGGTCGTGGGGGTGGCCTTTCTCACCACCCCGGTCGTTGAGACGCTCGTGCCGGGGTGGGGGCTCATTCTGAATGCCATTGTGGTGGCCACGGCGGCCATTGGGGTGGAGGCATGGTGGGAGAGCGCGTCGCCATCATCCTAGGCATGGGGCTGGGGACGTATCTGTTGCGGGTCTTCCCGCTCCTCTTCGCCCACCGACTTTCCCTCGGCCCCCGCATTCTCCGGTGGTTTCAGTTCGTCTCGTACGCCGTCATCGCGAGCTTCGTGTGGTTTGGGTTGACGAAAGGCGCCTCGCCGGCCGGCACGATGGGCTTTCGGATCATCGCCCTGGGCCTGACGATCCTGGTGGCGGTCCGCACGAAGAACGCCTTGCTCGCCATGGCGGCCGGAATCGCGGCCGTGTTGATTCTTGCACGGGTAGGTTCGTGAGCTCGCTCGCCCTGGCCCTCGTCATTGCTTCCGCCTTTTTTCACGCCACCTGGAACCTGTTTGCCAAGGAGAGCGAGGACAAGCTCCTGTTTCTCTGGTGCGTGCTGGGAGCGGGCGGTCTCGTCTTCCTGCCGATTCTCCTCCTCGGTCCCTGGCCGGCGCTGCCCCGCGAGGGCTGGGGTTATATCCTGGCCTCCGGTGCGATTCACGCCTCCTACTATTCCTTCCTCGCCCAGGCCTATGACCGGGGGGACCTCTCCCTCGTCTATCCCCTCGCCCGGGGATCCGGTGCCCTCTTGGTGGTGGTCCCGGCAGCCCTCGTGATCGGCGAGCGGCCGTCCGGTCTGGGGCTGCTGGGGATCGGGAGCATTGTCCTCGGCCTCCTGCTACTGCACCAGTCCCCCGGGGGGCGCCTCGATCTTCTGCGGGGCGCCCACGTCCCTCGGGCGCTCTGCACCGGCGTGACCATTGCGACCTACTCCATCGTGGACAAATTGGGGGTCGGCGTCGTGCATCCGCTCACCTTCGTTGTGTACTTCCACCTGACGAGCTTCGTCCTCTTGGCTCCGTGGATTCTCCTCACCCGGGGCCAGAGACTCCTGGTGGATCTGTCGAGGCAGCGCGGGCGGGTCCTGATGGCGGGAGGATTCCAGAACCTGTCCTACGGCTTGGTGCTCACCGCCATGACCCTCGCCAATGTGAGTTACGTGGTCGCCGCGCGCGAGGTGAACGTGATCATTGGAGCGATGCTGGGGGCCTGGCGGTTGCGGGAGGGACGGCCAGGGCACAAGCTTGTGGCCTCGGCTTTCGTCGCGGCCGGACTGGTCGTGATCGGCGTCTTCGGGTGAGGATGACACATGGCTCTTGTCGAGTAGGCTCGTCTTCACTATAGTATGGGGTCTCGTGGAGGCACGGGGGATCATGGAGAAGTCACGGGCGGCCATCAGAGAGGGCAAAATCGCCTACGTCCGCGAGGGGGAGGGTGCGCCGGTCGTTCTGATCCATGGCATTCCCACATCCGCCTATCTCTGGCGGGACGTCATTCCGCCGCTCAGTCGGGAGTTTGCCGTGTGTGCCCTGGACCTCCTCGGATACGGTGATTCTGACAAGCCGCCCAAGGCAGATCTCTCGGTCCGGGCCCAGGCGGCCTACGTGGCGGAGTTCATGATGCAGGTGGGGCTGACACATGCCACCGTGGCGGGCCACGATATCGGCGGTGGCGTGGCCCAGCTTCTGGCCCTGGATCGACCGGCATTGGTCAAGCGCCTCGTCCTGATCGATACGGTCGCCTACGACTCATGGCCCGGCCCCGAGATCGATCGCCTGAAGGATCCGGCCTGGGACAAGATCATCGAGCGGATCGACCTGC
>JBOHQS010000089.1:0-8792 GCA_050732295.1 Methylomirabilales bacterium (SeqCode)
ACTTGTATATCATGAGGCCCTTTGTACGTCAAGTAAAACACTTGCTACTTACTGGGGGGTGAGGCAGAGGGGGTGCCCGGGCGACCCATGGAGCCGCGGACTTGCTCCAGCAGGCGCTTCGCGGTCAGCGCATATTCGTTATCCGGGGGCGCGCTCTTGATCAGTTGTTCCCAGATCTTGATCCCTTCGCGCGGCTCGACCTTTCCCTGGAAGAAGACCAACCCTTTCTCGAAGAGGGCCCTCGGATCGTTGGGCCTCACGCGCAAGGCCTGATCGAAGGCGAGCAGGGCATCATCGTAGTGGCGGGCGCGGGCCAGGATCACCCCGATCTGCGTCAACGCCTCCACTTCGTGCGGATTACTGTCCAGGACCTTCTTGTAGCCTTCCAGGGCCTGGCGGAAATCTCCCCGCTGGAAAGCTTCATCGGCCACCTTCAGAGAAGAGGAGGGGATATCTCCGGTGATGCTCATCCCGGCCTGTCTCGGCTGAAGCGAGCCGGCAAGAAAGAATCCAATGCCTAGCCCAACCACCAAAATGATCGCGGCAGGTACAAGGAGACCAAGGCGATGAGAGACAGGTCGGGGACTCGCAACGGCGGTACTCGTCGGTGCCCCTTTCTCGAGTGTCCTGGGGCGAGACCTGCCCAGGCGTTCCTCCTCTTGAAGCAGAGCGGCAGCCTGCATCTCGTACGTGAGACGGACCCTCGCATACTCCTCCTGCGATACGGAGCCCGCTTCGTGCTCGAGCTCAAGCTCTCGAACTGCATCGTAGAGCTTCTCCCGCCTCATCCTGAGATCATCAGCGTCCCCTTCTGTATCTCCACACGTTTCGGCCCGACGCCAAAAGGGATAGACGATGGCGATGATGGCAACCAAAGCGAGGCTCAGAGCGACGAGAGTGATCACAGCGTTCTCTTAGGTTTGGTCGCGAGCCATATCGCGGCGGACCTGTTCCACATAGGCCGGTTCCACAGGAGTAGGGACCGCCCCAGGACGCTTCTTCCACCGCCTCAGAACGACCAATAGCCCCGCCGCCCCGCCGGCGAGGCCGACGAAGGGGAGGACCCACACCAGGAGGTTGAACCCCTCGCGCTTGGGAGCGAGGAGGATCCACTCGCCATACCGCTCCACGAAGTAGGACTTGACGGCCTCGGGACTCTCCCCGGCTTCGAGCCGCTCACGGATCAAGTCCCGCATCTGATCCGCCATCCGGGACGGGGAGTCAGCCACGGAGAGGCCCTGGCAGACTGGGCAGCGGAGTTCGGCGGAAATCTGCCGGACATCCTCCTCAACCGAAGAAGCCCCAAACGCACGGGGCGCGACGATCACAAGAGAGATGAGAAAACAGATGACGCCCTTACGCCCCACGTCCAACTTTCCCCCTTTCCTGTCCAGCCTGCCGTGCCCGCTCGAGAAGCCCTTCGACCTGGTCCGAGAAGACCCTACCGGTCACGGCGCCGACATGCTTGTAGGCGATCCGCCCTTCGGTATCGAGGAAAAAGGTCTCCGGAATGCCGTAGACCCCGTAGTCGATGGAGATCTTCCCTTTGGGATCGACCCCATTAGGGAACGAGAACTGAAACCGGCGCATGAACTCGCGGGCCGCCTGCTCTGTATCTTGCACATTGACCCCGACGATCACAACTCCCTTATCCTTGTAAGCGCGCCAGCCCCCTTCCAGAACCGGGGCCTCCTCGTAACAGGCGGGATAGCACCAGGAGGCCCAGAAGTTCACGACCACCACCTTCCCGCGCAGGCTGTCCAAATCGAGGCGGCCTCCATCGAAGAGGGAGAGGGAAAAGGGGGGCGCGTGCTTCTCGATCAAGGGAGAGGGAACGGCCCTGGGATCGGTCCGGAATCCGTAGGCCAGGAGGAAGAGGATAGGCAAGACCGAAAGGGGAATCACCACCCGCTTCCATCGAAGCGTCATGACGCCTTCCCCTTCGCGAGTGGGGGCAGGAATCGGGCCGGCAACATGGCCAGGAGCGTGCCCAGCACCATGATCGCTCCACCGATCCAGATCCAGGAAACCATGGGGTTGACCAGCACCTTAATCACTGCCCAACTTCCGTCTCGATCGAAGCTCCCCAGGATCAGGTAGAGATCCTCCTTCACACCAATCCAGTAGTCCACCTCGGCAATGGGCTCTTGTTGCGTGGGATAGAATCGCAGGGCGGGCCTCATCCGCCCCGCCTCATGACGGTCATTGAAGATCGTAAAGATCCCCTCGACCCTGACGTGGGTTGGGCCCTCGCTGCCGCTGAGCCTGTCGAAGCGAATGCGGTATCTGCCCGCCTCAAGCGCCTCTCCCTTCTTGAGCATCCCGTCCTGCTCCACCTGAAAGGCGGATGAGGATGCAATCCCGATGGAAAGCAATGCCACGCCGAGATGGACGATGAATCCCCCATACCGGCGGCGGTTTCTGACGAAGAGCTGCCCGAGAGCCGCAAGCGGCCCCTCGCCCGCCGTCCTCCTCCTGGCGCGTATACCCCGGTAATACTCCTGTATGGCGACGGCCGACACAAAGACCGCCAGGGCGTAAGTCGCCAGGACCCAGGGCCCCCGGATGCCAAAGCCGAATCCCGCACCGGCCGCCGCAAGACCCAGAGTGCCTGGATAGACCACATTGCGTCGCAGACTCGCCCACGACCCCCCGCGCCAAGGAATCACCGGTCCCACGCCCATGAGAAAAAGCAGCCCCAACGCGATCGGGCGCGCCACGTAATTGAAGTACGGGGCGCCCACGCTCACCTTGACACCGCGAACGGCCTCGGCAAGGAGGGGGAAGACGGTGCCCAGAAAGACGGTGAAGCAGAACGTCACGAAGAGAAGATTATTGAAGAGGAAGGCGCTCTCTCGGGAGAGAAAGGAATCCACCGCCCCTTCGGTCTTGAGCTGGTCGGCCCGATAGGCGAGCAGGGTGACGGTGGAGAGGAGGATCACGGCCAGCAGGCCCAGGAAGAAATACCCGACCGCCCCTTGGGTAAAGGCGTGGACTGAATTCAGGATGCCACTCCGGGTGAGAAACGTCCCGAAGATGACCAGGGCAAAGGTAAGGGAAATGAGGGTTAGGTTCCAGACCTTCAGCATCCCCCGCTTCTCCTGAATCATCACCGAATGGATGTAGGCGGTCCCGGTGAGCCACGGCATGAACGAGGCATTCTCCACCGGGTCCCAGGCCCAGTAGCCTCCCCAGCCCAGCACGTGATAGGACCACCAGCCGCCGTAGATGATTCCGCTCGTGAGACACATCCAGGCGGCCATGGCCCACCGCCGGGTGATGTACAGCCACTCCTCGCGCAGGCGACCGGTGATCAGGGCGGCCATGGCGAAGGCATACGGGACGGTGAAGCCCACGTAGCCGGAATAGAGCAACAGGGGATGGACCAGCATGCTGGTGTCTTCCAGGAGGGGGTTGAGCCCGCGCCCCTCGGGAGGCACGGGAGCGTGTTGCGTAAAGGGATTCGCCGGAATCAACATCACCAAGAGGAAGAAGCCGGAGATCCCCATGAGAACGGCACTCACATAGGGGAGGAAATCGTGGTGCTTGCGACGATATCTCAGGACCACCAGGGCGGCCAACGCCGCCTGCATCCAGGCCCAGAGGAGCAGAGAGCCCTCGAGTGCCCCCCAGAGGCCGGCGATCTTATACCAGACCGCATAATTCCGGCTGCTGTTGAACGCCACGTAGCGGATGCTGAAGTCGGACGTAATCAGCGCATACTCCAGGCTGAGCAGGGCGATGGTCACCAGGGCCCAGTGGACCAGGACGGCATTCTGGGCACTCTCGCGAAGGACAGCGCTTTTCCGCCGATGGCCGATCACGGCGGCTCCCGCGCTATACACCGCGGCCAGGAGAGCGATCCAGAGGGCGACGTTGCCGAGTTCGGCGGTCACGCTCTCAGCTCCCTTCCCGCTTGATCAGGGACCGGTAGAGCTCCTGGGCCGAGGGCCGATCCCCCGACGGAGGCCGGTACTCTTCATTGTGCTTGGCCATGATCAGATCGGCGTTGAAGACGCCGTCGGCCCCGATCTGTCCCTCCACGATCGCCCCCGTCCCCTCCTTAAAGAGATCCGGGGGGATCCCCTTGAAACGAACCGGGATCCTGGCGCCGCCGTCCGTGAGCTGAAACATGTAAGTCAGCGTGTCAGGCGCGTGAGTCAGGGACCCCTCCACCACCAGCCCCCCGAGCCGGATCCGCCTCCCCGTCCGCCCGACTTCCCGGGCCTGGATCTCGCTCGGGGTGTAAAAGTACACCAGGGCCTGCTGGGTCCCTGTCCAGACGAGATACCCAATGCTCGCGAGGATGACGAGACCGCCGATGAGCACCTGTCGATTCCGGCCCCTCATTTCACCGCCTCGATCCGCCCGTCTGCCTCGCGGTCAAGTCGCGCCCGCCGCTTCCGGATCCGCACGCCGAGACTCCACCCGTATCCGGCCAGCGTCATGGCGGCGAGGCCGTAGGCGAGCCCGATGTATCCCCAGGGTCCCATCTATCCTCTCAGTTCCTGTGCCTCGATGGCCTCATCCAGGGCCGTGAGACGCACCCGTCCAGCCATGAAGGTCGCGTAGAGGAGAGCGAAGGCCAGAAGGTTCACGTACAGGGGGAGCTGGAGCGCCGTGTCAATCGTCCCACGCCCGAGCGACGAGGGCTGGTGCAGCGTCCGGAACCACGTCACGGCCATATGGGTGAAGATCACATCAACGAAGCCGAGGATGCCCACCACGGCCGCGTAGCGCCCCGCCCGGTCCCGGTCCTCGACGACCGAGCGAAGCATGAGGTATCCCACGTAGATCAGAAAAAGGACCGCCGTCCCGGTCAGGCGCGCATCCCACGTCCACCACACCCCCCAGGTCGGCTTCCCCCAGATGGCGCCGGTAAAGAGCGTGATCGCGGTGAAGACGACACCGACCTCGGCTGAGGAGTGCGCCAGGCGATCCCACCCCCGGGTCCCCCGCACGAGGTAGCCGATGCTGCAGACAAGGACGACGGTAAAGGCCAGATAGGCCGTCAGGATGCTCGGCACGTGGAGATACATGATCCGCTGGACCTCCCCCTGGACGGCGTCCGGCGGGGCCTGAACGAGACCCATCCAGAGACCGGCGACCACAAGCGCCCCCGCCCCCAGACCCAGGGTCACTCCCAGGCGATCCATGGTGCTCAGTCCTCCATGATGAAGGGAAAGGTGAGATACCCGAGCACGAGAAAGACCAGATCGAAGACGATCAGGAGGCGGAGCCAATGGGGTTCGGCCGCGAACGACTCTCCGGCCAGGGCAAGCTCGGTCAGTCGGCTCGCGGAGAGGAGGACAGGGATCATGAGGGGAAAGAGGAGCAAGGGCAACAGGACCTCCCGAGCCTTGAGCTGCGCCGTGATCGCGGCAAAGAGGGTCCCGATGGCCACAAAGCCCACCGTCCCCAGCAGAAGGACCGGGACGAGCCAGGCCGTGGCCGACCAGAGGTCGAGGTGAAAGAAGAGCCCGAACATCGCCAGGATCACCAGTTCGGTCGCCACCATGAGACAGCACCCGACGAGGACCTTACCGAGATAGATTCCTCCCAGGCCTTCGGGGACCAACCGGAAAGACTCGAGGCAATCGTTCTCGCGTTCGATCTGGAAGGTGCGCGCCACCCCCCAGAGCCCGGTCAGAATGAACGCGAACCAGAGCAACCCCGGCGCCCCCTGCCGCACCTCGGCCTCGGTCGGGCCGAGGGCAAACCGGAAGAGGAAGACAAGGAGTGCGCTGAAGAAGAGGAGGGTATTGACCCCCTCGCGGCTCCGCGCCTCGATGCGAAGGTCTTTGCGAAAGACGTGCCCCGCAAGCGTGAGCCAGGTCACCGTCCCTGCCCCCCCGCCCGCAGGGCGTACAGTTCCTGAAAGCCCTGCAGGGTCATGGTGCCACGCGACTCATCCAGGATGATCCGCCCGCGTGCGAGGATGGCTACTCGCGTTGCCAGCTGGAAGCCATCGATAAAGTTGTGCGTCGCCATCACGATCATCCCACCCCGTTCTCGGTGCTCCTGCAGGGCCGCCTCAAGCACCTTGGTCGCCCCGCGGTCGAGATTCGTGTAGGGTTCATCCAGCAGCCACAGATCTGCCTTGCCAACGAAGAGGCGGGCCAGACTGATCCGCCGCTTCATCCCACTCGAGAGGGTGCGCACCCGCTCATCCCCCACCGCACCGAGGCCCGCACGCTCCAGCGCCGCTGAGACGGCGTCTCCCCCGGGACAGCCACCGCGGATCGCCGCGGCGAAGGAAAGATTCTCACGAGGCGTGAGATCTTCGTACAGATAGCTCTCGTGGGAGAGGAGTTCGACCCGACGCCGAACAGTGTCGCGGTCACGCACCAGGTCGGCCCCGCCGAGCACCCCTGTTCCCCGCGTCGGTCGGAGGACCGTTGCCAGGACCTTGAGGAGGGTCGTCTTCCCCGATCCATTCGGCCCAAAGAGGACCAGGGCCTCACCCGACCCCAGATCCAGATCTACATCCCGAAGGGCCCACGTCCCCCGAAAGGCTTTGCCGAGCCCACGGATCCGTAGGCCAGTTTCGCATGTCCCGCCGTGCAACACCCCTACCGGTCTGCCTCACCCATGACGAAATCGACACTGCCGATGATGGCGATCGCATCGGCGACCATATGCCCCTCGATCAGCCGGGGCAGCACCTGGATATTGACGAAGGACGGCGGCCGGAGCTTGACGCGCCAGGGTGTGTTGGTTCCATCGCTCACCACGTAGAACCCGATCTCCCCCTTGGGACCCTCCACCGGGACATAGGCCTCCCCGGGCGGCACGTTGAAGCCGTGAGAATAGAGGAGGAAGTGATGGATCAAGGCCTCCATGCTCTGCCGGACCACTCTTTTCGGCGGTGGGACAATCTTGGGATTGTCAATATTGACCGGCCCGCCCGGCATCTCCTTCAAAGCCTGCTCCACGATCTTGAGCGACTGCCGCATCTCAAAGATCCGCACCAGATACCGCTCGTAGGCATCGCCGGCCTGCCCCAGGGCGATTGCGAAGTCAAATCGTTCGTAGCCGGAGTAGGGGGTCGACTTCCTGAGATCCCAGGAGACGCCACAGGCCCGCAGATTGGGGCCGGAGAGGCCCCAGGCAATGGCCTCTTCCCCCTTGATCACGCCGATGCCTTTGCAACGTTGGATCCAGAGGGGATTGCGGGTTAGGAGATCCTCGTACTCATCGAAGCGATGCGGAAACTCACTCAAGATCTGCTGAACCGCCCGGTCAAAGCCTTCGGGGAGGTCGGCCATCAGTCCTCCCACCCGGAAGTAACTCGACATCATCCGGGCCCCGCTCACCATCTCGTAGATGTCGAGGATCCGCTCCCGCTCTCGGAAGCAATAGAGAAAGACGCTCTGGGCCCCGATCTCGAGCGCCATCGTCCCTACCGCCACGAGATGACTATTGATCCGCGTCAGCTCCGTGAGCAGGACGCGGATGACCCGGGTCCGTTCCGGCACCTCGATCTCCAGAAGTTTTTCCACGCTGAGCACGAAGGCGAGGTTATTGGACATGGGGGCCAGGTAGTCGAAGCGGTCGGTCACGGTGATGGCCTGCAGATAGCGCTTCGACTCCATGATCTTCTCCATGCCGGTATGGAGATATCCGATATGGGGCGTGACCTTGACGACCACCTCCCCGTCGAGCTCGAGCACTAACCGCAAGACCCCATGGGTCGAGGGGTGTTGCGGCCCCATGTTGATCACCATGGTCTTTGCTTCCGGCATGGTCCGCTCCTCGGCGGTCGGTCTGATTGCGGTGTGGCCAACCATGATACTCTCCGCGGGAGCGAGATTCAAGGCGAAAAGCCCTGCGTACCTTGACGCCTGGACGTACAACGGGTAGAGTAATTCGAGAAGGACAAACGCATGGCGATGACATTGGCAGAAAAGATCCTCTCCCAGAAGCTCGGGAGAGAGGTGCGCGCCGACGACGTCGTGATCATCCCGGTGGACCTCGCCCTTGTACAGGACGGGACCGGGACCCTGACCCTTGACGTGATCCGCCAGCTGATGGGCAAGGACACCCTGAAGCACCCGGACCGGGCCATGATCGTCCTGGATCACCTGGGTCCGCCGGGGCGGCCCGAGTACGCCGCCATGCACAAGAGGCTCCGGGATTTCGTCAAGGCAACCGGGTGTCTGCTGGCGGACGTCGGTGAAGGGATCAGCCACGTGGTCATCTCCGAACGGTACGTGAAGCCGGGAGACGTGGTGGTCGGGGCCGATTCCCACACCAACACCGCGGCGGGGATGGCCGCCTTCGCCACCGGGATGGGCTCCACCGACACCGCCGTTGCCATGGCGCTGGGCAAGCAATGGTTCCGCGTTCCGGAGACGATACGCTTCGAACTCCGCGGCCCGCTCCCCGTTGGCGTCTCGTCCAAGGACATCGTCCTCCACATCATCGGCACCATCGGTGAGGACGGCGCGGTCTACAAGGCGATGGAGTACGGCGGGGAGATGATCCGGCACCTCTCGATGGACGCCCGGTTCACCATCACGAGCATGGCCCAGGAGTGCGGGGCCAAGCTGGGCCTCTTTCCATCGGACGAGGAGACGCGGCGATGGATGCAGCGGCACGGCCGGGAGAAGGACTGGAGACCGCTCGCGGCGGACCCCGGCGCCGCGTACGAGCGGGTGATTGGCATCGACTGCGCGGCGCTCGTGCCGCTCGTCTCGGTCCCGCACACCCCGGGTAACGTCAAGCAGGCCGCGGAGGTCGAGAAAGAAGGGATCAGGGTGGATCAGGTCTTCCTGGGGACTTGCACCAAC
>JBOHQS010000090.1:0-8756 GCA_050732295.1 Methylomirabilales bacterium (SeqCode)
GCCAGGACGTTGGCCGCCGCCTCCCGAAAGAGACCGAAAAGTTCCGCCTCCTCCTGAATGACCCGCGCGACCGCGCCCTCGGCCAAGGCGGAGGCTGGCATGCGCGGGTGCCCCTCCCGCGACCGCACCCCCTTCCGGATCTCTTTATCCCCTCGTTCCCTCACGTCCTCCCCCCTGGCGATATAAATGACATCTTCGGCGATGTTGGTGGCGTGATCGGCGATCCGCTCCAAGCTCCGGGAGATGAGCATCAGCTCCAGAGCCTGGCGGATTGCTCCCGGCTCTTGACTCATGAAGACCACGAGTTGCTGAAACGCCCGGTCCCGGAGTCCGTCGATGGTGTCGTCGGCATCGATCACCCCGCGCGCCAGATCCGGATTTCTGCTGACAAAGGCATCCAAGCTCCGCTTGACCATCTCTTGGGAGAGCTGCGCCATCTTGGGCAGATCCACCAGGACGTCAATCGGGGGCTCTTTGAGCAGCGTCAACGTCCGGTGGGCGATGTTGACCGCCAGATCCCCGATGCGCTCCAGTTCGCTATTGATCTTGATCCCGGCGGTGATGAATCGGAGGTCGGAGGCCACCGGCTGACGGAGGGCTATCAGTTTGAAGCTCCGATCATCCAGATCGATGCAGCGTTGATCCATCTCCTCTTCGTACCGGAAGACCCCGTGGGCCAGATCCGCGTTCCGCTCGACCAGGGACCGGACACTCCCCTGGATCATCGTCTCTGCCAGTCCGCCCATCGCCAGGAGCTGCTGCCTCAGCTCCTGCAGCTCAGCCTCTAACGCCCTCGTCATGCCTTGCCTCCCTAGCCGAACCGCCCGGTGATGTACGCCTCGGTCCTGTGGTCCTTCGGGGTCGTGAAGAGCTCTTTGGTGACGCCAAACTCGATCAGTTCCCCAAGCAACAGGAACCCCGTGACGTCGGAGACCCGGGCGGCTTGCTGCATATTGTGCGTCACGATGATGATAGTGTACTCCTTCTTCAGATCCAGCATCAACTCCTCGATCTTGGCCGTGGCGATGGGGTCCAGGGCCGAGCACGGCTCGTCCATCAGCAGGACCTCGGGCTCCACGGCCAGCGCCCGCGCGATACAGACGCGCTGCTGCTGGCCTCCCGAAAGGGCAAGGGCATTCTGGGCGAGGCTATCCTTCACCTCGTCCCAGAGGGCTGCCTTCTTGAGGCTCTCTTCTACAATGGCATCAAGCCCGGACCGCTTCCGCACTCCCCAAAGCCGTGGGCCGTAGGCCACATTGTCGTACACGGACTTGGGGAACGGATTGGGTTTTTGAAACACCATCCCCACCCGGAACCGGATCTCGATGGGGTCGACCGCAGGGTCATAGATGTCCTGGCCCTTGAAGAGGACGTGGCCGCTGATTCGGAAGCTGTCAATGAGGTCGTTGATCCGGTTGAGACAGCGGAGAAAAGTGCTCTTGCCGCATCCCGACGGGCCAATCACTGCGGTAATGTGATGCTCCGCGATCGACAACGACACCTTCTGCAGGACCTGGCGGCTCCCATACCAGCAGTTCAGATCCTCAATCTCGAAGGCCACCTTCATAGATACAGCCTCCGCTGATACCGCTGGCGCAGATAGACAGCCAGGGCATTCATCAGGAGCAGCACCACCAGCAGGACGATAATTCCAGCTGCGGCCGCGGCAAAGAATCCCTTCTGTGGCCGTGAGACCCAATTGAAGATCTGGATGGGCAGCACCGTGAAAGGAGCCAGCAGTCCATCGGGGAGGAACGCGATATAGGTCAGGGCCCCCATCGTGATCAGCGGGGCCGCCTCACCGATGGCCCGTGACAGGGCCAGGATCGCCCCGGTCAGGATGCCTGGAAAGGCCAGGGACAACACCTGATACCGAATCGTCTGCCACCGGCTGGCCCCGAGGGCATAGGAAGCCTCCCGGATCGAGGGGGGCACCGCCCGCAGGGCTTCTCGGCCCGCAATGATGATAATCGGGAGCACGAGGAGGGCCATCGTCAGCGCGCCGGCCAAAAGGCTCCGGTCGAGGCCCATCGCCCTCACAAACAGCTCCAGGCCCAGAAGGCCATAGATGATGGAGGGGACTCCGGCCAAGTTGGCAATATTCACTTCAACCACGCGAGAAAACCATCCTTGCTTGGCATATTCTTCCAGGTAGATGGCCGCTCCGACCCCCACCGGAACCGCAACGACCGCTGTCAAGATCATCAGGTACGTCGTCCCTACCAGGGCGGCAAGGATGCCGGCCTCCTCCGGTTTCCGCGAGGGGAAGCTGGTCAAGAACTGCCAGCTCAACCTCCCCGCCCCGTCTATGAACGCATCCAGGAGGAGAGCCGCCAGCGTCGCCAAGACGATCACGAGGGTCGCCACCGCGACAATCTTGAAGAGTCGCTCCGCCAAGTGTCGGCGGGTTAGCATTCGGTACAATTCAGCAGCCTGGGGCCTCACTCGTACCTCTCCCTGATGCGCTCACGGAGCGAGCGACTGAAGAGATTCAGGACCAGTGTACTGAAAAAGAGCATCGTGCCGACCGCAAAGATCGTTCTGTACTCCAGCGTTCCAGTCGGTGTGTCTCCCAGACTGACCTGAACGATGAAGGCGGTCATGGTTTCAACCGGGACGAGGGGATTTAAGGTCAGCCGAGGTTGCTGCCCGGCGGCAATCGCGACGATCATCGTCTCGCCGATCGCCCGCGAGACAGCCAACAGGAACGCAGCGGCAATCCCCGAAAATGCGGCAGGGACCACGACCCGGAGGGCAACCTGCAATCGTGAGGCACCGAGAGCATGAGCCGCCTCCCTCAGACTCTGGGGGACCGCATACATGGCATCCTCGCTCAGCGAAGAGACGAGGGGGATAATCATGATGCCCATAACCATTCCAGGGGCCAGGGCGTTAAACCCCGACAGGGATGGGATAAACGTCTGGAGCAACGGGGTGACAAAAAGGAGGGCGAAATAGCCGTACACCACGGTGGGAATGCCCGCGAGGACTTCCAGTACGGGTTTGGTCTTTCGTCGGACCGGCTCCGGCGCGAATTCGCTCAAGTAGATGGCGCACACGAGCCCCACTGGCATGGCTACCAGGATCGCAATGGCCGATGTGAGGAACGTCCCGGAGAGGAGCGGCAGGATGCCAAAATGCTTTTGGGCAAAAAGGGGCGTCCACTGGGTGTCGGTGAGAAACTCAAGGAGAGAGACCTCTGTGAAGAACTCGACGGTCTCAAAGATGAGGACCGCCACGATGCCAAACGTCGTCAAGAGAGAGAGCGCACCGCAGACGAAGAAGCTGAGCTGGAGGGCCCTCTCGCCAACCCTCTTCTTCCTCGCGAGTGGCAGCATCGTGGCGGTCACCCACCTCGTTCTATCTCGCTTCGGCCTTCAGGAGGCTTTCCAGGGTCACACCGACCTGGGACCCTTTTCCGCCGAAGACGGATCCGACCGCCCGTTTGTCAAACCGCGCGAGCGCCAGATCATAGACCTTGTCAGCGAGGGCAACGTAGCCGACCTCTCGGACCAGGCGCCGCCCAGCCGTCAGGTAGAACCGGACAAACTCTTTCACCTCAAGCCGATCAGCCGCATTGCGATTCACATAGATGAAGATCGGACGGGCCAAAGGCTGGTACGTCCCGTTGACCACGTTCTCGTAGGTCGGAAGGATCGGGCCCTTTCCGTTCTCAGGCTTCTCATCATCAACGGCGACCAGCTTGAGCTTGTCCTTGTTGTGCTCATAGTAGGCCACCCCGAAGAAGCCGAGGGCCAGCGGGTCGGTGGCGATCCCCTGGACCAGGACGTTGTCATCCTCACTTGCCGTAAAGTCCCCGCGGCTTGAGTGCTCCTTCCCCACGATCGCCTCGGTAAAGTAGTCGTAGGTCCCCGAATCCACACCGGCACCGAAGAGATGGATCTCCTTATCGGGCCAGCCTGGCCGGATCTGGCTCCAACGGGTCACCTTTTCCTGGGCTTCCGGCTCCCATAGCTTTTTCAACTCCTTGACCGTCATGTGGGTCGCCCATGTGTTCTTGGGATTCACCATGACGGCGAGGCCGTCGTAAGCGACCGGAAGCTCGATATACTCGATCTTATTCTTGCCGCACAGTTCCACCTCCGACGGCTTGATGGGGCGGGACGCATCCGAGATATCCGTCTCGCCGTTGCAGAATTTCTTGAAGCCGCCGCCGGTACCCGAGATCCCCACGGTCACCTTGATGCCCTTGTGGTTTTTCTGGAACTCTTCGGCCACGGCCTCGGTAATCGGAAAGACCGTGCTGGAGCCGTCGATCTTGATAAGGCTTCGCTGTGCCCCTGCCTCCCCGATCACCGCAAGAAAGAGGGTCAGCAGGGCAATTCCTGCGAAAAACCGCTGACCGCTGCTCAGCGCGGTCGCCCGGTCCCTGATTGGGAAACCTCCTCGAAAGCTCTTCATCTGATGCCTCCCTTCTGTAGAGTTTCAACTGGGTGCGTTACGGCTTTATTGCCGTTGTGTTACGGCAGTGTTAATTCTCCCTCTCACCCCCCCCTCAATCGTCCATCTCCTCATACTCCCGCCGTCGCTCAAGCACGATTTCCAGCATGTCACCAGAAGCGTACACCTGTTTGATAACACCGGTCAGAGGGGCTCGAACCTCTCTTGTCCGATCTGGTGAAATTCCGATGGGTGTCCCAGCCTCAATCCATCGCCCTGGGTGTATCCTCGGTCCGGCCGGGGCGAGGATCTGTATCAGTCTCGTATTCAGCATGACCCTCCTTTCACGACGCCCGCCAATAGAATCCACTCTTCAGCAACAGTATGGATGCGGGAGATAACAGGGAAACGACTGAGCTGGTTCGGGATCCATGTACCTTTACGATATGCCTGCTGTGTGACGGGGAAAGGGCAGGCAGGTTACAGGGAGGTAAAAAGATCGCGTAACAGAAGGTTAGGCGACACGCCTGAGCCGATGGGGCCACATCTTGAAGGTCCTGAGGGACGCAGAGCAAATGGTATTAGCGCACCGGTAGATGCGGAAGAAAAACCCCTGTCTCCGGCTGGCAGGGACGAGATAGCAGCCGCAGCGCGAACAGACGAGCCGGTCCTCGTAATGAGCTTCGACGTATCGGCGGATCTCTGCGAGATCGCAAAGGACCTCGCGGCCCGGACCGAGAAAGAGATGATCGGCAATCATGACGAGGCCTCCCCCACTCCAGGACAGAGTGCCCCGAGGAGGATCTCGGCCGTGGCGAGATTGGTCGCCACGGGGATATTGTGGACATCGCAGACCCGAAGCAACGCGGTGATATCTGGTTCATGCGGCTGCGCCAGAAGGGGATCGCGGAGAAAGATCAAGGCGTCAATCCGCCCGGAAGCCAGCTCGCCGCCGATCTGCAAGTCACCACCGAGCGGCCCGGGAAGAAAGCACTTCACCTCGAGGTTGATCTTGTCGCGAATCACCTTGCCGGTGGCCTGGGTCGCCAGCAGCCGGAAGCCCGCGAAACGGTCCGCATACTTCTGGACAAAGGCGATCAGGTCTACCTTCTTATTGTCGTGGGCGATCAGGGCAAGCCGCAGTCCCTCCTGGTTTTTGCTCCGCATCAGGTTGCCTCCTGTCATCCAGTCCTTCGAGCGTTCAACAGGAGTATGGATGGTGGAGATGACGTGGAAAGGTCGGGCGAGTTACATCCGGGTTAAAACAGGGGAGGAAGGCCTATGCGGCGATGGGCAGGGTGAAGCGGACTGTCGTTCCCTTACCGAGTTCGCTCTCGATATGGAGCTCGCCACCGCCATGGGCGTGGACCAGGTGCTTGACGATGCTCAGTCCCAGGCCGGTTCCACCCAGCTCCCGGGATCGGGCCCGATCGACCCGATAGAAGCGCTCGGTGACCCGCGGGAGATCCGTTGAGGAGATTCCAGTCCCGGTGTCACTGACGGCGATTTCCAGAAAATCGCCGCAGCGTTCATGGTGCATGGTGGATGGTTCATAGCCAGAAGGGCTTTCGCCGTGAACCCGTCGCGCGGCGACGGTGACCTGACCCGCCGGCGTAAACTTGATGGCGTTATCGACCAAGTTAATGAGAATCTGTTGCAGCCGATCGCGGTCGGCAAGGGCCGCCGGCAAATCGGGGGGGATCTCGAGGCGAAGGGTGATCCCCTTCTTCGATGCGGCTTCCTGCTGCAGCGCGAAGACCGGTCGCGCGACCTCATCCAGAGGCACGGCGTGTCGTTCAAGCTGCAGGCGACCGCTCTCGATATTGGAGAGGTCCAGCAAATCATCCACCAACCGACTCATGCGCTCGGCGTGCCTGCCGACCACCTCCAAGAAGGGACGGGCGCGGCCCGGCTCGTCCGCAGCCCCCTCCAGCAGGGTCTCGACGTAGCCCCGGATGGCGGTGAGGGGCGTGCGGAGTTCGTGGGAGGCATTGGCGACAAATTCCTGGCGGACCCGTTCCAGGCGCCGCAGTTCCGTCACATCGTGAAAGACCATCAGCGTGCCCAACCGGTCGGTCCCGCGCCGAAGCGGCACGGCGTGCACCATCAGGGTCAACAGAGGGCTATGCAACGTGAGTTCCCGACGACAGACCGTCCCCTCCGCGCACTCCTGACACTCGTGTAGAAGGGTCCGCAGATCCGGATGGCGAACGATCTCCAAGAGGTGCCTGGTTTCCCCGACGTCTCGACCCAGTCGAAACATGCGGCGGGCGCCTGCATTCATCAACACGATTCGTCCGTGGTGATCAACGGCAACTAGCCCCTCGATCATGCTCTCCAGTATGCCCGCGGTCCTCGCCTGTTCCCCCTCCAGGTCTCGCAGCCTCTCCTGCAGCTTCTCAGCCATGGCGTTCAAAGCCCGAGCCAAGGTGGCCAACTCCTGCTCCTCTGGGACGGTAACCCTTCGCCCCAGATCCCCTTCGGCCATCTGATGGGCCGCTTCGACCATGGTGGTCACCGAACGGCTCACCCGACGGGCCATCCAAAGGCTCAGGACGATGGCGATCCCCAAAGCTACCACGGCGGCGTAGGCAAGGAGGGGACGGGCAACAAAGAGCCCCACCACCCCAAGGATCACGCCGATGATGAAGAGGGTGGTCAGGATCAGTTTCGTCTGAAAACGCCCGACAAATCTCCGCAACTAGCCCTCCCGATCGAATCGGTAGCCGACCCCCTTGACTGTGACGATCCGCCGGGCCTCAGGACCCAACTTCTCTCGCAGGCGGCGAATATGGACGTCCACGGTTCGGGACTCGATCTCAGCCGCCCGATCATAACCCCACACGCGCTCTAACAGGAAGTCGCGACTCAGGACCCGGCCCCTGGCCTGGACAAGGGCCTTGAGAAGTTCGATCTCCTTGGCGGTCAGGGAAACCCCCTTTCCCCCTAGCAGAACCTGGTACCGCGCGAAATCCATCGTCAACTCGCCCAGCGAGAGAACGCCCTCCTCGGAAGTCGCCGCTCCCCGCCGAAGGATCGCCTTGACCCTGGCAACAAGCTCTCGTGGACTGAAGGGCTTGGTCACGTAATCGTCAGCCCCCAGCTCTAACCCGATCACCTTATCTGTCTCCTCCGCCTTCGCCGTGAGCATGATAATCGGGATGGCGGAGTCCTGTCTGAGGCGGCGACAAACCTGGAGGCCATCCACCCCGGGCATGAGGAGATCGAGGATCACGAGGTCGGGCTTCTCCCGTCCCACGAGGTCCAGCGCCGACTTGCCGTCCCGGCATCCCACCACCTGGTACCCCTCCCGCTCCAGGTGATACCGGACGAGCTCCAGGATGTCTTCCTCGTCATCCACCACCAAGACCTTCGTCCTCATGAGGCGCCTCCATCTCCTCCTTCGGTATGATACGGCTTCCGTGCCGAAAAGAGCAAAGCTTTTCGCCCCAAACGTATCGGCCCTCACTCGCCCACCCCAGTAGCCGCTCCCAGGGGATAAAACGCCATTTTACTTGACACTCCCTTAGTCCACAGAGGATACTTAATGCCCGCCAGGTCCCTTTCTGACCGGCCTTTAGGCGGGGGATCAAGTCGACCATGGCAACGAGATTACCGAGCTTCGACGAAGGTCGCAAGTCAGCGAAATCCGGGTCTTTACCCTGCACTCCCCCTGACCGGACAGAGGCCGAGGCACGGTGGCGATGGGCCATCCAAGCGGCCAATATCGGGCTCTGGGATTGGGATCTCCGCACGAACGATGTCTTTCTGTCCCCCGAATGGAAAAGGCAACTCGGGTACGAAGACCACGAGATTCCAAGCCGGTACGAGGAGTGGGAGAGTAGGCTGCATCCTGAGGACCGCCACCGCACACTCGCCACGCTGAAAGCCACCCACACACGTCCCTCGCCCGATTACGAAGTCGAGTTCCGCCTGCGTCATAGAGACGGGTCGTATCGTTGGATTCTCGCCCGGGCTGCGCTGATCTGCGACGCCGACGGAATGCCAATCCGCATGCTGGGCGCGCACGTGGACATCACCGGGCGCAAGCACGCGGAGACGGCACTCCGAAGGGTGCACGAGGAGCTGGAGCGCGGGGTGCAGGAACGAACGGCCGAACTGTCGAAGGCCATCGACATCCTGCAGGAACAGATCGCCGAACGGCACAAGGCCGAGGACCACTTGCGCAAATCGCAAGAGCAGTTGCACGCCCTCTCGACCCGCCTGTTCTCCATGCTGGAGGAGGAGCGAATCCGCATCGCCCGCGAGACCCACGACGAGCTCGGGCAGGCCCTGACCGCCCTCAAGATCGCCTTGGCCTGGATCCGCCAGCGCCTGCCGGCGGATCAGAAGCC
>JBOHQS010000091.1:0-8656 GCA_050732295.1 Methylomirabilales bacterium (SeqCode)
GCCGTCAAGGCGATGATGGAGGTGCAGAAGGGGTGGGAGCCGTGAAGATCCCATGAGGGAGACTCGGAAGAAGAAAGGGCCAAAGAAAGAGAAAGAGTTTCTGGACGTCGCCCCGGAGGCCTTTGCCCGGTACCTGTCCCTGGACATCTGGCAGAGGGTCGAGGCCGTGCGGCGGGAGGGCGGGGGGCGCGAGGAGGGCCTCAAGACCATCCTCGCCTTTGACGAGCGCTATCCGTATCAGGAGATCTGGCGCGAAAGATGGCAGGGTGATGTGGGGGACCTGATCTCCACCACAGAACCGGGTGAGCTGTTGGGGTTCATCGAGAGGATGGTGGCCGCGGCGCTTCACGCCGAGGAAACCGAACGGAAGGCCCGGGGGGACGGCTCGCTCTACGACGAGGACGACTATCTCGCTTTTGTGGATTCCCAGCTCCAATACCTCTTCCAGCATCGGGACGATGAATTCCTCACGCCATAGGAGTTGGGAGGGGCCTGAGGGACAAAGAAAGAGGCCGAAAGGGTCGAGGGATGATCGGCGACCGGGAGATCTCGGCTTTCCGCCGGGGGTATTACGGGCTGCTGAGCAGGGCGTATCTCGACGAGCCTGACGGATCATTCCTGCAAGTCCTCCGGGATGGGGTGGAGGCCCGTATAGAGGCCGCTGACAAGCTCAGCCCTCGCCTCGCGGAGGGATGGTCCACCATCCGGAGCTGCCTTCTCCACGACACGGTCAAGCTCGGGGAGATCCTGTCGGACGAATACAACCTCCTCTTCGT
This sequence comes from Methylomirabilales bacterium (SeqCode), assembly GCA_050732295.1. Classification (GTDB taxonomy): domain Bacteria; phylum Methylomirabilota; class Methylomirabilia; order Methylomirabilales; family CSP1-5; genus CSP1-5. The sequence goes on from JBOHQS010000091.1 coordinate 777, forward strand.
CTCTCCCACCGAGACCACCATCTTCCCGTATGAATCCTGGTACATGGAGAAGGAGCCCTATGGCCCTTCCCTGGCCGCCGTCCGAGGCTTCTTGGGCCGGATCGGCCTGGAGACACGAGACAGCTTTACCGAGCCGGAGGACCATATCTCGTGCGAACTCGAGATCATGGTGAAGCTCATCGCCCGCCAGGAGGCCGCCGCCGAGCGAGCCGAGGAAGAGCGCTGGTTAGAGCTGCAGGGGGAGTTCTTCAAGACCCACCTCCTGACGTGGATCTTTCTCCTTTGCCAGGACCTGGAACAGCAGGAGGCCGCAAACTTTTACGGGGGGATTGCCAAGCTCACCCGCGGCTTCATGGAGCTTGAGCGGGAGGTCCTCGCGGAGTGGGGCGCAGCCGTCCCGCGCCGGGAACCGCTCGGCGCACGGGACGAACGGTGGAAGGGACCGACCTTTGACCTGCTCCAGATCGGACGAAAGGGGCCGGAAACGGGGGAGGCAGAGGACTCCGAGCAGCAGGGGCCGGGGTGCTCCTGAGGCCTCCGCGGGGGAGACTCGGGCGCCGGGGTAAGTCGGGGGTACCCCCCTCCCGGCCGGGGGGATCCCGCCAAAAAATATAAATAAAATATACTTGACAAGGGGGGTCGGGATTCGGGTATTATTCAGGTACGTAAGTCGCTGCTCATACTGGCTCATAGATAGAAACCGCAAGGGCACGTCACCAGCCCCAGAGGGGTACCCTCGAATGAGGGCCCACACGCCAAACGCTGTTTTGCCATCCTGCCTGAACGGTTCCCGACTGTTCTTTGTGAATTTTTTGTGAATTTTTGAAAGGGGGTGAAGTGCTTGATCGAAGGGACGCTCCGTAAGCTCGATCGGGCCAATCGCACTGCTGTGGTCGAAACCTCTGATGGGAAGGAGGTCGCAGTCCACTTCGATGCCGGGAGCTATATCGCCATCCCGGATCCTGCAACGATGGGGAACATGACAGGGAGCCTGGACGATCTGAAGGAAGGGTACTGGATCCAGGCCGAATTCGTTGAGAAGGAGGGCAGCTGCCACTGCACCTCCGTAACCTGCCTCAGTTGAGGAAAGGTGAGGTGAGCCTATGCGCGAAGAGAAAGCGAGCCGAGGGTTCGAAGGCGGGAGGAGGAGCTTCCTGAAGGGGCTCCTGACGGGAGCAGGGGTCGCCGTCGCCCTTGGGATGGTACCGAAAAAGGCTGCGGCCCAGCCGAAAGGGGGCCGGCCGGATCCGATCCTCTACCGCCGGACAGAAGAGACTGAGAAGTACTATCGGACCCTTTACAGGTAGGAGGTGTGGGGATGACGCTACGGAGAGTTCGGTCAAGCGATTCACCCCGGACTTCCTTGGCCGAGAGGCTGAACCCCCTGATGGACCGCCGTGGGTTCCTCAAGACGGCGGGGGTTGGGGTCGGAGTCGGCGTGGCAGGGTCTTTCATGCCGAACCCCATCTTCCGCGACGCCTCCGCGGCGGCCAAGCCACCGGAGTATAAGCAGATCAAGACGATCTGCAATAACTGCGCGGTCGGGTGCGGCTTTATCGCCGAGGTGCAGGACGGGGTCTGGGTAAGCCAAGAGCCCTGGTTCGACCACCCGGTCAATTTAGGAAGTCTCTGCTCCAAGGGGGCTGCGGCGCGGTCGAAGGTGATCAGCGAAAAGCGGCTCCGCCATCCCATGAAGCTCGTGGACGGGAAGTGGCAAAAGGTCACCTGGGACCAGGCCATGTCCGAGATCAGCGCCAAGCTTTCCGACATCCGCAAGAAACATGGCCCGGATGCCCTCATGATCAACGCCTCTGCCCACCACAACAACGAGTTTGCTTACGCCATCGCGAAATTCGCCCGCTTCTGGGGCACGAACAACATCGACCACCAAGCGCGCATCTGCCACTCGACGACGGTGGCCGGGCTAGCCAACGTCTTCGGCGTTGGGGCCATGACCAACTCCATGCCGGACATCCGGAACAGCCGCTGCATCTTCTTCTGCGGCTCGAACGCGGCGGAGGCCCACCCGATTTCGATGCAGCACGTGCTGGTCGCCAAGGAGGTCAACCGGGCGGTGGTCATCGTGGCCGACCCCCGCTTCACCAAGACGGCGAGCTTTGCGAACATGTACGTTCGCCATCGCTCGGGCACCGACAACGCGCTCCTCATGGGGCTGGTGCACATCATCCTGGCCAACGGCTGGGAAGATCGGAAGATGCTGGAAGAGCGGACCTACGGCCACGAGGAGATGCGGGAGGTCGCCCGGGCGTACACACCTGAGGTGGTCTCTGACATCACCGGCGTCTCCAAGGAGGATCTCCACCGGATCGCCAAGACATTAGCCGACAATCGCCCGGGCACCATCATCTGGGCGATGGGGCAGACGCAGCATACCAACGGGACCGCGGTTGTGCGGGCGTCGTGCCTGCTCCAGCTCACCTTGGGCAACATGGGCAAGCTGGGCGGCGGGTGCAACGTCTTCCGCGGCCATGACCAGATTCAAGGGGCAACCGACGTCGGCGGCGACCCCTCGAGCCTCCCGGGCTACTACGGGCTCGACGAGGGGGCCTGGAAGCACTGGGCGAATGTCTGGGGGGTGAGCGTCGAGTATCTCCAGTCCCGGTTCAAGAACAAGAAGATGATGGAAGACAAGGGCCTCACGGTGTCCCGGTGGTACGAGGCGGTCCTGCTCGACCCGAAGGAACTTGGCCAGGACGTGGGCGTCAAGGCCGTGATCTACTGGGGCCACTCGACCAACTCTATCTCGCAGATGGATCGCCTCAAGAAGGCGCTCGATAAGGTCGAGCTCATCGTGGACATCGACCCCTTCGTCACCAACACGGCGGTGCTGCCCGACCGGAAGGATGGGGTCTACCTCCTGCCGGCCGCGACCATCTACGAGAGCACGGGAAGTGCCACCAACAGCAACCGGCAGCTCCAGTGGCGCCCGCAGATCGTGAAGCCGGTCTGGGAGGCGCGCGAAGATTACGACATCCTGCTGGACTTCGCCGAGCGTTTCGGTTTCAAGAAGGAGTTTGCCAAGAACACCAAGTACGGGGCGTGGAAGCGGGAGACACTGGCTGAAGACCTGCTCCGGGAGATCAACCTCGGGATCCGCGGCATCGGCTACGTCGGGCAGACCCCGGAGCGGCTCAAGCGGCAGCAGAACTTGGCCCACACCTTCCAGGTCAACACCCAGCGGGCAGAGGGTGGTCCCGTGAACGGCGAGTACTGGGGCCTTCCGTGGCCCTGCTGGTCCGACAAGCACCCCGGCACGCCGATCCTGTATGACATCAGCAAGTCGGTGGCTAACGGCGGCCTCCCCTTCCGGCTACGGTGGGGGCCCAAGGCGCCGGATGAAAAATCGCTCTACGCGGCCGTCGATATCAGGGGAAGCAAGGCCCCGAACCCGGACTACGGCCCGGGCAAGGCTTACGGCACTGACCTGACCGGTCAGCCGATCGAGGAGGCCCTGGCGGAGGGGTTAGCCCCGTGGGGCAACGGCCGTGCCCGTATCAAGGCCTGGAATATCCCGGACCCGATTCCGATCCACCGCGAGCCGATCCACAGCCCGCGGCCCGACCTGATCGCCAAGTACCCGACATACGACGACGTGAAGAACCACTGGCGCGTGCCCACCCTCTTCAAGAGCCTGCAGAAGCCGGACTGGGTGAAGGAGTATCCGATCATCCTGACGTCCGGCCGGCAGGTCGAGTTCGAGGGGGGCGGCGCCTCGGAGCGGGCCTCGTGGTGGCTCGTGGAGCTGAACGATATGTATTGCGAGATCCACCCAAAGCTCGCCAACGACTATGGGATCAAGAACGGCGGCTGGATGATCATCGAGTCGCCGCCCGATCTTGACGCTAAGCCCAGCATGATCAAGGTCAAGGCCAAGGTGACCCGCCGAGTGGGCCCCGATACCGTCTTCCTGCCCTTCCACTGGGGCGGGTTCCTTGAGGGGAAGTCGCTCGAGCAAAAGTTCCCCGAGGGGACGGTGCCCTACGGCCTCGGCGAATCCGCCAATACGGTCACCAACTATGGGTACGACATCGTCACCCAGATGCAGGAAACCAAGACCGGCCTCTGCCGGATCAAGAAGGCCTGAAAGGGGGTGTGAGCTATGGCACTAACGTCTGCGCGGATGAAGTTCTACATCGACGCCAAGCGCTGCATCGAATGCGGCGGCTGCGAGGTCGCGTGCAAGAACGAGAATAACGTCCCGCAGGGCATTGCTCGCATCCGGGTCGTGACGGTGAACGAGGGGCAGCCGGGGGAGACCAACATCGCCGTCCCCTGCATGCACTGCTCCAAGGCGCCGTGCGTGGCCGTCTGTCCGGTGGATGCCCTCTACACTCGGCCGGATGGAATCGTCCACGTCAACAAGGAGACCTGCATCGGGTGCGGGTATTGCCTGTACGCGTGTCCGTTCGGGGCCCCGCAGTTCCCCAAGGGTCATGCTTTCGGGGCGCGGGGCGTCATGGACAAGTGCACCTACTGCGCCGGCGGGCCCGAGGAGCCCTTCTCTGAGAAGGAGCGCAAGTTCTACGGGTCCAACCGGATCGCAGAGGGGAAGCTGCCCATGTGCGCCTCGATCTGCTCCACGAAGGCGCTGGTCGCCGGGGATGCCGAAGAGGTGGCCAAGGTGGTGCGCGCCCGAATGGCCGCCCGCGGCCCTGGTGGTAGCGCCTGGGGATGGGAGACCGCCTATCCACCAGGGCGGTTTTAGGCTCGTTCTCTATGGCAGTGACCGGGATCCCCACCGGCGCGGACGGGTGCCGGTGGGGATTTCCCTTTCGGAGGGATTACCATGCCACCAACGATGCAGTTTGAACCGATCATCCTCGCAAGCCACAAGTGGTCCGCCACCCCGCACGTCCCTCTCTATCTCTTCTTCGGGGGGCTCACGGCCGGGCTGTTGATCGTGGCCGCCCTCGCAGAGATCGCCGGCTGGAAGTACCCTCGGTTTGACCCCCTCGCCCGGGTGGCCGCCTACCTGGCGATCCCCTGTGCCGGTCTGGGGGGTTTCTTCATCTCGGCGCACCTGGGGAAACCGGAGCGGGGAATCCTCTTCCCCTTCTTCTTTACCAATTACAGCTCCTGGATGACGTGGGGGGGCTGGATCCTAGGCAGCGTCTCGCTGATCGCCATCGCATATGGCGCCCTGTGGTACTTCCGCGCGGGGAAGGGGCCCAGGACCGTCGTGGCCGTCCTCGGCTTGGTCATAGCCCCCTTCCTGGCGATGTATACGGGATGGCTCCTTTCCGGATTCGGGACCATCCACGGTTTCACCCCTCTGTGGTCGCACACGTACCTGCCGATCATGTTCCTGAACTCGGGGGTGACGACCGGGATCGCCTGTGCCGGGCTCGGGCTTTTGGTCGCCCGGTATCTGTCTCTGCGCTGGCCATGGGTGGGGGTCTCTCTGCCGAGTCAGGAGCTGGGCAATGTGCTGCGCTGGACCACTATCGTCCTGGCTGCGGCGATCCTCTTCGAGGCATTCGAGCTCTACTCTTTCCTGACGCATCTCGCGAAAGGACCGCCCGAAAAGGGAGGACCCTACATTTACCATATCCTCACCAAGGGCGACCTGGCACCCTGGTTCTGGTGGGGTTTCGTGGTCCCCGGCCTCGCGATCCCCCTCATCCTGGGACTCGTCGGGATCTTCGCGCAAGCCCGCAAGCCGATCCCGGCCCTGGCCGGCGCGTACTTCAGCCTTGCCCTCATCGGCGGCGTGGTGCTCCGATTCCTGATCGTCACGGGAGGAGATATGGTCAAGCAGCCGCTTCCCTTTCCGCCATGGGGCGCTGTCTATGGAATCGGGGCGGAGGGGGGCCCAGGAGCCAAAAAATAAGATTCGGACCGGAGTGACGCCATGCCGCGGATGTATCAATACCGCCGGGGCACCTTTGAGGCGCTGGATAAGGGGGTGGTTACGGAACGACCCCTGACCATCCTCGTGAACGGCCAAGAGCTGGCCACGATGATGAGCACCCCGGTCAAGCTGGATTACCTCGTGGTGGGGTTTCTCTCCTTCGAAGGGATCATCCAGGATCTTGCCGACATCACCTCCCTCGAGATCCATGAAGAGATGGGCCTGGCCGAGGTCACCCTCGCGAGGCCTTTCACCCCCCCGACCCGGCGGGTCTTCACCTCGGGGTGCAGCGGGGGGATCACCTTTTCGCTGGCGCTGCAGCCATACCCCCCCATCCTGTCTGAGGAGCTCCTCAGGCCGGAGCAGGTCCATCCCCTCATGCGCCAGCTCTTTGAGGCCTGCACCCTGTACATGGCCACCCGAGGGGTCCACGGAGCGGCCCTGAGCGACGGCGAGAAGCTGCTCATCGCGGCCGAGGATGTGGGGCGCCACAACGCCCTGGACAAGATCATGGGCGAGGCGCTTTTGAAAGAGATCCCGACCCGCGGGCGAATCCTCTTGAGTACCGGGCGTATCTCTTCCGAGATGCTCCGCAAAGGCGCCCACATGGGGACCCCGTTCATTATCTCGCGGACCTCGCCCACCTCGTTAGCGATCGAAGGGGCAAAGCAGCTGGGGATCACCCTGATCGGCTACGCCCGGGGGGACGGCTTTAATCTCTATACCCACCCGGAGCGGATCCTCTACACCCCCGCTGCCGAGCCCGCCCCTGCCCGATAATCCCGTCTCCACCCCTTGGTCCCTTTCTCCTTTCATCCCCCCTTTTGACCCGTTGAGCTTTTGGCGAGATCCCCCTATACTCTGTTCATGGAGGGGAGTATTCACCCTATCTCATGCCTCGGAGTTCTTCGATGAAGCACGTCATCGTCGGCACCGCTGGCCATATCGACCACGGCAAGACCGCCCTGGTCAAGGCCCTCACCGGCATCGACACCGACCGGCTCAAAGAGGAGAAGGAGCGGGGCATCTCCATCGAGCTCGGCTTCGCCTTTCTCCGCCTCGAAGAGGGGATCACTCTCGGCGTCGTCGATGTGCCTGGCCACGAACGGTTCGTCAAGACGATGCTGGCCGGCGTGGGAGGCATCGATCTGGTCATTCTGGTCATCGCGGCCGACGAGGGGGTGATGCCCCAGACCAGGGAGCACCTCCACATCTGTGAGCTGTTAGGCATCCGTCGGGGGCTCGTCGCCCTGACGAAGAAGGACCTGGTGGAACCCGAGTGGCTCGATCTCGTTCAGGAGGAGATCCGGACGTTCCTCATCGGAACCTGCCTTGACGAGGCGCCGATCCTCCCCGTCTCCTCCCTCACCGGCGAGGGGCTCCGTGAACTCCGCGATGCGCTCGCTGGCCATGCCGCCGAGATCCAACCGAGGCGAGGGGATGGAATCGTTCGCCTTCCCATTGACCGCGTCTTTACCATCCGGGGCTTCGGCACCATAGTGACCGGGACTCTCTGGACAGGCTCCCTCGCCATCGGCGACGAGGTGACGATTCTTCCGAAGGAGCTGCCTTCTCGGGTCCGGCGCCTCCAGGTCCATAATGAGAGTGTGGAGAAGGCCCTGGCCGGCCAGAGAACGGCGGTCAACCTCCCCGGGCTCGAGACCGACCAGATCGAGCGGGGAGACCTCCTCTGCCTCCAGGGTACCCTCCGGGTGAGCACATCTCTTGAGGCGACCCTTGCGCTGCTGCCGGACGCCCCGAAGCCCCTGGCGAACCGCGCTCGCGTCCGCTTCCATCTGGGGACGGCCGAGATCCTGGCCCGGGCTATCCTGCTCGATCGCGAGAAGCTCAACCCGGGGGAGGAGGCGTACGTTCATCTCCGTCTCGAGCAGCCCACCGTCGCCATGCCCCACGATCGCTACGTCCTCCGGAGCTACTCCCCTGCCACCACCACCGGGGGTGGGGTCATTCTCGATCCCTATCCATCCCTCAAGCGACGCAGGCGCCC
>JBOHQS010000092.1:0-8621 GCA_050732295.1 Methylomirabilales bacterium (SeqCode)
TGGACGATCTCCTTCCGGACATACACCGGGGTGCCGTAGAGTTCCAGGGCGATATTCACGATATCGATCGCCCGGTCCACGCCCGCGCAGAACCCCCTCGGCGCCGCCAAGATTACCCGCTCGATGCCCATACGCCCCCCCCGTTCTCTCGTCAGCTCATCTTCTCCAGCGCCTTGACCAGCTCCCGGCAGAAGACGGGAAGATCATCCGGCTTTCGCGATCCGCTTCCCCTGAAGGCGCATTCCTGCTTCTCTCCCTCCCGGGAATCCCAGTCGTATAGCCCAGCGAGTTTACCCAAGGGCGGCCCCGCCGTCAAGCCTTTTCGCCCGCCCCCCGTGCGCCCAAATCCTTATCCAGCATGAACAGCGCGGCGGGCTGGTCGCCGATCATCTTGAGCTGCTCCACGATGTCGTTCGCGGTCCGCTCCTCCTCGACCTGCTCGTTGATGAACCACTGGAGCATGACCTGGGTCGCGTAGTCGTTTTCCTTGGCCGCCAGTTCGTACAGGCGGTGGATCATCCCTGTCACCTTCCGCTCGTGCTCCAGGGCCTGCTGAAAGACATTGAGGGGCGACTTGAACTTTGCCGGTGGTTGCTCGATGGCCTGGAGTACCACGCGACCCTCCCGCTCGAGCACGAAGTCGAATAGCTTCATCGCGTGCGAGGCCTCCTCCTGGCTCTGCAGGCGCATCCACCGCGCACACCCGGGCAGATGCACCGTCTCGAAGTGTGCCGACATCGACAGGTACAGGTATGCGGAATAGAATTCATGTTGGATCTGGCCGTTGATCGCATCCTGCAGTTTCTGGCTCAGCATGTGGTGTTTTCCTTTCATCTCGCTGAGAGCCGGCTTGGGGCGGTTCAGGTTCACAGGGGAAAGGGTATAGATCCACTGCTGGGGCCTAGCGTTGGGGTGTTTGCTGAGAGAGCGTCTTGATCGCGGCGGCGATTTCGCGACTGAGATCCGCGAGCGTTCGGCTCATGGCTGAAACCGTCGCCTCATAATCCTGGGGGGGACCTATAGACTCGCTGAAGCTTGACTGCCCCGCCAGGAGTTCTTGCTTGCCATCCGCGCCGACAATGCTCCAACGAGCCATGAGCAAGCTATTCCCGTCCGCGCTGCCCTCGAAGCGCGCCACATCCACCAGGACCTGGTACTTGATCGGTACCGACCTCTCCCAGGGGTAGAGCGCCGCTCGATCCGTCGGAATCAGGTTCGACAGATTCTGCGCGAGAACGCGGGTGAAGTTCTGCCGCAACGGCTCTGCCCACCGATCGAACTCGGCCAGGTGAAGCTTATTCCCGCCGGCGCGCGTCACGATTTCCGGCCGATCCAGATACGGGGGAAGCGAAACAGGACCGACCCCGATCGCAACGCCGCGCTCGGCCGCTACAGCCCCCTTCGTTGTCTCCGGATTCGGCAGGGCACTCAATACGAAGAACTTCGCGGGGCTGGATTTTCCCCCGATGCATCCGCCCAGAATCATCACGGAGGCGCCGAGCGTGACGGCTGCGACTCGAAGACAGAGACGGCGCATCATTACTTCCGGTTCCCTCCAGGTCCGCCCTTCCCCTGGACCAGTGCCTCGGGGTGTCGCTCGAGATAATCGGCCAGCACGCGCATGGAACGCGCGGCCGCCGCCAGCTCCTTCATGGCGTTCACAAGCTCGTAACGAACTGGCGATCCCGGCGCGGTCATATCGTCTATCGAAGAGAGCGTCCCTTGAGCCTTCTCCAGAGTAACACGAGTCGCCGGGACGACCTGGCTATCGATATTCCGCACCAGCCGATCGATGCCCTGGAGTGTATTCCTCGCGTCCGTGAAGAGCTCGTCGATAGGAAGGTTCTCGATCGTCTTGGTCAACTTTTCCCCGGTCGAAACAACCGTCGGAAACTCGGACACTTTCCCCTCGTGGTCGCCGCCGACGAGATCAATAGGGGTATCAGGAAAGAAGTCGAGCTGAATGATTTTCTGGCCCGTCACAAAGCTCTGTGTTTGTAACTGGGCTCTCACCCCACGCTTGATCAATAGGCCAATGACAGGTCGGTCCCCTTTCGCCCGTTTCGCCTGTATTCCGGCGACTTCGGCTTCTGGGATCCCCATCAACGCGATCCTGTCCGCCTCGAGGTCCCAGTGCACTGGAATCCGAACGGCGTCGTCTCCGGCGTGGAACGTCACCTTGATGTCGGTGACCTGGCCGACCTTCACACCCTTGAAGGTGACGGGTGCTCCAACTTGCAGGCCGTCCACGGACCCGGGAAAGTACGAGACCCAGGACATCTGTTCTTTCAGGAACTCGCCACTGCCAAAGACCAGCACCCCGGCCACGGCCAGAGCGACAGCGCCGACGACAAACCCACCGATGACCGCGGGATTCGCCTTCTTACCCATGACTCATCACTCCTATTCCGGCACGGAGCCGGCCCCGTGTTTCGAGATCACTTCGTTGCGGCGACTGGTTCGCCCCGGGTGAGAAAGGTGCGCACTTTCGGATCCTCCGATTCGTCCCGCAGTCTCTTGGGATTGCCAACGGCGAGCATGGTCTTGGTCTCGGGATCGAGGAAGACGGCATTATCGCCAATGGCGAAGATACTCGCGAGTTCGTGCGTCACAACCACCACCGTGGAGCCGAGACTATCCCTGAGCTCGAGGATCAGGTCATCCAGCAGCTTTGAGCTGATCGGATCCAGCCCGGCCGAGGGTTCATCGAAGTAGAGGATGTCGGGGTCCAGCGCGAGCGCCCGGGCCACGCCCGCCCGCTTCCGCATACCCCCACTGATCTCGGAGGGATAATAGTCTTCGAAGCCGACGAGACCCACCAGCGCCAGCTTCAGCGACGCGACTTCGCGAATCTCGCTGGGGCTGAGGCCCGTATACTCTCCAAGCGGCAGTCCCACGTTTTCGGCGAGCGTCATGGAGCTCCACAAGGCGCCACTCTGATACAGGATCCCGAAGCGGCGCATCATGCGATCCCGTTGGAGGGGATCGCTTTCCCAGAAGTTTACACCGTCGTACAGCACGTCGCCTCTCGACGGCGCCTTGAGCCCGGTCAGGGCCCGAAGGACCGTGCTCTTGCCACAGCCACTGCCGCCCATGATGATGAAGACCTCGCCGTGCTTGACCGAGAAACTCAGACCACGCTGAATCACGAAGTCCCCGTAGGCCATGGTGACATTCTGGACCGTGATGCGCGCCTCGGTTGGTGCCATCGCTCCGCGCCCTTCCTCCACTACACACCGAGCGCATCGGTGATGACCGCGAAAATCCCATCCGCAGCGATGATGGAGACGATGGCCATCACCACCGCCGAGGTGGCTGCTTCTCCGACCGCCTGAGCGCTGCGCCCGCACTGCATGCCGCGGAGGCACCCGGCAATAGCGACGAGGACGCCAAAAACCACACTCTTGACGAGCCCGACAGCGAAAGAGCTCAGGTGGACTGCCTTCTGGGTCTGGATGAGGTACTCGGTCAAGGACAGATCGAGAATTCCCGTGCCCACGGCGACCCCGCCCAGGATGCCCAGGAGGTCACCATACAAAGTGAGCAGCGGCATCATCAACACGAGCGCCAGCATGCGCGGTAAGACCAGGAATTCCATGGGGGAGATGCCCAGGGTCTTGAGCGCATCGATCTCCTCGTTCACCTGCATCGTGCCGAGCTGGGCGGCAAACGCCGCCCCGGTACGCCCCGCCATGATAATGCCAACCATCAATGCCCCCATCTCCCGGGTCATGCCTATCCCCACCAGGTCGGCCACATAGATCTGCGCGCCGAACTGCCGCAGTTGGATCGCACCCATAAACGCCAGGATCAGGCCCACGAGAAACGTAATGAGGGCAACAATGCCCAACGCGCCGGCACCACACTCCTGGATGATCAGGGTCAGATCAGAGCGGCGGAAGCGTGCCTTGCCACGGAGGAGCATGAGGAACGCCAGCATGGCCTCGCCGAGGAACCCGAGCATCTCCTTGGCCGCCCCGACCGCGGCGATCGTCTCCGTGCCGATGCGGGCCAGCAGCGGGATGCGCTTCGTCTTTCGGGCCGCCCCCTCACGCTCCGGCACGGCGGTGGCCAGCGCCAGGAGCCGTCTCACCCCCTCCGGCAGGCCCGCCTGGTCCGTCTCAATCTGCTTCTGGCGGTTCTGGGAAAGAATCTTCACCAGGAAGGTCACCAGGCCGGAGTCCCAGGCCGTGATGCCTTGGCCGTCGAAGGCGACACGTCGGACCCGAGGTCCAGATTCGACCTGTTTCAGTACCTCGTTCGCCGAAGGGAGCCCCTCCTGCATTCTCCAGCTCCCCGAGAGCCGGACAAGCAGTGTATCGTCCGTCGGCCGGCCGAAGCTCATCTGACCTTGCGCGGCCTTCCCGTCCGTCGCGGCGCCCACTGCTTTCCCCATGCGTAGCCCTCAGCTATCAATGGTCAGTGTTGAGCGGAATCCAAACCACTATTTATCGGTCACATCCAACCCTTCTCCTTGTAGTACCGCAGGGCACCCGGGTGGAGAGGAGCGGAGAGCCCCTTCAGCATCTCTTGAGGCTGGAGGGATCTAAAGGCGGGGTGCATCGCGCGGAAGCGATCGAGATTCTCGAAGACGGTCTTGACGACGTTATAGACCACTTCTTCTGGCTGCCTGTCGCTGGTGACCAATGTCGCCTTCACGGCGAAAGTCGGGACATCCTTGTCCACGCCTTTGTAGATGCCCCCGGGGATGGCGGCCACGACGTAGTACGGATGATCCGCCACGAACTTCTTGATCCCGGGCGCATCAATGGGAACCATCCGGATTCTCGTATCCTTCGCAAGCTGAATGCCGCCATCCCAGGGATTTCCCACGGTGTAGAAAAAGGCGTCGATCTTTCCTCTCGATAAATCCCGTGCGGCCTCTTGCGGGTCCAACTCTCGCCCGGAGATATCAGCCTTTCTATCGATCCCGTAGATCCTGAGGACATCCTCGGCATTTGCCCGGTAGCCCGAGCCTGGATTGCCGAGGTTCACCCGCTTGCCCCGAAGGTCGGTCACCGCAGTGATGCCCGTATCGGCCCGTGTCACCAGCATCACGGTTTCCGGATAGATGCTGAACACGCTGCGGAGTCCCTTGACCGGCTTGCCCTTCCAATTCTCCTCGCCATTGTACGCTTGCCCGTTGTGGTCGGACTGTACGACGGCGAAGTCGAGGTAGCCCTGGCTCATGGCTTTGATGTTGACGACTGAGCCTAAGGCCGGTTGGCCCTTGCAGTCATAGCCTTGGCCGCCCAGCTTCTCGTTGACCAGTTTACAGACATTCACGGCCACCTGATAGTAGACGCCGGTCTCGGCGCCTCCCCCAATGACAAGAAGCTTTCGAGCTTGAGCGGATTCGAGAAGGCCTGCGGTGCCAACAGCCACCACGACCGCAAGCGCCGGTGCGAGGACCTTCTTCATTACGTAAGGCTCCGTTTCAGTACACCACGAGCAGGCGTTGTGGAAGGAAAGTGATTATACCCCGGACCATTAGAGTGTCAAATGAGAAATCCGCTGACAACTCGTAAAATTACGGGGTTTCCCGTCAAAGTTTACGAGTGTACGAAGGCGCTCTTGAGCCCTCGCATCAGGGGGCTTTTGGAGGTGCGTCGCGGATTTGAACAGGTGTATTGGGAATATAGGGTCAAGTCTACATTTGACAATCTTTTCACTTGCAAATTACACCCCCTTGCAATATGGAAGAGGAGGAGGATGCACCGTCATGTCTCGTCCGCTTCGCGTTGAATTTCCTGGGGCCTGGTATCATGTCATGAACCGAGGCAGCGGGCACCAAGACATCTTTCAGGATGACGCCGACCGGCGGAGCTTCCTAGAATTACTCCGTGACGTGGTGCGCATGTGGCACATTGAGATTCATGCTTACTGCTTGATGCATAACCACTATCACCTGTTGCTTCACACGCCCGACGGAAATCTCTCCCGATCGATGAGGCATCTCAATGGCCTTTACACGCAACGCTACAATCGAAAGTACGGGCGGGATGGTCCCCTGTTCCGAGGGCGGTTCAAGGCCCTGCTGATTGAGGCCGACTCCTATTTGCTGGAGCTGGTGCGCTACATCCACCTGAATCCCGTGCACGCTGGGCTTGCACGGAAGCCGCTAGATTACTCCTGGAGTAGTCATAGGGCCTATATTGAGGAAGGGGCTTTCCCCCCATGGCTCACCAAAAAGGACGTACTAAGGCGCGTGGGCGCCAGGGGCAAGGACGCGATCCGGAATTACAAGGCGTTTATCGAAGCAGGGGTGCCCCAGCATATTCAAGAGATCTACAATCAAAAGAGGAGATCTGTTGTCCTAGGCACAGAGGGATTCAGAGAGTGGGCGAGGATCCTCGTTGCGAAGAGGACCAAAGAGGACTATGAGCTACCAGATGCAAAGGCTATCCCGTTCCGGCGAGGGGCGGATGAGGTCCTCAAGGCCGTCAGGGACGCGTACGGGGTTGGCAGAAAGGCTCTTGGGGGCGTCCGGCGCGGTCACTGGAACGAGCCGAGAGATGTAGCAATGTATCTCTGTCGCAAAGAATGTGGGCTGGCCTTGAAAGAAATCGCCGCCCTGCTCTCAGTCTCCGCGTATACAACGGTTAGTGTGGCATGTGGTCGAGTGGAGGCAAGACTGAAGAAGGATAGGGAGTTTAGACAGCGAGTGGAGGGGCTGCTCAGATTTCTAGGTAGCTAATCGCAGGGATAGGGAGGGAAGAATTGACAGATGTAGACCTGACCCCTTTGACGGCCCGTCGGATCATCATCATAACGGGTATCATCGTAGGGGTCGTTTTGCTTGTCGCCGCGAGCCTGTCCCTGGTGGTGCAAATTCCCTTTATCCAGGCAGAGCTCCGATCTCGAATCGAGTCCGAGCTTCACACACAGCTCGACCGCGAAGTCGAAATCGGCGACGTCCGCCTGGGCCTGTTTCTCCGATCTGTCGATGTCCGGAATATCCGGATCGCAAGCGGGGAGCGGCTTCAGGACGGCATCCTCGCCGAGATCGAGGGGGTCGAGCTCTATCCCAACCTCGTGGACTTGCTTCGTTTCCGGATCGGCCTGAACCGGATTGTGGTACACCGCCCCGCCGTCACGCTACCACAAACCGAGGCAGAGCCTGCCACTCCCCCGTCGGACCGGCCGACCCCAGGTCCCCCCTCAATCCCCGTTGCGGTCCCCCTCGGCATTCAGCAGGTAGAGGTTCGCGATGCAATGCTGCGAGGATCCGGCATGCAGGTCACGGTGGCCCGTCTCCACGCCGACCTCCAAGCACGCGCGGGGACCATCGGCGGGACGCTCAGAATCGACCAAACCAGGATTCAGGTGGGAACGACGCCGTTCCTCATTCAGGACTTCGTCCTGAAAGCCGAGGTCGACGGGGATGATATCCAAGTCACAGAGCTCCACATCAGCGCGCCGGGGGCCGATGTTGAGGCACAAGGTCGCGTGCTCCACTTCCTCGCCGATCCGGCGTTCGACCTGACGCTCAAGGCGCACGGTGGGCTCGACAGTCTCTTCCCCGAGGGACCGCCCGTCCGCCTTCAAGGAGGTTTCTTGCTCGAGGGGAAGGTCGCGGGCCCCCTGGCGGATCCCTCCTTCACCGGCCGCGCCGCGCTCGGGAGCGGTCAGATCGAGCACATCGCCATGTCGGGGATGAGCGCGGCGGTCCAGGCGAATCGCCGCGACCTTCGCCTGAAGCAGCTAACCCTGAAGACCGCAAGTGGTGACCTCACCGGAGACATCGCGCTCGCCTGGGAAAAGCTTCGATACAACGTCGCTCTGCGGGGGGAACAAGTCGATCTGGCACAAGTCCTGCGGCTCGCCACGGGTGACGCCCCGGTCGGAGGAGAGGCCACGATCCGGGTTCAGGCCACCGGCGAAGGGGCGGACCTCACGAAGGCGAAAGGCCAGGCCGACCTCCGCGTAAAGGAGTTCCACCTCAGCGACCACCCCAAGGACCGGGGCCACGTTCAATTCGTCATCGAGGGCCGGGATGGTCGAGTCCACGTCCGGCAGGGCGAGGTCGAACTCGCCCGCACGCGGCTCAGGACCACGGGGGTGGTCAAACTGGGCGGGGACTTGGACCTCAACGTGGATATGCGCTTTTCGAAGCTCGAGGACTTCGGGCGCCTTCTCGGAACGGACCCTGGTGACGTCGCCGGACAGGCAACACTCAAAGGGCGTCTGACCGGGCCGCTCGCCGATCCCGTCCTGCGGGCAAGCCTCGACTGGACCGAAGCGACGCTTCTCGACGTGGCTCTCGACAATGTGCGCGGGCCGCTGGAAGTGTCCTTCGGACGGCGGACCCTCACCGCGCCGTCCCTCACCGTCCTCCGGCAAGAGCTTCGTGGGCTCTTTCACGTGGTCCTTACCCTCGGACCCAAGCCCCCTGACCGCAAGATCCTCCTGAAATACGACCTCACGCTCGACATCAGCGGCGAGGCCCAGGGTCCGCTGGAGGAATTCCTGGGGATCTTCGCCAAGGGCTCTGTGCCGCTTTCAGGCCCGATGCACCTCAAGGCAGAGGTGCACGGGACGCCCGCGACCCTGACGGGAGAAGGCGCGCTTGCGCTCACGGATGTTCTCATCCTCGACGAGCCATGGGAGCAGGGGCACGC
>JBOHQS010000093.1:0-8620 GCA_050732295.1 Methylomirabilales bacterium (SeqCode)
GCCGGGTCCCTCCCTGCTTCACCGCCTCGGTGGCCCCGTTAAAGACCCGCAGGAAACTCACCGGGCCGGAGGCCTTGCCCCCCGTCGAGCGGACGACGGCGTCTTTCGCCCGCAGCCGAGAAAAGGCGAAGCCCGTCCCCCCTCCTGACTTGTGGATAATGGCGGCCGCCTTCACCGCCTCGAAGATTTCCTCCATGCTGTCCCCTACCGGGAGGACGTAGCAGGCCGAGTACTGCAGGCCATTCTGCTTCCCGGCGTTCATCAGCGTTGGAGAGTTGGGGAGGAAGACACCATCGACCATGAGATCGTAAAACCGACAGGCGGTCTCGTACATCTCCTCAGCCGATTTCCCCCATTTTTCTTCTGCGGACGCGATCTCGACCGCGACCCGCCAGCACATCCCTTCAGGGGTCTCCAGGACCTTGTCTCCCTGCCGGGCCAGGTACCGCTCCCGTATGACCCGAAGGGCGGACTCGGACCAGTCCCCCTTCCTGGCAGGCGGGTTGGGGAACCGCTGCAGAAACATCGCTCCTCGTGCTTTCTCGCTGGCCACTTGCCGCGAGCTCTCCGTCATCCCCAGCCTCCTCTCACGGTGAGAATCTTTGGATGAGAATTTCTGGGTTCCGCAGCCTCTCTCCACGGACTCCACAACTTATCCACAGCTTTTTCCACAAGATTTAGTGGAGCCAACGTCAATATGCTACAAGATGTTGTGGTTTGTCAAGCAGAAAATGAATAAACGACCATATTTTTTCCATCCCCTCTTCGCGTCGTCATCCCTGCGCCGAGTTTTCGCTCGATCGAAGCTCTGGCAGATCGCATAGAAGCATAGCGATTCGGATATGATGCAGGAGACCATCTGCATATTTTTCTTGCCTCGCCCAGGGGAAGCCAATAGAATACACGCGCATTCGTACACCCTTCCACGCATTAGTGCCATCCTCAGGGAACGGAACAAGGGAAGGAGGGAGGCGTATGACCTATATCGTCTGTGAGCCGTGCATCGGCACCAAGGACCGGGCCTGCGTCGAGGTCTGCCCCGTCGAATGCTTTTACGAGGGGACCGACCAACTCTACATCCACCCCGAAGAGTGCATCGACTGCGCGGCCTGCGAGCCGGTCTGCCCGGTCACCGCGATCTTCCCCGAAGACAGCGTCCCCGAGCAGTGGAAATCGTATACCCCGAAGAACTACAAGTTCGATTACACAAATGCCCCGCACGCCCTGACCAAAGCGATGCAGGGGGAGCAGGATAATTTCGCCCATACCTTCACGGTGGATGGCAAGACGATCACATTGCCACCACCTCCAGCCGGCTTCGGTGGACCGGCGCCCCCGCCTCCCAAGGGTGAGGCAGGACCCCCGCCAAAGGCAGCGGCGCCTGCCCCACCGCCTGAAGCGGAGGCACCCAAGGCGGCGGCGCCCTCAGCAACGCCCGTGGCCCCAGCAGCGGCTGCGCCCCCTCGGGCAGGCACCGTCTCAGCCGACGCCTTTGCGCAGATGGCCGAGGCGGCGGCGGCGGCGGCCGAAGCGGCGGCTCGCGCCGCCGAAGCCGCAGCCGCGGCAATCAGGGTACTCCAGGGAAAAGCTGACGGGTGGACGGGAACTGGGGCACCGTCCGCCCCGGCAGTAAAGCCCCAAGCCACTCCTGCCGCGAAGCCAGCAGAGGCCAAGACGGCGGCGGCCGCACCGGCCCAGCGTCAGGAGGCAGAGCCACAGGCAATAGGTCCCGATCCTTCCTTCAAACGGGCCCAAGAGGTCCTCTACCGCCTCATCGACTTTGAAAGTGGAACGCGGGCAGCAGACACGGAGGAACTGGCCCTCGCCGAGCAGACCGCAACCACGCTGTTCGATGAGATCGCGAAGGCGATTGGGAAGCGGGACTATACCCTTCAGGACCTGGAGAAGAAGAATGTGGCGCTCCGCCAGAAGATGGAGCTGGCGAACGCCATCGTCGATCGGGTGGGCAGGATTCGACTCCAGATGGAGATCAGGCGGCAGCGGGGCCGGACCCGTGCGCAGATCCCAGGGGCGGTGGCCGCCTTTGGGATCGCCGGGGCCTGCGCCGCCGGCGGACTTCTGTACGCCTTGAGGTATGGCGTCTCACCCGTTGGCACCCCGACGCTGCACGACCTCCTCAACGCACCCTTCACCCCTGAGGGCTTCATGCCCTTCCTGGGGTTTAACCTCTTGGCGGGAACGTTCGCCCTCTTCGGCGCGTTGGCCATCGTGAAGCTGGCCCGCTCCTGGGCCGAGGTCCGCCACCTCGAGTCCCTCCGGTCCAAGGAGTTTGGTGCCGCCTCGCTGAGGCCGCGCCGCTCGTCTTGGATGGACCGGTGGGAGATCGAGTCGCCGCGTATCCGCGACGCCGAGCGCATGCTGCAGGCCCTGGCGGCGAAGAAGCGGTAGCTATCCCTTCTGGGTGGCGGGGGTCCTCCGCCCTCGGAGGGTGCGCAGGACGATCACCGCGAGGGCGACGACAAAGACGAAGAGGAAGAGGATCATCACTTGCCCGTGGCTCGCCATATAGGCCTGAAGCCAGAGGAGCAGATACAGATCGTTGCTACTCTGCCGCCACGCCCGGCGGTAGGCCTGGAGGGCCTCGGGGTACTGACCTCGGGATTCGTGTGCCTTCCCCAATCCGTACAGCGCCAGTGTATATTCCGGATTGATGGCGAGCGCGCGTTCGAAATGCGCGATCGCCTCCTCTCCCCTACCCGCCTTCTGGTATGCAAGCCCTAGGTTAGTCTCGATCATCGGGTCCTTTGGATCCAAAGCGGCCGCCTTTTCGAGAGCCGCAACGGCCTCCGGATAGCGATTCATCTTGTAGGAAAGCCAACCCAGGTCGTTGAGCAGGGCGGGATTCTCCGGGTCCAGCTTGACGGCGGTGAGATAACGACTCATCCCCTCGTGGTAGTCCCCCCGCGCCTCGACCGTTGCGCTCCCGAGCCCGGCGTGCGCCCGGGCCATCCGGGGTTGGAGCGTCACCGCCGCCTCGAAGGCAGTCACGGCGTCCTCATAACGCCGCAGCTCCAGCAGGACCCAGCCGCGGTTGACCAGGGCATCGGCCGCTCGCGGCTCGGCGTTCAGGCTCCGCGCAAAGGCTTGAAGCGCTTCATCCCATCGTCGGTCCCGCCCGTAGAGAACCCCCAAGAGGTTCCACGCGATGAAGTCGTCCTCCTGTCGGGCGACGGCGGTCTCGAGGAGCTCACGGGTCACCGCGAAAGTGTGGGTCCTATTGTAAACATCCCGAAGGCGATCGAAGGCAGCCGGATGCTCCGGGAAGCCCTGGAGCGTCTGACGGTACCCGCTGATGGCCTCCTCGAGCCTTCCCGCCAGGCGGAGCGCTTCCGCCCGCTGGTAGTTCTGCGTCGCCTTCTCTTCCGCCCCGGGCGAGGCGTGCGCCAGCGAAAGAGACCCCACCAAGACTCCGGTGATCCATGGCAGCAGAAGGCGCCTCATCCCGCCTTCCGCCCAAGCATCCGGCCCAGCATGAACAGGGCCGCGCCAATCCCAAGGAGAACCATCTCGGGGCCCATGCCGTGCTCCTCAGTGATCCCGACGAAGAAGGCCACCACCAGATTCGCCATGCCTATGACCTGCAGTCCTCGGCCCAGATAGAACATCGACATCCCCCGACGCGACAAACTTTCCCACTATAGCGGAGGGCCAGCAGGGTGTCAAACCGGCGGGCGGTGCGGGCTCGGCGGATGGAGAGAACGACCTTGCAATACCAGGGGGATCCGGCTAGAATCCTTCCACCACACCCGGAGGGACCGAGCCATGGAGCAGTTCATCTTCACCCTCAGCCGACCCGATAACATTCCCATCACGATCCTGTTGATCTCGGCGGTGATCTGCCTCTACGTCGCTCTCAAGCAGGCCTTCAAAAACGATCGGCTCATTGAAGAGGGGCGCGAGGACGAGATCTACGAGGATATGATCAAGTAGGCCCACCATGTTTCTGCTCGTCCTGCTCTCTCTGGCCATGGGCTTCCTCTTGATTGGGGTCTTGGTCTTTGCCAAGCCCAGCAGGCCGGCGGTCGAACGAGACGGGCGTCGCCCGGAGGCGGCGTCCGGCTTTGCGCATCTGACCATGGCAGACTTTGAGCGCCTGTGCCTCGCACTGGTCGAGGAGATGGGCCTCGTGGTCAGCTCTTATGTCCGGAACGGACCGCGGGAGCTGGAGATCGCAGCCGTCAATCCCCAGCCGATTACCGGGGGTGATTTCGTCGTCCACTGCACCCATCCCGAAGACGGCTTCGTCGGCGCAGCCCGCGTGAACATCCTCCGGGACCAGGTCAAGGGCGAGCAGGCCGCGAAAGGCATCTTCATCACCACCGGCTTCTTCGCCGAGGAGACCTCCAAGGTGGCCGAGGGGCCTCCCCTTGAGCTCATCAACGCCAAGCGCCTCACAGGGCTGATGCGCGACTACCGCCTTGTCGTGTAGCGCTCCCCCGGAGAGGAGACCGGTCACGGCCCCGATGACGATCAGTTCCGCTGCAAAGAACATCAGGTCGCGGTCCGCCGGGCACTAGCCGCCGCCGCCCCAAAAGCCACAACGCCGAACAGCAGCGTCAAGAGGAGCGAGGGGAGGAGTGGGGCCACGTCCCCGGCGAGAGCGGGGTTCTCCAAGTACAGGCACCGCCGCAAGGCCGCCACGCCGTATGTCAATGGGTTCAGCCTCATGGCCCACTGCAGCCACACCGGAACGCCCGAGGCGGGAAAGAAGGCGCCGGACAGGAGCCAGATGGGGATCAGGATCAGGTTCATGATCGCGTGGAATCCTTGGGTCGAATCGATCCGCCACGCGATCACCAGCCCCAGGCTCGTGAGACCGAAGGCCACGAGAAACATCACTCCTGCGGCCGCGAGGGCTGAGGCCATCGTGAGCGAGATGCCGGCGGCCGGCGCCAGGAGGAGTAAGAGGACCCCCTGGAGCAGCGCCAAGGTGGCCCCCCCCAGCGCCTGACCGAGCACGATGCTCCCACGCCCCACGGGGGCCACAAGGATCGCCTGCAAGAATCCCTCCCGGCGGTCCTCCACGACGGAGATCGTGGCGAAGATGGCCGTGAACAAGAGGACCAGGGCAACAATGCCGGGGTAGAAGTACTCGGCATAGCCAGTCCCTTCCGGAGCTCCCGGGGGCCGAAATGACGCACTGAACCCTCCGCCGAGCAGGACCCAGAAGAGCAGGGGTTGCCCGAACGCCCCCACCAGGCGACTCCGCTGGCGGCAAAAACGGACCATCTCCCTCCACCAGAGTGTCACCATGGGGAGAAGGAATTGCGTATGTGATCCGCTATGCTTCACCGCTCCACAGGCGCCGGCCGGTCAGGCGGATAAAGACGTCTTCCAGTGTCGGCCTCCCAAAGGCCGCGGATTTCACCTCGCCGGGAAAGGCCTCGACGACCTCCCGGACGAACTCATGCCCCCAGGGGCGTTCCACGCGCAGGGCGCCGTCAACCAAGACCGGCTGACACCCGAACCGCTCGCGGATCCTCCCCTGCAGCTCTGCGGGGTTGTGGGCATCGATCACCACCACGTCACCGCCGACGGTCCCCTTCAACGCATCCGGCTCTCCCAGCGCCACCAGTCTCCCCTCGTGCAGCACACCCACCCGGTCGCACTGCTCCGCCTCCTCGATGAGATGGGTCGTGAGCAGAATGGTGACGTTCTCCTCCTGGCGTAACCGGCGCAGGGTGGCGTTGAAATCCTGCCGGGCGCCTGGATCCAGACCCGTGCTCGGTTCGTCCAAGACCAAGAGGTCCGGCCGGTGCACCAAGACCTTGGCCAGCTCGGTTCGCCGCCGGAGCCCTCCCGACAGCGTCTCCACCAGATCGCGGGAACGATCCACTACCCCGAGCCGCTCGAGGCTTGACCGTGCTCGGCTCCGGAGGACCTGCCCCTTCAGACCATAACAATGTCCGTGGTGGAGGAGGTTCTCCATGACCGTGAGCTTCGGATCGAGGCTGGGGGTCTGAAACACGATCCCCAAGCGCGGCCTTACCGCCTCGGGCCCATGCGCGAGATCATGGCCGAAGACGCGCACGCGCCCGCCGGTCGGAGGCATGAGGGTAGAAAGAATCTTGAACAGGGTCGTCTTGCCACTGCCGTTCGGGCCGAGGAAGCCGAAGATCTCTCCGGGGGGGATGGCGAACGTCACGCCGGCGAGTGCCTCCCGATCTCGGTACGCGTAGCGAAGGTCCTCCACGTCCACCGCTGGAGTGCCCATTGCCGATCCGCGTCGCTCACCCTCGCGGTCCGCTGCGCCGCTCACACCCCCGGACCCTCGGGGTTGAAGATATAATCGAGGCTCAGCCATAGGCTCCTCGAATAGCGGAAGAAGACAAGCGGAAACCAGACGGCGAAGGAACCCCACAGGATGAGCTGCGGGGTGAGGGAGAGTCCGATGAAATGATCGAGGGCGAAATACCCGGCGATGGCGATGACGGCAGTCACCGCGTAATTGATGTAGATCGCCCCGACAAAATACCCCTGCTCCCGTTCAAATCGAAGATCACACGAGAGGCAGTCCTGGTACATCGAGAAGAGACCCCGGAACAGCGGGGCGGCACCGCACCTCGGGCATCTCAAGCTGAGGCCCCTGGCGATGATCTGTCGGATGTGCTGAAGATCCATCAGCGCCTTCTCACGCCCTCATTCTACCACACCTGATCTCCCATCCGACGCCCGGAACTATGGGCCAGGGTACAGTCGATAGAGCATCACATAGACGATGATGCCGGTCACGGAGACGTAGAACCAGATGGGAAGGGTCCAGCGGGCCACGCGCCTGTGCTTCTCAAACTGTTCGGTCAGTGCCCGATAGAGCGTGACGAGGGCGAGCGGGAGGACGAGGACAGCCAGTGTGATGTGGGAGACGAGGAGGGTGAAGTAGACGGGCCGGATCCACCCCTGCCCGGTAAAAGGGATCGAGCCGACCTGGTAGTGATGGAAAAGATAGGACGCCAGGAAGAGGCACGAGACGCCGAAGGCTGTCCCCATGCAGATCTTGTGGCTCGTCACCCTCTTCCGACGGATGGAGAGATACCCGGCTGCCAGGAGCAGGGCGCTCGTCCCGTTCAGGAAGGCGTTGACGGCCGGCAGCGCCGACACGCGATGCTCACCGCTCACCTCCGCTTGCCGGCCTATCAGGAGGGACCCCACGCCCACCACGACGAGCAAGGACACCAGCAGAACGCCGGACAGAAGCCAGCGGTCTCTCCTGCTTGCCTCACCACGGAAGAATCGGTCATCAGACCGCAGGACCACGATCCCTCTTTCCGAGATAGAACGACGAGGTGCATGAGGAGTTTCTGGAAAGGCGCCGCTGGGAAGGCGCTACCCGTCGGGGAGGAACCCCAAGGGCCGGCCTGCCTCTTATCGGACGAGCCCGTGTAGCGCGTCCATCACGGTGACGGCGATCACGGGAAGGAGGAGGAAGATGGAGAAGACGGCGAAGCCCCAGACCCACCTTCCCTCAAAGCGGAGGTGCATGAAAAACAGGCCGACCAGGACCGCCTTGGTCGACGCAATGGTCAGCGCGAGCGGGACATTCCACCCCCCGAGGTTGATCCGGGCCGCTGTGACGGTCACAACGGTGAATACGAGAAGCGCGATCCAGACCGCGTTATAGATCCAGTAGGGCTGCACGGAGTGGCCGGAACCGGGAGTCCCCACGCGATGTCCTCCTTTCCGCTCTTCCTGTACGGTCTCCCCTACGCGACCAGATAGAGTAAGGGAAAGAGGTAGATCCAGACGACGTCGACCAGGTGCCAGTACAGCGCTGTTCCCTCAACGCGGACATAGTTCGTCGCGGAAAAGCGTCCCTGAAAGGTCCAATACAGCACGAGACTGAGGGCGACCAACCCACCCAGCACATGGGCCCCGTGAATCCCCGTCATGAGAAAGTAAATCGAAAAGAAACTGCTTGTCCACGGATAGATGCCATGCGCGAACTTTCCGCTATACTCGAAATACTTAATGACGAGAAAGACGAGTCCGAGCAGAATCGTGATCCCGAGACACAGCTTCAACGGACGTGTCTTGCCGCGCTGGACGAAGGCCACGCCCAACGCTACGGACAAGCTGCTGCAGAGCAGGACCACGGTGTTGATCGCCCCTAAGGTGACGTCCAGTTCCCGGTGATCCCGCGCAAAGTCCTGGAGGAAGAGGCTGCGGAAAACGGCATACGTGGCGAACAACCCACCGAAGAGGAGGACCTCCGAGAACAGGAAGATCCACACGCCCATCTTCGATGTTTCAAATCTGGGAAACTCCTCGACCCCCGCAGCGTGTTCCATTCCCGCTCCTTTCTCCCCTGTCGTGCCGAGCTCAGACTATCTCCCGACCCCCATTCAGCCGATGGTCACTCGACGTGGTGAAGCGATGTCAGATGCTGGGTGGGCGCCTTCCTCCGCCGCCCGGAGGCGCGCCGGTACCTGTAGAGCAGCCAGCCGGCGATGGCACCGACAACGACATACGGCATCGCGATGAGAAAAAAGAGGCTCGTGTTGAAGCCCGCCCCTGCATCGGTGCCCATCGCCGCACCCCCACAGACGGAACACGCGTGCCCCGCCGCCGGGATCAGCAGCAGCGCTGCCATCCCCATTCCGAG
>JBOHQS010000094.1:0-8590 GCA_050732295.1 Methylomirabilales bacterium (SeqCode)
GACGAGCATGAGACCATGAGCAGGAAAGACGCGCGCCACGAGGCGGCGGATCTCGTGAAGAAAACCAGAGATTTTCTCGAGGCCCAGCGACAGTTGGGCCTCGATTTCGTTCGCGGCACTCCGGAGGCGCCCGCCCGCAACCAGGCGCGCTCGGAGCGGGAGGTGCTCCTCTCAGGGACCCTGAGCCTCGAGGAGATCCGGCAGGTCCTCGGGGACTGCAGGCGGTGCAAACTCCACGCGCACCGGACGCAGGTCGTCTTCGGGGTCGGCAGCCCCCAGGCGGATCTGGTCTTCGTCGGCGAAGCCCCGGGGGCCGATGAGGACGCGCAGGGAGAGCCGTTTGTCGGCCGGGCCGGCCAGCTCCTGACGCGGATGATCGAGGCGATTGGGCTCAAGCGTGAACAGGTCTATATCTGCAATGTCCTCAAGTCCCGGCCGCCCAACAACCGGACCCCCGAACCAGACGAGATCGCAGCCTGCGAACCGTTTCTGATCGCGCAGCTCAAGGCCATCAAGCCCAAGCTCATCTGCGCGCTGGGAGGCATCGCGGTCTCGGCCCTGCTCAAGACCAAGGTGCCGCTCTCGAAACTCCGCGGGAAATTCCACGACTACCAGGGGATCCCCTTGCTGGTCACTTACCATCCGGCGTATCTCCTCCGAAACCCCAACGAGAAGAAGAGCGCCTGGCAGGACCTGCAGCTTTTGCAGCGCGAATACCTCCGCCTCATCTCCCCCCCTCGCGCTCAGGCGAACACTGAGAAGGGCATGGGGTCAGGCTGACCCCGATAGGCTCGGTGGGGGGAGGGCTAGCCGGCGGCTCTGGGGGCCGGGTCGTCGGATTGGAATCCGACGCGCCCATGGGAGCCATCGCAAAAGGGCTTGTTCTGGGACTGCCCGCAGCGGCACAGCGAGAACGCCGTCTTACCTTTGAGATCGAACGCCTTCCCCTCTGCGTCCAGCAGCTTGCACTCGCCCTCGGCCACTTCTACGCGATAGGGACCGTTCTTTTTCGCCGTTATGCTCACTCGCATCGTCCTCCTCCCTTCGTTTGACGACGGGTTCCAGGGACATCACGCACGGAGAACTGATCTCTCGAAAATCCGCGCTTCAGGATCGCGGGGCGACAACCCGGTTCCGGAGCACCCCGATCCCTTCGATTGCGGCCTCGATCACGTCGCCGACCTGAAGCCACTTCGGCGGATCGAAGCCCGCCGCGACGCCGGAGGGGGTGCCGGTGGCGAGGATGTCCCCCGGCTCGAGCGTCATGCCGGCCGACAGCACCTCGATCAGCTCCGGGATCTTGAACACCATGATACCGGTATTGGCGGACTGGCGGACCTCCCCGTTGACACTCAGGGTAATCTGGAGTTTATGCGGATCGGGGATCGCCGATTTATGGACGATCCATGGCCCCATCGGGCAGAAGGTGTCGAGGCTCTTCCCCTTGAACCACTGCATGTGTTTCTTTTGTAGATCTCTCGCCGTGACATCAATCAGGATGGTATAGCCGAAGATGAAGTCGTACGCCTTTCCTCGCGGGATATTGATGCCCCTCCTGCCGATGACGACCGCGAGCTCGACCTCATAATCAAGGTTCTTCGTCACCGGATGGTAAATCACGGGCGCCTCGTGACCGATGACACAGGTCGGGGCCTTGGTGAAGAAGACCGGAACCTCAGGGACTTCGGCCTGCTGCTCGTGGGCGTGCTCGGCATAATTACGACCCATGCAGAAGACATTCTTCGTCGGACGCGGAATCGGGGCGAGAAACCGGACCCCGTCGATGGGGCGGACGCGTGGATCGCGCGCCGCCGCCCGCCACGACCCACCCCTGAGACGCCGGACGCTCTCCCGGGAAACACCCTGCACCGCCCTCAGCGCAGACGGCCCGCCCGAGATCAGTTCGAGCATATCGCGCGGCACCCCACCCGTCCATTGCCGTGACCGCTTCAGCGATCCGGCACAGGCCGGCAGGTTGAGCACATGATCGCCCACGGCGGCGACGAGTGTCGGCCGCCGATCCCAGAGCACCGTAACCAGTTGCATGCTCTTCCCTATCCGCGAGACTCACGGACCGTGAGCCCGCGCCGATGGATGCGGCACGGGAGGATCTGCACCCGATATGGGCCGAGGAGTTTTTCGACGCGCGGACGGGATGCCGGGTCGACCAGAAAGACAATGCAGCCTCCGCCGCCCGCCCCGCAGACCCGGGCGCCCAACGCCCCGGCACGCCGCGAGGACCGAATCAGCGTATCGACGAGCGGGGTGCTCATACGAGGCAACATCGCCTTTCGGATGGCCCAGTCTTCGTTCAGGGCCTCGGCGACACCTCCCAGGTCTCGGTGCAGGAAGGCATCCCGCATCGCGAGCGCATTAGCCTTCAACTGCTCGAAGAAGCGAAAAACCGTGGGATCGCCACTCATGTGTCCCTTGAAAAGCTGCCAATTGTTGGCTCCAGAGAACCGGGGCTCTCCCGTATAGACCAGGAGCAGGTGCCGCTCCAGCTCGTCCAGAAATTTCCCTTCGACCAGCGGCCGGCGGACGATCCCGGTGCGACCGAACTCGATCACGCTGGCTCCTCCGAAGACGGCTGCGTAGTAGTCTTGGTATCCCGTAGGCACTCGGATGGTCTGGGTCTCAACGGCCCGCGCATATTCGATGAGCTCGCTCTTCGACATCCGGCACTTCCCGAGGCGGGCCAACGCCGCTGTCGCGGCAACGGCCAGTGCAGAGGAGCCCCCGGTTCCCGCCCCCGCAGGCGCCTGACAGTCGGTGGTCACCTCAACGGCTGACAGGGGAACGAACGATCGGAGGAGGCGGGCCGTCAGTTCGAGGAAGCGATTCTGCCGCCAATCGATCTGATCTGCGGAGGCCCAGAAGGCCTGCATGTTTCGGTCCCGGGCGACAAGGTGAATCCCGCGCTCTTTGGTCTCCCGCACGGCAACCGTGGCACAGAGGTCGATGGCCACGTTGACGGTGACGGCAGGCTCATGAAAGAGATAGAGGGGAGGAATGTCGAGGGTCCCACCGGCGAAGTCGATCCGGGTGGGAGCGGACGCGACGATGGAACGGCTCACCAGGTCACCTCGTCCAGGGTGGTGCAGCGTCGGTGGGAGAACTCAGGGGTGAGTGTCGCGTAGCCCCGCGCTTCCCGGAAGCGCTCCCGGACCGCGGCATCCGGACTCTCGAGTGCCTCAGCCGGAACCCGACTGATCCAGACAGTGTTGATCTGGGTGAGGCGGGCCTTGACCCGATCGAGCTCGCGCGGGTCATTATCCACCATGTCGAGGCGCGCGAAACGTCCGGCCAGCGCCTCGACGACCTCCGCCTTGGCCTGTTCCTGGCCGGTGAAGAAGACCTCCTGGAAGAAACCGCTGATCCGTGCCCGCGTGACCTTGGAGGCCTGCCAGGCCGGATCACCAAAAGAGAGGAGAAAGCAGGATATCTTTTCCCTCTGCAGTCGCTTCAGAAAGGGCTCCGAATCCGGAAAGAGATACGAGCGGAGATCGGCAAAGCGTTCACGAAGCACGCCCTTGAGTTGGGCCACGACGGAATCCGCCACCCGCCCTTGCCGGGCCAGATGTTCCAAGTGTTTGTCGAGCGAGTAGCCCGTGGGCCATACCACTCCGTAGCTCTCCTCCCAGATCTTGGCATCGATCGCAAATCGGGCAAATGCGGCGCGGACGTCCACCCAGAAGAATCGATCGGTATCGAAAAGGGTATGGTCAAAGTCGAGGAGGAACGCCCGTCCGCGATCCATGTCTGAGCGCTTCACCCCCGCGACCGCCGCCTCGAACGTTGCTTTCATCGCCCCAACGTCGTCCTCGATCCCCTTGATGCTCCCCTTGATGACGGACCACATCGCCCGGGCACACGCCCACATCGCCAGGGAAAGGAGGTGGGGAGAAAAATGCGATAGACCCCGACGACCGCCGCATTGTACCCTAGACACAGATGCGGGGACAAGCCCTGAGAGTAGCCTCAGCGAGAAGAGCGGCAGAGAGATGATGGCTCCAGCAGATCGTCCCGCCTACGCCGAAGTCGCCCTGCCTACAGCCATTGACAAGACCCTCACCTATGCCGTCCCGCCCCACCTCCGCGAGGCGGCCGCTCCCGGCAAGCGCGTCCTCGTCCCCCTGGGGCCGCGCGTCGTCTCCGGCTACCTGGTGCGCCTCCGGGAGCGCGTC
This sequence comes from Methylomirabilales bacterium (SeqCode), assembly GCA_050732295.1. Lineage (GTDB taxonomy): Bacteria > Methylomirabilota > Methylomirabilia > Methylomirabilales > CSP1-5 > CSP1-5. The sequence goes on from JBOHQS010000094.1 coordinate 4,188, forward strand.
GAGATCACACGGCTCAAAGAGATTCAAGACATCCTCGATCCTGAACCTCTGCTCGATGAGCCCCTGCTGGAACTGACCCGCCGGGTCGCCGACTACTACGGCGCCCCCTGGGGAACGGTGATCAAGGCTGCCTTGCCCCCAGGGATTGATGCCTCGACCCGCCGCCTCGTTCGTCTCACCGAAGAGGGACACCAGGCCCTGGCGCAAGGGACCCATGACCTCGGAACCCGGGAAGAGGAGCTGCTCCGCCTCCTCGCCCCCGACATTGCGGTTCCTGTCAGTCGCCTGACGCGGCAGCTCGGGAAGATGACCCCCTCCCTCCTTCAGCGGCTTCGGGCCAAGCGACTCCTGTCGGTGGAGACGTCTCACTTCCCCGCTCGAGTCCGGGAGAGACACGAGCGATCGGTCCGCCTGATCCGTTCTGAGAAGGAGGTTGAGGCGGCCATCGCGCTGCTCAAGACTCGGGCCCCCCGTCAGGCAGAACTCCTCTCTCACCTCCTTCGGGCTGGCGGGACCTTACCGGCTCGTGAGATGAGGACCATCGCGGGGTCTCCCTCGGTCGTCTTTGCCCTCATGGACAGAGGGCTCATCGAACCCCTGCTCAGCGCCGTTTCCCGCGACCCCTTCAGGGATCTTCCGGTCACCCACACGGATCCCCTCCCCCTCTCCTCGCCGCAGCGGGAGGCCTTCCGTCAGATCGAAGAGGCGGCCACCGCAGAGCGCTACGTCCCCTTCCTCCTCTTCGGCGTGACCGGCAGCGGCAAGACCGAGATCTACCTTCAGGCAATCGATGGGGTCATGAAACGGGGAAGGCAGGCCTTGGTTCTGGTGCCCGAGATTGCCCTTACCCCGCGGACGACGGAAAGATTCCGGGCCCGCTTCGGGGACAGGGTCGCCCTGCTCCACAGCGCCCTTACCCCGGGTGAGCGGCTTGACGAGTGGCTTCGCATCCGAAGGGGGGAAGCCGATATCGTGGTCGGGGTCCGATCGGCGGTCTTCGCGCCGCTGCCCCGCCTGGGGATCGTGGTGGTGGATGAGGAGCACGATCCCGCCTATAAACAAGAGGACTCTCTCCGATACCACGGACGGGACGTGGCGCTCATCCGGGGTGAGCTCACGTCGTGCCCGGTGGTGCTGGGCTCGGCCACCCCTTCCCTCGAAAGCTTTCACCGGGCGCAACTGGGCCAGTACCGATTGGCCTCGCTGCCCGAGCGCATCGGCGCAGGCCTGTTGCCGAAGGTCACAGTGGTGGACCTTCGCCGGCAGCCGAAGGAGCCGGGGCAACGCCTTATCCTGTCCAGAATCCTCGAGGCCGGGATCCGCGAAGGTCTCGACCGCCGAGAGCAGGTGCTGCTCCTCCTGAACCGGCGCGGGTATGCCACCTCCATCCTCTGCCGCGACTGCGGCTATCTCCTCCGCTGCCCCTCCTGTCACGTCTCCCTCACCCTCCACCGGGGCGCTGGCGTCGTGCGGTGTCACCACTGCGAGTATCAGCGTCGGCCTCCGGATTGCTGCCCCGACTGCCGCGGCTCGAACCTGCGGCAGCTCGGACTGGGGACCGAGCAGGTGGAACGGGAACTGCAAACCCTCTTCCCCCACGCCCGGATCGCCCGGATGGACCGGGATACGACGGCCGGCCGCCAGGGACATCACCTCGTCTTACAGCGACTCGAACGCGGGGACCTCGACATCCTGGTGGGGACGCAGATGATCGCCAAGGGACACGACTACCCGAACGTGACGGTCGTGGGGGTCCTCTCGGCGGACATCGGCCTGAACCTCCCGGACTTCCGTGCGGGTGAGCGGACCTTTGCGCTGCTCACCCAGATGGTGGGCCGCTCCGGCAGGGGCTCGCGCCGCGGGGACGCCGTGATTCAGACGTATAACCCCGATCATTACTGCATCCAGGCAGCCCTCCATCAAGACTTTCTCTCCTTCGCCCGGGAGGAGCTGGTGCGCCGCCAAGAGCGGAACCTTCCCCCTTTCACCCGCCTCATACGTCTGCTCATTTCCAGCCCGCAGGAGAAGAGAGCGGCCGAGACGGCCGAGCAGCTTGGGACGCTGCTGCGGCAGGATCCGATGGCACTGGAGATCGACGGTCCCGCCCCTGCTCCCCTCTCCCGCCTGCGCGGTCGATTCCGGTGGCACCTGTTCGTCAAGGGGTCCCCAGAGGCCCCTCTCCGCTCGAAGGTGGCCCACGCCCTCGAAGCCTTTACGGTCCCCCGCGGAGGATCGATTCATCTCGAGATCGACGTGGACCCGGTTGATACCCTGTGAAGCTCACCCGGCAGCGCTCCTCAATTGACTTGGTCCGTCTTTTGCTATAAGGTTCATATGAACATCGGTCGGCGAGACCGTGGAGGCAAGACGCAGGCGGAAAGCCGGGGGATGGTGAGGGACGAGAGCAGAGACCGTCAGGCGGATGCCGGTTTTTCGCGCGAGTTGGCTGAGATTCTCGTCGGCATCAAGAAGGCCACCAAGATCTTTCTGGCCTATCCGGGAAAGCACCCAGCCAGGACTCAGGCCCTCGACCGTACCCACAAACAGATCGCACAACTCCTCTCGCAACAGGCCCCGCTTTCGATTCAGATCAACCACGGCGGTTTCTCCTGCGCCGATGTCCCCGTGGGACGGAATCATCCCCTCTTGCAGGGCTTTGCCATCGAGTTCACCCGCCGGGGGATTCAGGCCATCCGTTTCCTCCCCGGGGTTCGTCCCGAGGACCTCCAGCACATCACCGACCTGCTGATCACCGACGCCGCGACGCTGTCCCGGCAGGGGGGCGGCCGGGCCTTCCTCCAGGGGCGCGGAGCGAGCACGGTTGAGGTGGAGGCCCTCGACGTGAAATTCGAGACCATCTCCCCTCGGGTCGAGCGTGTGAGCGCAGGAGAGAGCGGGTCCGAGCCGGTCCAGCAGGCCGCTCCACCAGCACCAGCCGCGGCGGCCGCGCAACCGGCTCCGACCGAGATCGCGTCCCCACAGGCGGCTCAAATGCCCGGGGGCAAAACCGGCGGGGAATCGACCACACCGACCCGCAGTCTTGAAGAAGCGGGAGGAGCGAAGGCAGAAGATGAAATCCCACCTGACCTGGAGGCGCTCATCATCGAACTCCAGAAGACCGATCGGCCAGCGCGGTACGAGTATCTCACGGAGGAGCTGTCCCGGCGGGGGCGTGAGGCATTGACCCGGGGCGAGGGAAACATCTGCCTGCGGATCATGGCTGCCCTTGCCATGGAGCTCCACCCGGCGAGCCCCAAGGAAGAGAAGATCACGCGCTACGCCCGCTGGACCCTGCGGTCGATGCTGGATGAAACCGGCCCGCAGCTTTTGGTTGATGGCTTCTGCCGGCGCGGACCGGTCCCGGAGCATCAGTTGGTCCATCTCTTGCTTACGGTGAAGGAGGAGACCGCTCCCGCAGTGGTCAACCAACTCCTGACCGAGCGGGAGATGGGAGCCCGCCAAAGGCTGGCGGATATCCTCATCCAGATGGGCCCTGCCGCCCTGCCGGCGGTTCAATCGGCGCTCACGGCGCCGTCCTGGGAAACGGCCAGGCGCCTGTTCCCTCTGCTGCCGCGGCTCGCGGTGCCTGAGGTTGCAGAGAACCTGAAACGGCTCTTCCGGCATTCCGACCCCAGGATCCGCCGCGAGAGCATTAGGCTCTACGGGCAATTGGGCGCGGAGCAGGGCGGGGATCCGCTGCTCGGCGCGTTAGTGGATACCGACACGTCGGTGCGACAGGCGGCGATCGCTGCACTGGGAGGGCTCAAGGTGAAGGCCGCCGTTCCGCCCCTCCGCCAGCTCGCGGAGGCGCATCCGGGCACCCGGAACCTCGAGGAACAGAAGAAGGCCGTCGCTGCGTTGGGGGCCATCGGGGACCCCCAGGTCCTGCCCACCCTCATCGGCCTGTTGCACCGAAGGCGATGGTTGTCCCGACGCAGGACGGAGGAGCTCCGGATCGCCGCCGCATACGCCCTGGGCGCCCTGAGGATGCCGGAGGGCATGGAGGCCTTGCGGGCGGCGGCCCGATCGGCTCCTGCAGTGTTGAAGCAGGCCTGCGAGGCCGCCCTCAGGGGTGGCCGCTCCTCCGAGAAGGAAACCGAGGGAACCCGATGAGTTCGGAGTTCAGAGAAGCGGAACAGTTCCTCCTGAGTCTCAACGCCGCCTGGAAGAATCTTGGCCTCTACTCCCCCACCCATCCGGCCGCGACGACCGCCTTGCAGAATCTGAGAAGCGCCTTCGAGAAGCTGCTGGGAGACCGGGAGCAGATCACCCTGGGCCTCCTCCACGATACCCTGGTCATCGATGGGGTGCCCCTGACGACCAAGCCTGAACTCTACCAGAACTTCATGACGCGGCTCGAGAAAGGGGAAATCCAGGGGCTGACCCTCCTGAAGGGGTGTACG
>JBOHQS010000095.1:0-8576 GCA_050732295.1 Methylomirabilales bacterium (SeqCode)
GCCCCGGGGCGGCCCTGGTCCTCTGGGAGGGGGAGCGAGTGGGGACGCTCGGCGCGCTGCTCGATCAGATGCCCGCTCCGGATGAGGTCAAGATCGTGGTGGGTCCGGAGGGGGGGCTGGAGATGGATGAGGTCGCCCTCCTCACGCGGGCCGGTTTTGTGTCTGTCTCCCTGGGGCCCAGGACCTTGCGGGCGGAGACCGCCGCGGTGGCCGCCCTCGCTATTCTCCAGCACCGCTGGGGCGACCTCCGCTGAGCGGCCTTGGTCGTCAGTCACACGATGCAGCTCTACCTCATCGACGGCACCTCCTACATCTACCGAGCCTTCCACGCCCTGCCACCTTTGAGTAACTCTCGGGGGCTCCCGACCGGTGCGATCTATGGCTTTACCACGATGTTCCTCAAGATACTGCGTGAACGAGCGCCGGAACATGTGGCCGTGGTTTTTGATGCCGGCGGCGAGACGGAGCGCCATCGGGAGTTCGAGGCCTACAAGGCCCAGCGTCCACCCATCCCCGAGACGCTGGCTCCCCAGATCCCCTATGTCTATCAGGTCGTGGGGGCCCTCAATGTGCCGACCCTGATGGCGGAGGGCACCGAGGCGGACGACATTATCGGGACGGTCGCGACCAAGGCGGCTACCGATGGGTTTCAGGTGACGATTGTCTCCGGCGACAAGGATCTCTTCCAGCTCGTGGGTCCTGCCATCCAGGTGTACGACCCGATGCGCGACAGGACCTATCGAGTCCGGGATGTCGAGGAGCGATACGGGGTGCCGCCGGAGGCGATGGTCGACCTGATGAGTCTTTCCGGGGATGCCGTGGATAACATCCCCGGGGTCCCCGGAGTGGGAGAGAAGACCGCTAGCGCGCTGATTCAGGAATTCGGAACGGTGGAGAATCTCCTCCGGTCCTTGGATCGCGTGAAGCGGCCAAGGCTCCGCGAGGCGCTGAAGATGCACGCCGAGCAGATCAGGAAAAACCGGACCCTCGTCACCATCCGGACCGACGTTCCCCTGCCCGTCTCGGCGGAGGCCCTGCGACGCCCGCTTCCCGACTGGGAGCGACTCCGGAACCTCTTCCGGGAGTTGGAGTTTACCCGTTTGCTCGCGGCCCTTGAAGGGACGCAGCAGGAAATGTGCTGATCGGATGATCCGGGTGGGGCTCACGGGGGGGATCGCCACGGGCAAGAGTACCGTCGCCCGCATGTTCGCTCGGCGGGGGGCCGCTGTCATGGATGCGGATGAGATGGTCCGAGAATTGCAAAAGCCGGGCTCGGCTGTCTATGAAGCCATCGTCGACGCGTTCGGGCCTCACATCCTCCGTGGCGACGGCACCATCGATCGCAGATCATTAGGAGAACTCGTCTTTCGCGATGAGCAGGTACGCAGGCGCCTCGAGACCATTGTGCATCCTGGCCTCATCAGTGCGGTGGAGCAACGGGTGGCTGAACTTCGGACACAGGGGGTTGCGGTATGCGTGGTGGAGCTCCCCCTCCTCATGGAGGCTGAAGCCGAGCGTCGCTTCGATTGCGTGGTGGTCGTCACCGCCCCGGAAGAGGTGCAGGTCGCTCGCCTTATGGCCGATCGAGGTCTGAGTCGGGAAGAGGCCTTGGCCCGCATCGGCAGCCAAATGCCCCTGGGGGAGAAAGAGCGACGGGCCGATGTCGTCATTGAAAATGGGGGAGCGCTGCAGGAAACCGAGCGGCGCGTGCAGGAGGTGTACGAGTGGCTGCTCCAGAATGCCTCAAAAAAAGCTTGACAAGGTCTGGGTGGGTTCGTAGTATTCATTGCGGACATACCGATTTGAGGCATCTCCTCAGCACTTTCAAGGTTATTCCACCACAGTACTCCAGCCCTGAATCAGCCTCGGGAGATCCCCTGTATCGGGTAGTGCACATAGACGGAGAACGAGAATCCGCTCGACACGCTGGGTCCTGGGCAATCGCGCCCGATCACGCATCGCCGCGTGGTCACGAGGGTCGGTCCGGGGCTCGCGCGAGAGGGTAAGAGGACCGGGAGATCACGGGTTCCGCGACCGGAGCCACGCAGAGAGGGGAGAAAGCGAGATGCCGTCCCAACGCCATGCGAGTGATGCCGTGAAGGAAGCGACCAAAGAGGGGAAAGAGACGAAAGAGGCCAAGGCGGTGGCCCGGGAGACGGCCAAGGACGCCCCCCGCGAGGGTCTCATGAACCTGGCCGACTTGACCGAGAGGACCATCACCGAACTGACCACCATTGCGCGCTCCGTGGGCCTGGTGGGCGCCAGCGCGCTCAGGAAGCAGGATCTCATCTTCAAGATCCTGGAGGCCCAGGCGGAAAAGAATGGGCTCATTTTCGCCGAGGGGGTCCTGGAGGTCCTCCCGGATGGTTTCGGCTTCCTCCGGGCGCCCAACTATAACTACCTTCCCGGGCCTGACGATATCTACGTCTCCCCGTCCCAGATCCGGCGCTTCGATCTCCGCACCGGCGATACGGTGTCGGGGCAGGTCCGACCGCCCAAGGAGGGGGAGCGGTATTTCGCCCTCCTCAAGGTGGAGGCGGTCAACTTTGAGAACCCGGAGGCGATCAAGGATAAGACCCTCTTCGATAACCTCACGCCCCTCTTCCCCAACGAGCGGATCGGCCTCGAAACGACCGGGGATGAGATCAATATGCGGGTCATGGATCTGATCACGCCGATCGGGAAGGGACAGCGGGGACTGATCGTGGCACCACCGCGGACCGGGAAGACGATCCTCCTGCAGAAGATTGCGAACAGCATCACCAAGAATCATCCGGAGGTGTTTCTCATCGTCCTCCTCATCGATGAGCGTCCGGAAGAGGTGACCGACTTCCAGCGGTCGGTGAAGGCGGAGGTGATCAGCTCCACCTTCGACGAGCCGGCCAGTCGCCACGTCCAGGTGTCGGAGATGGTCCTGGAAAAGTCGAAGCGGCTCGTGGAGCACCGACGGGATGTGGTCATCCTCCTCGACTCGATCACCCGACTCGCCCGCGCGTATAACGCGGTCTGTCCGCCGAGCGGCAAGGTCCTCTCAGGCGGGGTCGATGCCAACGCGCTGCAGCGTCCCAAGCGTTTCTTTGGGGCGGCCCGGAACATCGAGGAGGGGGGGTCCCTCACCATCATCGCCACTGCCTTGGTCGATACCGGCAGCCGGATGGACGATGTGATCTTTGAAGAGTTCAAAGGGACCGGGAATATGGAGCTGCATCTGGATCGGCGCCTGGTGGACAAGCGCATGTTCCCCGCCATCGACATCTTCCGATCCGGGACCCGCAAGGAGGAGCTGCTCTTGACGCAGGAGGAGCTCAACCGGATGTGGGTGCTCCGGAAGGTCCTGGCCACCATGGGGGTGGTGGAGGCGATGGAGCTTCTGCAGGGGAAACTCTCCGAGGCCAAGTCCAATGCGGACTTTCTCCGGTCCATGAACACCTAGGTGGGCGGAGAAGTCCAGGCACAAAAGCAGCCGTGAGGCTGCTTTTTTGTTGCCCCGAGGACGGGGCGTGCTACAATGCCTGACGTGTGGTGAGGCGGCAGTGCCGTGCATCGGAGACGGGAGAGGTGGGGATGAAGAAGGGTATCCACCCTGAGTATGTGGGTTGTGTGATCACCTGCGCCTGCGGCGAGGTCATCCATACACGCTCGGTTGTGCCGACGATCCGGGTCGAGATCTGCTCCAAATGCCATCCCTTTTTTACCGGCCGTCAGAAGCTGGTGGATAGCGAGGGGCGCGTGGAGCGATTCCAGCGGAGGCTTCGCCGCAAGACAGCCCCGGGTGCATAATTCACCGGTTGCCGGGTGGGCGTGCGGTTCCACCGGTGACTGGTGACGTGTGAACGAGCCCTCATGTTGCCCTGGGTCGACAAGCTGCGGGAGATCGAGGAGCGGTACGAGGAGTTGAGCCGGAAGCTGGCCGATCCCTCCGTTCACCAGGATCCCACGACCTTTCAGCGCCACGCGAAGGCCCACGCCAGCCTCCATCCTCTCGTCGAGAAATACCGGGCCCACCAGCGGCTGATGCGCGAGCAGGATGAGGCGGCTGCCCTCCTTGAGGAGGCGACCGACCCGGAGATGCGGGCGTTGGCCGACGGGGAGCTCAAGGCCCTCAAGGGGCGGCGGGAGGCCTTGGAGCGCGAGCTGCAGGAGTTGCTGCTTCCCAAGGACCCGACCGACGAGAAGGGCGTGATCATGGAGATCCGAGCCGGGGCCGGAGGGAATGAGGCGGCGCTGTTCGCCGCCGATCTCCTCCGGATGTATACCCGGTACGCGGAGGCGGCCCGCTTCAAGGTGGAGATGCTCTCGGCGAATCCGACGGGGATCGGCGGGATGAAAGAGGCCATCCTGGCGATCGAAGGCAAAGGGGCTTTCCGGAAGTTGCGTCACGAGAGCGGCGTCCATCGCGTCCAGCGGGTGCCCGCCACCGAGGCGAGCGGCCGGATCCACACCTCGACGGTGACGGTCGCGGTCCTGCCCGAGGCGGAGGAGGTCGATGTGCAGATCGACTCGAAGGACCTCCAGATCGACGTCTTCCGGGCCAGCGGTGCCGGGGGACAGCACGTGAATGTCACCGACTCAGCGGTCCGGATCACCCACATCCCGACAGGCCTGGTGGTCTCTTGTCAGGACGAACGGTCCCAGCACAAGAACAAAGCCAAGGCCCTCAAGGTCCTCCGGGCGCGTCTCTTGGAGCGGGCCCGGGCCGAGCAGGACCGGGAGATTGCCGATGCCAGGCGCCAGCAGGTCGGGACGGGGGACCGGAGCGAGCGGATCCGGACGTACAACTTTCCCCAGGGCCGGGTGACCGATCACCGCATCGGGCTGACGCTGCATAATCTCCCCGGGGTGCTCGACGGTAACCTGGACGAGTTGGCGCAGGCCCTGATGGCCCATCATGAGGCGGAGCGGCTGAAGACCTCCTCGGCATCATGAAACCCCGGGTGGAGAGGGGAGGGAATCCTCATTCCAAAGGGTCCGTCTGTTGGCGAGATGGTCGTCTGGGCGACGGCGCTCCTGGAATCGAGCGGCGTGGAGTCCCCTCGGCTGGATGCCGAGTGTCTCTTGGCGTCCCTCCTCGGCAGGGATCGCCTCCACCTGTATGCGGCCGCTGAAGAACGGATGCCTTCTCCGGTGTTCGAGCTCTACCAGGCCCTCCTCGGCCGACGGCAGGCCCGTGAGCCGCTCGCGTATCTCACCCGGACGAAGGAGTTCTGGTCCCTCGCTTTCGCGGTGACCCCTGCTGTCCTGATCCCGCGGCCCGAGACCGAGACGCTGGTCGAGACGGCGCTGGCGCGGCTCAACGAGCTGCAGGCGCCGGTCATTGCGGACATCGGCACCGGCTCCGGAGCTATCGCCGTGGCGGTGGCGAAGGCCCTCCCCCACGGCCGGCTCTATGCGACGGAGATTTCGAGCCGGGCCCTGGACGTCGCCCGAGACAATGCCGCGAGACACGGGGTCCTTGGACAGATCACGTTCCTGCACGGCGATCTGGTGGCGCCGCTCCTTTGCCTGGGCCTCGCCCATCACTGTGACCTCATGGTGAGCAACCCGCCCTACGTTGCCACCAGGGAATTGGCGGGCCTGCCGGCCGAGGTACGCTATGAGCCCCTGGAGGCTCTGGATGGGGGGTCGGACGGCCTCGACGTTCACCGGCGGCTCATCAGTGGGGCCTCGACGTTGCTCCGGCCCGGGGGATGGTTGGCCCTGGAGATGGCGCCGGGACAGGGACCTTCGCTCAGCAGTCTTCTGCGGGAGCAGGGTGTCTTCGGCGACATCGAGGTGACCCCGGACTTGAGCGGACGCGAGCGAGTGATCGTCGCTCGGTGCACGGGTCCTGGGTCGGTGCGGTCAGGGGTGGGGTTCGGTCTGCGTGAGAGGGCCGGCCGCACGCATGGAGGGTAAGGTGGACCGGTTGGTGATCCACGGGGGAAGGCCTCTCTGCGGCACCGTGACGGTGAGCGGGGCGAAGAATGCCGCGCTGCCAGCCATGGTGGCCGTTCTCCTCACCCCCCAGGAGCTCATCCTGGAAAATGTCCCCTCCCTTGGAGATGTGGCGACGATCAGGAGGCTTCTCGGGTTCATGGGGGTGGAGTCCTGCGATGTGGGTCCCGGGACGGTGAGTCTCACCTCGCGGGCCGTCGAGCGGTGCGAGGCGCCTTACGATCTGGTGCGGACGATGCGGGCCGCGGTCTTAGTGCTGGGCCCGCTGCTCGCCAGGTTCGGCGAGGCCAGGGTCTCGCTTCCGGGGGGCTGTGCCATCGGCCCGCGGCCCATCAACCTGCATCTCGCCGGGCTCCAGCGGATGGGAGCAGAGATCGATCTGGTGGAGGGCTACGTGGTGGCCAAGGCGCCTCGTCTCACCGGAGCGCACTTTGCCTTCGAGACGGTGACGGTCACGGGGACCGAGAATCTCATGATGGCGGCGACGTTGGCGAAGGGGACGACGGTCCTCGACAATGCCGCCTCGGAGCCGGAGGTGGTTGACCTGGCCCGCCTCCTCCAAGCAATGGGGGCGCGGATCGAGGGGGCAGGCACGTCCACCATCACGATCGGGGGGGTCGAGGCGCTCACCGGTGCCCGGCACCGGATCGTCCCGGATCGGATCGAGGCGGGAACCTTGGCGGTGGCGGCGGCCATTACGCTGGGCGATGTTGTGATCCAGGGCTGCGTCCCACACCACGTGGAGGCGGTGACGGCAACGCTCCGGGGGGCAGGGGCATCCGTGGCCGTCGAGGCGGGGGGGATTCGAGTCCGGATGGCTGCCCGACCCCGGGCGGTGGATATCGGCACCGCTCCCTTCCCCGGCTTCGCCACCGATATGCAAGCGCAGATCATGGCGCTCATGGCGATCGCCGACGGCAGATCCGTCATCACCGAGACGGTCTTCGAGAATCGCTTTATGCATATCCCCGAGCTTGTACGGATGGGAGCAGACATTACAGTCGGAAGCCGGGAGGCCGTGGTCCAGGGTGTCCCCTTCCTCCGGGGGGCCCCCGTGATGGCGACCGATCTCCGCGCGAGCGCCTCCTTGGTGTTGGCGGGGCTTCAGGCCCGAGGTGAAACGGTGGTCGATCGGATCTATCACCTGGACCGCGGCTACGAGCGATTAGAGGCGAAGCTGCAGTCCCTGGGGGGGAAGATCCGGCGGGTCGAGGGCTGAATGCGGCGGGGACAGATCGCCATTGCGCTGCCGAAGGGGCGGCTCCTCCCCGAGGCCATCAAACTCTTCGAAGCGACGGGGATCGCAGGGCTCGAGGGGCTCATGGAGTCGCGGCGCCTCCTGTGCGAGGACGTGACGGGGGCGTACCGCTTCATGGTGCTCCGCCCGGCCGATATTCCCACCTATGTGGAGTACGGGGCCACCGATATGGGCGTGGTGGGCAAGGATATCCTGCTCGAGCAGGAGCGGGATGTCTACGAACCGCTGGATCTCAAGTTCGGGGCCTGTCGCCTGGTAGTGGCGCAGCCGAAGAATCTGCAGCAACGCTGGAGCCCGGGCGGCTTCTCGTCGGTGCGGGTGGCCACCAAGTATCCCAAACTGGCCGAACGGTACTTCTCCCAGCAGGGGGTGCAGGTCGAGATCATCCGCCTCTCGGGCTCCATCGAGCTGGCGCCGCTCGTGGGGCTGTGCGAGCGGATCGTGGATCTGGTCGACACGGGCCGGACCTTGCAGGAGAACGATCTGGAAGAAGTGGAAGAGATCGCCACCGCCACCGCGCGGCTCATTGTCAATCGGGCTGCCTTGAAGACCAAGCACCAGCAGGTCCGTGACCTGATTGATCGCCTCCAGGCCGTCGTTCAGGGAGAGGGCGGATGATTCGGATCGTGCGGGCCGATGGAGACGAAGGGACCGCCTTTCTGAAAGAGCTCGCCGTGCGGCGGGCCGCGGTGTCCGCCGAGGCGGAGGAGGTGGTTCGCCCCATCCTCACCGCGGTGCGCGAGAAGGGCGATACCGCGCTCTTGGAGTATGCGAGGCGTTTCGATGGGGCCTCGCTCACGTCGGGCACCCTCCGGGTGACGCCGGACGAGGTGACGCAGGCCTTTGACCATCTGCAGCCCGAGGCGCTCGAGGCGCTCAGGCTCGCGGCAGCGCGGATCGAACAGTTCCACCGCCGACAGCTCCCGCACTCGTGGTTCCTGACCGAGGAGGGGGCGATCCTCGGCCAGCTGTGCCGGCCGCTGGATGCGGTCGGGATCTACATCCCCGGCGGGAAGGCCGTCTACCCTTCCACGGTGCTGATGAACGGCGTTCCCGCGGCGGTGGCAGGAGTGGAGAGGCGCGTCCTCTGCACCCCGGTCACTGCTGGTCTGACGGTGCATCCCGCGGTCCTGGTGGCGGCCTCCCTCGCGGGGATCGCGGAGATCTACAAGGTGGGCGGGGCGCAGGCGATCGCCGCGTTGGCGTACGGGACCGATTCCATTCCGAGGGTGGACAAGATCGTCGGCCCGGGGAACATGTACGTGGCGACCGCCAAGCGCCTGGTGGCCGGCGTGGTGGGGATCGATGGGATTGCCGGGCCGACCGAGGTGGTGGTGGTGGCGGACGAGACCGGCGATCCCGCGTATATCGGGGCAGATCTGCT
>JBOHQS010000096.1:0-8567 GCA_050732295.1 Methylomirabilales bacterium (SeqCode)
TGGCCGAGGCGGGGATCGTGGTGGACATGATCGTGCAGAACATCAGCCAGGACGGGCACACCGATATCTCCTTCACCGTCCCGAGGACCGATTTTCACAAGGCGATGGAACTCGTCAAGGGGCTCGCAAGAGAGATCGGGGCGGACCAGGTCCTGGGGGACGATCGGATCGCCAAGGTCTCGATCGTGGGGGTCGGTATGCGGACGCACTCCGGGGTCGCTGCCAAGATGTTTGCCGCCCTGGCTGCGGAGAACATCAACATCATGATGATCAGCACATCAGAGATCAAGGTGTCCTGCGTCATCGAGGAAAAGTACACGGAACTGGCGGTCCGGGTGCTGCACGATGTCTTTCGGCTGGAGGCGCAGTCGACGGGGGGGCGATGAGGGTGCCGGTCTTCGCTCCTGCCGATGCCGCGCTCGCCTTGCTCCTCTTATCTGTGCTGGTCCTCGTCGCCGTCCGGGGTCTCATGCCGATGGAAGCGGGGTCGGGGCGCGTGAATCCCAATCGGGCCGATGCGGGGCGCCTGGCTGACGTACCGGGGATGGACCTTGCCATGGCAGACGCGATTGTCCGGTTTCGGGAGGACCGTGGCCCCTTTGGGCGGCTCTCGGACCTCGAGCGGATCCCGGAGATCGGGCCGAAGTGCCTGCGAAAGATCCGTCCATATCTGAGCGTGGAGGAGGAGACATGGCCTACCAGGTGAAGCTCCCGGTTTTTGAGGGGCCGTTAGACCTACTCCTGCATCTCATCCGTGGGAACCAGATCGATATCTACGATATTCCCATCGCGCGGATCACCGATGAATACTTTCAGGTCCTCACCCTGCTCCACGAGCTCGACCTCGAGGTGGCCGGAGAGTTTCTCGTCATGGCGGCCACGTTGGTGTACATTAAGTCCAGGATGTTGTTGCCGGTCGAGCCCTCTGCCGATGGGGAGGCGGTCGAAGAGGATCCCCGGACCCCCCTGGTCGATATGCTTCTGGAGTACGAGCGCTTCCGGGCTGCCGCCGAGACGTTGGCGGTCCGGGAGGACGGACAGCGACTCTTTTTCTTCCGCTCCACGCCTCTCGATATCCCACCCGGCGGAGGGACGCTCGAGGTCAGTCTCTTGGATCTCCTCGCGGCCTTTCGGGACGTCCTGAGGCGCGTCGACGGTCAGGGGGCGCTCACGCTCGTGCCCCGACTGGTGACGACGGCAGAGCGGATGGTTGCCATCCTCGACCAGGTGACGCTCCAGGGTTCCGTCACCTTTGAGGCTTTGTTTGCTCCGGCGGTCGGTCGCTCGTTGGTGATTGCGACCTTTCTCGCGCTGCTGGAGCTCTTGCGGCAGGGAGCGGTCCGGGTCCGACAACGGGTCGCCTTCGGCGAGATTGTAATCGTGGGGGCGGCGGCATGAGTCAGGACGCCCCGGCGATCTTGGAGGCGGTCCTCTTCGCCTCCCCTGATCCGCTCTCGATCGAGCAGCTGGAAGCGATCCTGGGTGAGGAGAAGGCAAGAATCGTTGAGAGCTTGGACTCCTTGAGGGATGAGTATGCAAAGAGGGGTTCGGGCCTCACGATCCTTCAGGTCGCCGGCGGCTATCGCATGGCGACCCGATCTGAGCTGCACCCCTGGGTCAGCCGACTGGCCCAAACGCGACCGGTCAGGCTGTCCCGGCCGGCGCTCGAGACGTTGGCCATCATCGCCTACCGGCAGCCGATCACCAAGGCCGAGATCGAGGCGATCCGGGGCGTGCTGGTGGATGCCGTCCTGAAGACCCTCATGGAACGGGGACTGATCCGGATCCTCGGGCGCAAGCGAGAGGTGGGCCGGCCGCTTCTCTACGGCACCACGCGGACGTTCTTGGAATACTTCGGCTTCCAGGATATTACGGATCTCCCCTCAACCCAGGAGCTCGAGGCCCTCGTGCCTGCCGGCCAGGAGGCAGATGGCGCCGTCAAGACGAAGCGAGAAAAGCCTTGAAGCCGCCTCGGATTCCTCCCTATAATGGCCGGGCTTCAGATCGAGATGTGGACGGAGAGACCAGAGAGGGCAAAGATGGGAATCGAGGAGTTTCGACGCCAGATCGATGCCATCGATAGCCAGATCCTGGACCTGCTGAATCGCCGGGCCGAGGTCGTCGTGCGCGTGGGGGAGGAGAAGGCCAAGGGAAACATCGCCTACCATTCCCCGCAACGGGAGGGAGAGATCATCGATCGCCTCACGCGGGAGAGCCGGGGACCCTTCCCGGACAGAGCGATCAAGGCAGTCTACCGGGAAATCCTCTCGGCCTGTCTTTCGCTCGAACAGCCGTTGAAGGTGGCCTACCTCGGGCCCCAGGCCACCTTCACCCACATGGCGTGCATGAAGCGATTCGGCCTGCTGGCGGAATACGTCCCGCTCCGAGGCATCGACGAGGTCTTTGCCGAGGTGGAGAAGGGGAAGGCGGACTACGGGGTCGTGCCGGTCGAGAACTCGACCGAGGGGGTGGTGAGTCATACCCTCGACATGTTCGTCGATTCGGACCTGAAGATCTGTGGCGAGATCCTCATGGAGGTTGCTCATCACCTCTTGTCGAAGCTCGGAGAGAAGGGGCGGATCGTCACGATCTACTCCCATCCCCACGCCATCGCCCAATCCCGGAAGTGGCTCGAGGCGAACATGGCGGGGATCGCGCTTCGCGAGGTGCACTCCACGGCGGCGGCAGCCGAGCTTGCCGCCCGGGATGAGACGGCCGCGGCCATCGCATCCGAGCTGGCGAGCCGGCTCTACGATCTGAAGGTCGTGGCGTCCCGCATTGAAGACAGCCCGTATAATTTCACGCGCTTCCTGATCATCGGGCAGTCGCCGTGCGCCGTCACCGGCCAAGACAAGACCTCGATCCTCTTCACGATTCGGGACCGGGTGGGGGCGTTGTACCGGATGCTGGAGCCCTTCGCCAAGAACCAGATCAACCTGACCAAGATCGAGTCGCGACCCTCCCGCTACCGGGTCTGGGAGTACATCTTCTATGTGGATTTCGAGGGGCATGCCGAGGATGCGCCGGTGAAGGCGGCCCTGGAGGGGCTCAAGGACGAATGCCTCTTCCTGAAGGTCCTGGGCTCTTACCCCAAGGAGCCGCTCCGGGCCAAGAGCTGAGCCGAAGCCCGACGACCGGAGACGGGAGACCAGAGACGGGAGACGAGAAACGAGAAGCCCGAAATCTCCGGTCTCAAAGCTCAGGTCTCCGGTCTCGTGAGCGGTGAGGAATGAGGGAGAAGCGAGACACGATGACGCAGAGCGGAAAGTCGCTGAGGGAGCTGGCACGGCCTCAGGTGCTCGAGCTGGTCCCGTACAGCCCGGGGAGGCCGATGGAGGAGGTAGAACGGGAGCTCGGGCTCGATGACGTGCTCAAGCTCGCCTCCAACGAGAATCCCCTGGGCCCCTCACCGCTGGCCCTGCAGGCCATTCGAGAGGCGCTTCAAGGGCTGCACCGGTACCCCGATGGCGGCTGTTATGCCTTGCGCCAGGGGCTGAGTCGGCGCCTCGGGGTGAAGCCCGAGGAGCTCTGTTTCGGCAACGGGAGCAATGAGCTGTTGGAGCTTGTCACCCGAGCCTTCCTGGGACCGGGGGATGAGGCGGTGATGGGTCATCCGGTCTTTGTCGTCTATCGGAGTGTCTGCCAGGCCGTGGGGGGCCACATCCGAGAGGTCTCTCTGAAGGATTTCACGCACGATCTTCGCGGGATGCTCAAGGCGGTGACCGCCCGAACCAAGTTGGTCTTTCTCGGCAACCCCAATAATCCGACCGGGACGTGCGTCTCGCCCACCGACCTGGACGATTTTGTGCGGGCGCTTCCACCCGATGTCATCCTGGTGGTGGATGAGGCCTATCGGGAGTATGTCCCCCGGTATCTTCAGCCGGATCTCCTTCGATATGTCCGGGAGGGACGCTATCTTTTGGCCCTCAGGACCTTTTCGAAGGCGTACGGTCTCGCGGGACTGCGGATCGGGTATGGCATCGGCTCCACGGAGATGGTGGAGCTTCTGAACCGGGTGCGGCAGCCCTTCAACGTCAACACGTTGGCCCAGAAGGCGGCCTTGGCTGCGCTGGACGATGCGGCCCACCTCGAGGAGACGCTTCGAATCACCGGGGCCGGACGGCGAACCATGCAGTCCCGCCTCGACGAGTTGGGACTTGTCACCATCCCGAGCGTGACCAACTTCATCCTGGTCAACGTCGGCGTGGAAGGCAAGGCGGTCGCGGACGCGCTCCTGCGTAAGGGGGTCATCGTTCGATCCATGGAGGGGTATGGTCTGCCCGCGTATATCCGCGTGACAGTGGGGACACCTCAGGAGAACAGCCGGGCCGTCCAGGCCCTGGCCGAGGTGCTCGGCACGGTGGGGGCGGCGGCGAGGTCTGGGGGTTCCACGGGGGGGAAGAGCAAGAGATGATCATCGTCATGCGCTCTACCGCCACCCAGGCGGATATCGACCAGGTGGTGGCGCGAATCACCGAGCACGGACTCAAGCCCCACATCTCCAAGGGGGTGGAGCGGACCATCATCGGGGCCATCGGGGATGAACGGATCCTTCGGAATGTCCCGTTCGAGGCGTTACCCGGAGTCGAAAAAGCCCTGCCGATCCTGAAGCCCTTCAAACTCGCCAGCCGAGATTTCAAGACCGAGTCAAGCGTGGTGGAGGTCAATGGGGTGGCGGTGGGGGGGGAGCGGCTCGCCGTGATCGCCGGCCCCTGCTCGGTCGAAGGGCGCCAGATGCTCCTGGAGACCGCGACCAACGTCAAGGCGGCGGGGGCCACCCTGCTCCGAGGCGGGGCCTTTAAGCCGAGGACCTCCCCCTATTCGTTTCAGGGGCTCGGCGAGGAGGGATTGAGATACCTGGCTGAAGTGCGGGAAATCACCGGGCTGCCGGTGGTCACCGAGCTGATGGACCCTCGGGATGCAGAGCTCGTCATGAAGTATGCCGACATGGTCCAGATCGGAGCCAGAAACATGCAGAACTTCCGTCTCCTCAAGGAGGTGGGCATCCATCGCAAGCCGGTCCTCCTGAAACGGGGGATGAGCTCGACGATCAAGGAGCTTCTGATGTCGGCCGAGTACATCATGTCCGAGGGGAACTACAACATCGTCCTCTGCGAACGAGGCATCCGGACCTTTGAGGAGTACACCCGAAACACCCTGGACCTTTCCGCGGTCCCGTCGTTGAAGCAGCTCTCGCACCTGCCGGTTATCGTCGATCCAAGTCACGCCGCCGGAAAATGGGATCTCGTGGCCCCGTTGGCCCTGGCGGCCGTCGCCGTGGGGGCAGACGGGCTCATGGTCGAGGTCCATCCCCAACCCGAGGTGGCGTTATCCGACGGACCTCAGGCCCTGATCCCTGGTCGGTTCGCCGCACTGATGGAGCAGATACGGGCCCTGGCGCCCGTCGTTGGACGACGTCTGTGACCACAGACCAGAGACCGGAGACAGGAGACAGGAGCAAGAGGGAGTGGTAAGCGCTACGTGGCGACTCCAGTCTCATAGCTCCAGTCTCCAGTCTCTGGGGACGGTGAACTATGAACGACTCGACTGAGCTCGTCGAAGTCCGTGAACTGTTATTTCAGCGCATGGCGGTGATCGGCGTGGGGCTCATCGGCGGCAGCCTGGCTCGGGCTTGCCGGGGGCGGCTCGCGGCGCGTGTGGTCGGCCTGGACAGAGATCGGATCCCTCTGAATCACGCGATTGCCCTGGGCCTGGTGGACGAGGGTGGCGATCTGCCGGCCGGGGTCGCGGGGGCCGACCTCGTGGTGGTGGCCGTCCCCGTCGGGGCCATCGCGGAGGTGGTCCGTGCCGTTGCGCCTCACCTCGCCCCCGGGTGTATCGTGACCGACGTGGGAAGTGTGAAGGGAGATCTCGTCGCCGAGGTGGAGAGAGAGATCCCTCCTGGCCGAACCTACGTCCCTGCCCACCCTATCGCCGGGACCGAACGCTCTGGGCCCGAGGCCGCCTCGGCCGGACTCTTTCATGGGAGTCTCTGTGTGCTCACGCCGTCGTCCCGAACCCCCGAGGAGGCCCTCAAGAAGGTCATGCGCCTGTGGGAAGGGGTGGGATCCCACGTGGTCCTGATGGATCCCTTCCGGCACGACCAGGTCTTCGCCCTCGTCAGCCATCTGCCGCATGTCGTCGCCTACGCGCTCATTGGAACCGTGCTGAACTGTGGGGACGGGGAGGAAGAACTTCTGCGATTCAGCGGCGGTGGGCTTCGGGACTTCACCCGAATTGCGGCGTCGCACCCGGACATGTGGCGTGACATTCTGATCCGGAATCGAGGTGAGGTCCTCGAGTCCATTGCTCGATTCCGGCAGGTGCTGGAGCGGATTGCGGAGATGATTCGGACACAGGATACGGCCCGCCTGGTGGAGGAGTTTCAGCGGGCGAAGGAGGCGCGCGAGCAACTTCGGTGAGAGCAATCTGCCTTCCACGGCGTGAAGTGGCGGTCCTCATCGGGCTCAGGCGGCCTCACCAGTCCCGTTGGGACGCCGAGGATTCCCTGGAGGAGCTGGCTCAGCTGGCGATCTCGGCAGGGGCTGAGCCGGCCTTTCGCGTTCTCCAAGAGCGATTCCTGCCCAATCCCCGCACCCTGATCGGTCCGGGCAAGGCCGAGGAGGTCAGGGTGATCTGCGAAGAGGGCGTGGATCTCGTCATCTTCGACGATGACCTGACGGGTTCCCAGCAGAGAAATCTCGAAGCCACCCTTGGCCGAAAGGTGGTGGACCGGACCGGGCTCATTCTGGATATTTTCGCCCAGCGCGCCCGATCTCGGGAGGGGAAGCTCCAGGTCGAGCTGGCCCAGCTCAAGTATCTGCTCCCGCGCCTCACCGGCCATGGGGGCGAGCTTTCCCGGCTGGGAGGTGGCATTGGGACCCGAGGCCCCGGCGAGACGCAACTGGAGGTGGATCGACGGCGGATTCGGCGCCGGATCGTCAAGATCGAAGAGGAGCTGGAGAAGGTTCGACGCCATCGGGCACTCTTACGTCGGCATCGGCAGAAGCGCGCCCTCCGGACCGCAGCAGTCGTGGGATACACCAATGCGGGGAAGTCGTCCCTGCTGAATGCGTTGACCCACGCGGCCCTCCCGGTGGCCGACACGTTCTTTGCCACGTTGGACCCAACGCTACGGAAGGTGATTGTGCCCGGCGGCCGGGACATCCTCCTGTCGGATACCGTGGGATTCATCAGGAAGCTTCCCCATCAATTGGTGGAGGCCTTCACGGCGACGTTGGAAGAAGTCCGAGCATCGGATCTCCTTCTCCACGTGATCGATATCTCCCATCCAGACTGGCAGAATCAGTCGCAGGCGGTGATGGCGGTCCTGGGGGAACTGGGGGCAGCCGCGAAGCCTCTGATCAGCGTGTACAACAAGGTGGACAAACTGCCGCATGCGGAGGCGATCGCGTTTCTGGCCCGCAGGCCGCGGTCCGTCGTGGTCTCGGCGCGGACCGGGGCAGGGCTCGATGACCTCAAGCACGCCATGGCCGAGACCTTGAAGACCGTCGAAGACGTCACGGCCGTCGCGAGAGACCGTTCGGCAGGCGCGGGAGATGAGAGGCAGAGACCGTGATCATCAATCTCCCCAACGGGCTCACCCTTCTTCGCCTGGTCTTGACGCCGGTGATCGTGCTGCTCCTCCTCCGGGAGGATTTCAGCTTGGCGTTCCTCGTCTTCCTCATCGCCGGAATCACCGACGGGCTCGACGGATTCTTGGCTCGCTCCTTGCGGGAGGGGACGGAGTTCGGGAGGATGCTCGATCCGGTCGCCGATAAGCTCCTGTTGGGCGCATCGCTCTTCACGTTGGGCGTCGTCGAACGTCTCCCCTTCTGGCTTCCGGTAATCGCTATAGGGAGGGACCTGGTCTTGATGGTGGGTTCCTGCATTCTCTACGCGACCAGTGGCCGCCTGGGGTACCCGCCATCAGCGATCGGGAAGCTGACCACGGGACTGCAGATCCTCACGGTCCTGGCGGCCATGACGGTGAGAGAGAGGGGTGCGCCCGTCGATGCGCTCGTCTGGGCAGCGGCGATCCTCACGGCCCTGTCGGGGATTGACTACGTCTACCGCGGGACCGTCGAGGTGATCTCCCGGCTGCGAAAGGCCTCACCCGCGTAGTCGAGGCCCGCCCTTTCCTCGGATCCCTTCCACTCTTCATCCCTTGATCTCTCCGAATCCGTGACCCTGCTTTCTGCTGCGTTGCGTCTGCGGTGGCGATGCAGTATCCTAGTGCCGTTCCGACGCAAAGCCCCAAACCAAGGGTCAGGCCCGTTCCACCCAAGGAACGGGCCAAGGCAGCCAGCGTGGTCCTGGCATCGGAGGCCTCTATTGGGTGAAAAAGGTGGAAGGGCACTCGTCGTGTATTCACAAGGCGGAGCGAACGCGCATGGCACCGCTGGCCACCATAGCGATCGTGGGTCGCCCCAACGTGGGGAAGTCCACCCTCTTTAACCGGCTGGTGGGGGGGCGGCGTGCGATCGTCGAGGCGACTCCCGGGGTCACTCGGGACCGCAACTACGGCACCGTCGAGTGGCGGGGGCGATCCTTTCTCCTCGTCGACA
>JBOHQS010000097.1:0-8459 GCA_050732295.1 Methylomirabilales bacterium (SeqCode)
GAGGTCGAAGGACCCGCGCTCGCCCGGATCCCCACCGGCTTCCCGGAGGTGGACCGAACGTTGGGCGGGGGAGTGGTCCCCGGCTCGGTGGTCCTCATCGGTGGTGACCCCGGTATCGGCAAGTCGACGTTGCTGCTCCAGGTCGCGGCACGCCTCGCCAGCCAGGGCCGCAAGGCCCTCTACGTTTCGGGGGAGGAGTCGGCCGAGCAGATCCGCGTCCGTGCGGAGCGGATCGGCGCCATGTCCCCCCATCTGTATCTCGCCGCCGAGACGCTCCTGGAGGCGATCATCGACCATGGGGAGCGTCTCAGGCCGGATCTCTTGATCCTGGATTCCATCCAGACGACCTCTGCGGGAGCGCTCGAGTCACCTCCGGGAAGCATCAGTCAGGTCCGCGAGGTGGCAGGCCGCCTCCTCACCCTGAGCAAAGAGCGGGGGATCAGCACGTGCCTCATCGGCCATGTGACCAAGGAGGGATCCTTTGCAGGCCCCAAGGCCTTGGAGCATATCGTCGATACCGTGATCTATTTTGAAGGGGAGCAGCAACACGCGTATCGGATCCTCCGGGTCACCAAGAACCGGTTCGGTTCCACCCAGGAAATCGGCATCTTCGAGATGACCGAGGCGGGACTCAAGGAGGTGGACAACCCCTCCCGAATCTTCTTGGCGGAGCGGTCTCAGGGGGTCACCGGCTCGGCGGTCGTCGTGACCATGGAGGGGACTCGCCCGCTGCTGGTGGAGATTCAGGCCCTGGTAGCCCCGACCCATGCGAGCTTCCCGCGCCGGGTGGTGACAGGGGCGGATCTCAACCGGGTGGCAATTCTGTTGGCGGTCCTGGAGAAACGAGTGGGGATGCCCCTGTCCACCTGTGATGTCTTCGTCAATGTTGCAGGCGGGGTACGGATCACCGAGCCGGCGGCGGACCTGGGGATCGTCGCCGCGGTGGCCAGCAGCCTCCGCAACGCCCCCTTGGACCCTCGCATGGTCTGCTTTGGAGAGGTCGGATTGACCGGAGAGATCCGGGCGGTTCGGCACGCCGCCCAAAGACTCCACGAGGCCCGGCAACTCGGCTTTGCGCGGTGTGTCCTCCCCGAGACGAACGAGGGGAGACCGCGCGAGGCGGGAATAGAAGCCATCGGCCTGCGCACGGTGGACGCCATGATGCATGTGCTCTTCCCGTGATACCCAAAGAAGATTTTGACTGATCGCACGATTTCTAGTATGCTAGAGCTTAAGAGGATCACGATGCCGCATATATTCCGTGTCGGGAAGAAGGTGGTGTATCCTGCCCACGGTGTGGCCCTGATCGAGGCCATCGAAGAGAAGGTGGTCTCAGGCTGTCGGCAGTCGTTTTATATCTTACGGGTCTTGGGCAACGATACCACCATCATGATCCCGATCCACAATGCCACGCGGGTCGGCCTCCGCGATGTGATCGGTCCTTCGGAGATTCCCAGGGTCATGGAGATCCTCCGGCGGAAGGATGTCGAGATCTCCCCCAACTGGAACCGACGGTTCAAGGATAACTCGGAGCGGATCAAGTCGGGGTCCCTGTACGAGATGGCGCTGGTCCTCCGGAAACTGGTCGTCCTCCAAAAGGAGCGGCATCTCTCCTTCGGTGAGAAGAAGATGCTCGAAAACGTTCGGCAGCTCATTGTGAGCGAGATCGCCATCGCGGCGGGGATTGACCCTCGGGAGGCGGACGGGATGGTCGAGAAAACCATTGCCACGGCATGAGAGTCGGGTGAGGGAGGTGGTGGCTTCGCGGGAGGTGAACGGTGATGTCAGGACAGATAGTCCGAGGGCTCGTTGTGGTCCTCTGCGGTCTCGTCGGGGGTGCGGCGGGGTCGGCCTTCGGATCCGAGAGCCCGTATACGCTGGTCGGTGTGACCGCAGGGCTGGCTGCGGGGCTGGGTGCGCTCCTGGTGGAGCGGGTGCTGAGACAGGTCCAGGGTAGGGTCCTCATCAGTGGTATTGTTGGTCTCGTTATCGGACTCCTTCTCGCCCGGTTCCTCCTCGACAGCGTCGCGATATTCTTAGAACCCTCCCCCCAGGCGGTCCGGATCTCTGTGGCGCTCCTCGTCACGGTTGCCGCGGGCTACGTTGCCACCGCGGTGGCGGTGGAGAAGGGGCGGGGACTCAGCGTCCTCAACCTGGTCCGGGCGGCGAAAGAGCAGCCCGGCGTCGAACGGAATAAGATCCTGGACACCTCGGTCATCATTGACGGCCGGATTGCCGACATCTGCGAGACGGGCTTTATCGAAGGGACGCTGATCATCCCCCAGTTCGTCCTCCGGGAACTCCAACACATCGCGGACTCCTCGGATCCGATCAAGCGGAATCGGGGACGGCGGGGGCTGGACATCCTGCAGAAGATCCAGAAGAATCCCAACGTGCAGGTGAGGATCCACGACATGGATTTCCCGGATATCCGGGACGTCGATGGAAAGCTGGTGGCGATGGCCAAGGCGTTAACAGCCACGGTGGTGACCAACGACTTCAACTTGAATAAGGTGGCCGAACTCTATGGCGTGCCGGTGCTGAATATCAACGAGTTGACGAATGCCCTGCGACCGGTGGTCCTCCCCGGGGAGGAGATTCGGGTCTACGTCCTCAAGGAGGGGAAGGAGTATAACCAGGGGGTGGCCTATCTGGATGACGGAACCATGGTCGTCATCGACAGTGGCCGCCGGCACATCGGGCAGACCGTCGATGTGTGTGTGACCTCGGTGCTCCAGACGACGGCGGGGCGCATGATCTTTTCCCGGCTCAAGGAAGAGGCCGAAGTCGCGTGACGTCCGCCTGCAACCATCCGCTGTCTGTGATCGGCACGGGGCCGGATGATCCTGACGGTGGGTTGCTGAGCGTATGGGGAATGTGACGGCGATCGTGCCGGCGGGAGGCCTGGGCCGTCGGGCGGGAGGCGATGTCCCGAAACAGTTTCTCCTCCTCCGGGGGATGCCCATCCTGACCCGGACGTTGCTCCACCTGACCACCTCAGGGCTCATCGACGCGCTGATCCTGGTGGTTCCGCCTGGGGCCGAGGAGTGGTGCCAAGAGCAGGTTCTCGCCCCCTACCCGCTTCCTCCCATTATCGAGATTGTTTCCGGGGGAGCCGAGCGTCAAGAGTCGGTGTTCCGGGGTCTAGAGCGGGCGTCGGAGGACGCGCGGCTGGTGGTGATCCATGATGCCGTGCGCCCGTTCGTATCGTCCGATCTCCTTCGGCGGACCGTCGAGGCCGCGTGGAGCTTTCGAGCCGCGGTGGCGGCGGTCCCGGCTGTCGAGACGGTCAAGGTGGTGGAGAGCGGATTCATCCGGGAGACGCCATCCCGAGACCGCCTCTGGATCGCCCAGACCCCGCAGGTCTTTCACGGGGACCTGATCCAGGAGGCGTATCGTCGGGCTGCCGCTGACGGGTTTCGTGGGACCGACGATGCCATGCTGGTCGAGCGGCTCGGGGTCAAGGTCAAGGTGGTCCCGGGCTATCCCGAGAACATCAAGATCACCACGGGTGAGGATCTGGAGCGAGCGGAGCAGATCCTGAGCCGCTGGGAGGCGGCGGGATGCGGATCGGCATCGGCTACGACATTCATCCCCTGGTCCCCGGACGCCCACTGATTCTCGGGGGAGTGGAGATCCCGTTCGAGAAGGGACTCGATGGTCACTCGGACGCCGATGTCCTCACCCACGCCGTCATCGATGCGGTGCTGGGGGCCGCGGGCGAGGGGGACATCGGTCACCACTTTGGGGCGAGTGATCCGCGGTACGAGGGGGTCCGGAGTCTCCACCTGCTTGCAGAGAGCTGGCGGCGGCTGGAGGCCAAGGGCTTCCGCGTCGGGAACGTGGATGCGACCCTGGTTGCCGAGGCGCCCCGGCTGAGTCCGCATCTCAGAGGCATGGCGGCCACGTTAGCCCAGGTCCTGAATATGGAGGCGGCCCGGATCAACATCAAGCCGACAACGGCCAAGGGGTTGGGCCCCCTGGGATCCGGGGAAGGGATCGCCTGCTTCGCCGTTGTCCTGCTGATGGAGGCGGACGACGGGGAGGCGTGAAGGAGCGTCGCGTGGGACTCAGGATCCATAACACCCTCACCCGGCAGAAGGAGCCCTTCGAGCCGCTCGCCCCCGGTGAGGTGCGGATGTACGTCTGCGGGATCACGGCGTACGATCTCTCCCACCTCGGCCACGCCCGGTCCGCGCTGGTCTTTGACGTGATCCGCCGGTATCTCAAGTTCACCGGCAGCCGGGTCCGCTTCGTCCGCAACTTCACCGATGTGGATGACAAGATCATCAAGCGGGCCGAGAAGGATGGGGTGTCGCCGGCGGAGGTGTCGGAGCGGTACATCGCCGAGTACCAGAATGACATGGAGCGGCTCGGGGTCCTCCCCGCCAGCGTCGAGCCCAAGGCGACGGCGTATATTCCGCAGATGATCGCGTTGATCGAGCGATTGGTCGCTCGGGGTTTCGCCTACGTCGTCGACGGTGACGTCTTCTTTGAGGTAAGGCGGTTCGAGCGCTACGGATGCCTCTCGGGCAAGAACCTCGACGAGCTGCTGGCGGGCGCGCGCGTCGAGGTGGACGAGCGCAAGCGCGATCCGCGCGACTTCGCCCTCTGGAAGTCGGCGAAACCGGGCGAACCGTCGTGGGAAAGCCCGTGGGGGCCGGGACGACCCGGGTGGCACATCGAGTGTTCGGCGATGTCGATGGAGCATCTCGGCTCCCCCTTCGACATCCATGGGGGCGGCGAGGACCTGATATTCCCGCACCACGAGTGCGAGATTGCCCAGTCGGAGGCGGCGACCGACACCCCTTTCGTGCGGTATTGGGTCCACAATGGGTTCGTGCAGATCAACAAGGAAAAGATGTCCAAGTCCCTGGGAAATTTCTTCACGATCCGCGAGATCTTTGAGAAATCACCCTACGGGGTGCCCGTCACGGCCGAGGCCCTTCGGTATTTTCTCCTGGCCACCCATTATCGGAGCCCCGTCGATTTTTCCGACGACGCCCTGTGGGAGGCCAAGCGGGCGCTCGACAGATTCTATGGACTGTTTCAGCGGCTTGACGAGTCCTCGGGGGCGGCGGGCCCGGGGGACAGGCTGCTTCCCCCGCTGCTCGAGCGACTGGGCGAGGGGTTTCGTCAGGCGATGGATGATGACTTCAGCACGCCGGGCGCCATTGCCCAGTTCCAGCTTCTTCGCGGGGATCTCAACCGGTTGATCGACGCCGGCTTGTCCAGGAGGTCCGGTGAGCAGGCGCGCGAACACTTTCGATCCTTTGGTCAGGTGCTGGGCCTCTTTCAGTCGTCGTGGCGGGAATGGGAATACGAGGGTGGAACTGTAGGGGCGGTAACTTTAGCCGACGAAGAGATCGACCACAAGCTCGCCGAACGCAACGAGGCCCGCCGACGAAAGGATTTTGCAAAGGCGGATCAGATCAGAGCGGAACTCGCTTCGTTCGGCATTACAATTGAGGATCGGCCGGATGGCACCAGCCGGTGGAAGCGATGAGGCCTCCGAGGTCCTCTACGGCCTGCATGCGGTCCGAGAAGCGCTGCGGGCAGCCACCCGACCGCTCTCGCGGATTCTGGTGTTGGGCCACGATCGTCAATTTGCGGACCTCGTCCGGCTGGCTCGGGCCGCTCGGGTGCCGGTCTCCGTCTCGCCAAGGCGTGCTCTGGATCGGCTCGTGCCGGATGGGAAGCATCAGGGTGTCATCGGGCTGATCGCGCCGAGGCGGTACGCCGCCCCGGAGGAGATTCTCGCCGCCGCACGCGCCCGTGGCGAACCACCGTTTGTGGTGATCCTGGACGGGGTGGAAGACCCACGCAACCTGGGTGCGGTGCTTCGAACCGCCGAGGCGGCGGGGGTCCATGGCGTGTTGATCCCCGAGCGGCGGTCGGTGGGACTCACGGCAACCGTTGCCAAGGTCGCAGCGGGTGCGCTGGAGCATCTTCAGGTCGGGCGCGTGCAGAATGTGTCTCGCGTGATCGAGGCGCTCAAGGCGGAGGGTCTTTGGGTCTACGCCCTGGATCCTATCGCACCGAGGTCGTATACGAGCCTCGATTTGCGGGGACCGGTGGCCCTGGTTCTCGGCGGGGAAGGCAAGGGTGTCCGGCCCGGGGTGCGGGAGAAGTGCGACGAGTGCGCCAGGATCCCGATGTGCGGGCGCGTCGGGTCGTTGAATGTGAGTGTCGCGGCCGGCGTCATCATGTATGAGGTCCTCCGACAGCGGATGTCAGGAACGAAAATCAAAGAAAAATAGCGAATATTGGCATGAGGATTGCTTTGTGCATGAGATCAACCCCACAAAAATGTCCTTTCCAGGGTTCCGACCCAAAGAGGCGAAAAATTATCCTTTGATTCTGGACAAGTTTACCCCTATACTGAGAGTTTGTCGCTGGCGTAGCTCAGTTGGTAGAGCAGCTGATTTGTAATCAGCGGGTCGGGGGTTCAAATCCCTTCGCCAGCTCCAGGCGGATGGGGGATATCGAACGAGCAGGGAGAGTGGGGGGGGTCCTGACCGATACGCTCCCGACTCGGTGCCCTGGGCGAGTGCGGGGAGATACCCAAGCGGCCAACGGGGGCAGACTGTAAATCTGCTGGCGCACGCCTTCGGGGGTTCGAATCCTCCTCTCCCCACCAGAGAACCGACCTGAAAGGCATGGAGGCTGGCACTGACCCACGGGGAGGATTGTCGGGGGGCGGCCGAGCGCTATTTCTAGTGCGGTCTCCTCGTGTGCCTGTGGATGCGGGAATAGCTCAGTGGTAGAGCGCGAGCCTTCCAAGCTCGGGGTCGCGGGTTCGAATCCCGTTTCCCGCTCCAGGTCGTTTCATCCGAGGAGGGCGACTTTTCGATGCGAGCAGGGGATCTCCGGCAAGGGGGTCGCACGGCTCTGCCGGGTGGTCCTGGGCCTGTCATCCATTGTTATCATAAACGCGGCAACGCTCCTCGCTGCGCAGGATTTTGCGACGCATAACCAGCGGGGGGTCGACCTGAGCGCGCAGGGGAGGCATCGGGAGGCCATTGCCGAGCTTGAGAAGGCCTTGGCCCTTGCGCCGGCGCACCCTGTGGTCCGCCGGAATCTGGCCCATGCGCACGGTAACGTGGCAACTTCCCTCCTTCAGGAACGGGCATTTCGGGACGCGGCCGCTGAGTATCAGGCGGCGATCGACCTCTACAATGAGGAGCCGCGGTTTCACATGGGGCTGGGCGTGGCGCTCCTCGGCCTGCGGGAGGCCGACCGGGCTGTAGAGAGTTTGAGGCGGGCGCGGGATCTCAATCCGAAAGAGGGGCAGGTATACCGGCTCCTGGGAGAGGCGTATTTTCAGCGGGGTGATATGAGAGAGGCAGTTGGTGCGTGGCAGGAGGGGCTGAGAATCCGGCCGGGCGATCGGGACCTCGAGCGACTGATCGCCCAGGCCGAAGGGGAACGGAAGGTTGACGAGGAGTACCACCGCCGGCCCGGCCACCACTTCACGCTGCGGTACGTGGGCGAGGTCCGAGAGGAGCTCGGACGGGAGATCTTGCAGCTGCTCGAGCGGGCCTACGAAGAGGTGGGGTACAACCTGAACCACTTCCCCCGGCAGGAGGTAGAGGTTGTTATTTACTCGGACGCCGACTTTCAGAGGATCATGGGCCTTCCGGGTTGGGTGCACGGGGCCTTTGATGAGCGGGGCGGCCGCATCCGAATCCCCGTCCGCGGGATCAAAGAGGCGACCGATCTGCGAGGGCTTCTCTACCACGAATACACGCATGTGGTCGTTCGGGAGGTGACGGGGGGGAGAATTCCCACCTGGTTGAACGAGGGGCTCGCCCAGATCGAGCAGCGGACTCCCTTGGATGGCGCCGTCGAGTCAGTCCGGCAGCTGGCAGCGCGGGGGAAGCTCCCGTCGCTCCAGAGTCTGAAGGACCCCTTTGTAGGGCTCACGGGCCCGGAGGCGGGCGTGGTGTACGCGGTCAGTTACGCCGCCACGAAGTACCTCATCGAGCGGTGGGGCCTCTGGGACACCCAGCGGCTCCTGCGACGGCTCGGCGAGGGGGTCTCCTTTGATGTCGCCCTGAAGGAGACCACGCGGCTGACACTCGCAGACTTTGAACGCGAGTGGGTTACAGCGCTCGGCAGGGGAGAGTGAACGCGGGATGGGCAGGCTCATCCTGGATCATTCCGGGGCCCACGTAGCTCAGACGGTTAGAGCGCGTCCTTGGTAAGGACGAGGTCACCAGTTCGACTCTGGTCGTGGGCTCCAAACGGGAATGATTATCAAGGGAATGCACGGGTCTTCATAATAAAAAAGAAGACATAGGGGGCAAGGGGGAAAGGGGAGGGTTCACCCATGGCCAAGCAAAAATTCGCGCGGACCAAAGAGCACGTCAACGTCGGGACCATCGGCCACATCGACCATGGCAAGACGACCCTGACGGCGGCCATCACCAAGTGTCTGCACGCGCAGAACCCCCAGG
>JBOHQS010000098.1:0-8446 GCA_050732295.1 Methylomirabilales bacterium (SeqCode)
CCATGAGCTGGACCTCTTCAATGCGCTCGTAGGTCGTGAACCGCCGCCTGCAGTTGAGGCACTCCCGGCGTCGCCGGATCACCGCCGCGTCGCGGGCCTCCCGCGAGTCGACGACCTTCTCCTGCACCTGCCCACAAAAGGGGCACTTCACCAGGGTCGCTCCTCTGCGTCACGCCCTAACCGTTCGGCTGAGCTCAGGGTCGAAGCCGCTCGGTGTACAAGGGGAACTGTTGACACAGCTCCCGGACCTTGTCCCGCACCCGCCGCTGACGGGCCTCGTCGGTTACATCCTCGAGGACCTCGACGATGAGCTGGCCGATGAGACGCATCTCCTCCGCTTGCATCCCCCGGGTGGTTACCGCCGGCGTCCCGATGCGGATGCCGCTGGTCACTGCCGGTTTCTCCGGATCAAAAGGAATGGCATTCTTGTTGACCGTGATCCCGGCCTTCTCCAGCGCCGTCTCGGCCACCTTGCCGGTCAGCCGCTTGGGCCGAAGATCCACCAGCAGCAGATGGGTATCCGTCCCTCCCGCGACCAGGCGAAAGCCGAGGGCGCCAAGCTCCTCGGCCAGCGCGACCGCGTTCAACTGGATCTGGCGCTGGTACGCGCGGAACTCGTCACTCAAGGCCTCCTTGAAGGCGACCGCCTTGGCGGCGATGATGTGCATCAGGGGGCCGCCCTGGATGCCGGGAAAGAGGTTCTTGTTGAGGACCGCCGCGTACTCCTCCTGACACATGATCATCCCCCCTCGGGGGCCCCGAAGCGTCTTGTGCGTGGTGCTCGTGACAAACTCGGCGTACGGGATCGGCGAGGGGTGCAGTTTCGCCGCGATGAGGCCGGCGGGGTGCGCGATGTCGGCCATGAGAATCGCTCCGACCGCCGTCGCGATCTCCTTGAAGGTGGCGAAATCGAGAGTCCGGGGGTACGCACTGCCGCCGACCACGATCATCTTCGGTCGGTGCTCCCGGGCCAGCCGCTCCACCTGCGCGAAGTCGATCTGCTCGGTCTCGGGATGGACCCCGTAGGGAATGACGCGGAAGAAGCGGCCCGAAAAATTCACCGGGCTGCCGTGGGTCAGATGCCCCCCGTGCGCTAGATTGAGCCCCATGATCGTATCCCCCGGCTGCAGGACCGAGAAGTAGACCGCCATGTTGGCCTGGGTCCCGGAGTGGGGCTGGACATTGACATGCGCTGCCCCGAAGAGCGCCTTGGCCCGCTCGATGGCCAAGGCCTCGGCGCGATCGACGAACTCGCAGCCGCCGTAGTACCGCCTGCCCGGGTACCCCTCGGCGTACTTATTGGTCAGGACGGAACCCGCCGCCTCCATCACCGCCTCGCTCACGAAGTTCTCTGAGGCGATGAGCTCAAGTCCGTCGGCCTGCCGCTCCGTCTCCAGGTGAATCGCCTCGGCGATCTCCGGGTCCACGTCGCGCAATCGCTTCACTGGTTCCTCCTCGATCAAAGGACCGCCGTCGGCTGTCAGCCGTCAACTGTCCGCTATACATCTCGCAAAGATAGCTTTTGCCGACTGCCGGCCGCTTCGTTGTCTAGCTGGCCGCCTCGGCCCTCTGGCCGATGAGATGCGCAAGCTCCTTCGAGAGCGTGAACAGGTTTCTGTGCACCGCCGGTCCGTAAAAGCGGAGTCCGGTCCCTGGTCCTAATCGCTCACCGAAGCGGCCCTCCACGATCCCGGAGGCCAGGGGGTCGAGCGCCGCCGCGGCCGTCGCGAGCACAAACCCCCAATCGGCCCGAAAGGAAGGCACGTAGGCCCGGTACGAGTGGAGCCAGGAGAAGACCCTTCCCACCTCCTGGCGAATCCCCAGGTGTCCCGCAAAATCCCCCAGATTGAGCTCCAGGGCCTGCATGGCGAGCATCCCGCGGTCGGCCAACCGCTGCCGGATCGCACGGTAGTAGTCTTCAGCGAAGTCACCCGTCACCCGATCGGTGATATCGTGGATGATCACATCAAACAGGCCGGTCGATCGATCGAGAAAATCCAGGGCATCCCCACACACCACCCTTGCCCTGGGATCCTCAAACGCCTTCCCTGACCATTCCGGGAGGTACGTGCGGCTGAGGCTGACGACCTCATCATCCAGGTCTACCATCACGGCCTCCTCCACCATCCGATAGCGGAGGACCTCCCGCAGCGTGGCCCCCTCCCCTCCGCCCAGGATCAGGACCCGGCGGGGATGCGGGTGCATGAGCATCGCCGGATGGACGAGGGCCTCGTGGTAGATATGCTCATCCAGGGCCGCCGACTGGATCTTGCCATCCAGGATCAGCATCTTGCCGAATTTGGGGCTCTCGACCACCTGGATGCTCTGAAACTTCGACTGCCCGGAGTACAGAGAACCAGAGAGGGCGTAGCCGTGGAACTCATGGCGATCAATCTGGTCGATATAGTAGAACCCGGAAAGAGTAGTCATCTTTCGACCCCTGAAGAATTGAGCACTTAACGCAGTCGATGCTACTCTACCCGCGGTACCTTGTCAACCGCGAACTTCCGCTGCGGACGAGAGATTCAGCTATGGGAGGGAAATCCGGGGCGGGATATTGGTAAAGCTGGAACCTCCGTCAGGGTTGAAAAAACGGTACCCAGCGGAGGGCAACGCATGGCGAGAGATCAGAGTGGAGGGCTGGCCGTATCGCTGCAAGACCTTGGTCACGTACTCGCGCGTCTCCCGGTAGGGGGGAATGCCCTGGTACGTGGCGACCGCCGTCTCTCCCGCATTGTAGGCCGCCAGGGCCGAACGGAGATCCCCCTCAAAACGATGGAGCAGATCGCGGAGGTATCGGGTCCCGCCGCCGATGTTCTCTATGGGGTCGAACGGGTTTTGCACCGCATAGCGGTCCGCGGTCGCGGGCATGAGCTGCATGAGTCCCATCGCCCCCTTGCGAGACACTGCCCACGGATCGAAGTCCGATTCCACTGCGATGACGGCCTCTACCAGCCGGGGGTCAAGTCCGACCCGATGGGCGGCGGACCTGATCATCGCCCTGAGCCCAGAGGGCTGCTCGCCGGGCCGGATCCTGCGGGAGAGCACGGGATGGGGAGGGACGTTGGTATAGTGGACCACGCCGGAGGCATCCATGCGCCGGTAGATCTCCCCATCGCCCGCCGCTCCATATCCGGGCAGTAGGGCAACGAGGAGCGCTCCCCACAAAAATCGGCTCGCTTTCCCCATAGTCCTTTCCGCTCCGCAAAGGATTAAAGCACCACCGGGCCTTTGGTGCAAGTCCCGTACCGTTCGGACCCCGATGGGGGCATCAAGCCCCATGAGGAGCGAAGAGGCGGAGGACTCCCGTGAAGGCCATCCCACCCACCACCGAGAGGATGACCTTCCAGTTAAATCTCCGATGGGCTTCCGGCAGCATATCGCTGGCCCCGATATAGATGAAAACACCGGCGATAAAGGCCAGGGCCTTCTCCAGGAGTGGCCCGGGAATGAACCCCGCCAGCACCGCCCCAAGCGGATAGAGCAGCCCCGCCAGGCTCAGGGCTGCAACAATACGCGGCGTGCTCCACTGGGCATGCTGCATGATCAGGGCAGAGGTGATCCCCTGCGGAATCTCATGGAGGACGACGGCGGCGGTAATGGAGAGGCCCAGGAATGGGTCGATGAGATATCCCACGGCGATCCCCGCCCCATCCACGAAGTTGTCCAGGGCCATCCCGACCACCGCCACGGGGCCGATGTGGTGCGTTTCGCATTCGCTCTCGCCGCAGGCGTGGATCATCATCACCTTTTCCAGGACATAAAAGGAGAGAAAGCCCAGGACCAGGATGAGGGCATCCTCCTTGATGTTCACTTGCGGGAGGATATCGAGGAAACTGACCGCGAGCAAGACCCCCGCCGCGAATCCGATGATGTACCGGGGCTCGATTTTTGCGGTCTTCCCGCGCAGGGCAAACAAGCCGGCCACGACATCGGAGAGTCCCGCCACCGCTGCATACACGTAGATCATCTCGCCGACCTTCTCATCGCGCGTCTCGCCGACAGGGCCGACAGAGACCGAAGAGCTCGAGGACATGGGACCGGACCGCAAAGCCGGTCCGCTTCCGGATGTGACGTGTGAGACCGGCCGCCTCGACGGGGCAGGTGGCCACATCCTCAATGCGGCCACAGGCGTCGCACACCAGGTGGTGATGGTGATCCCGGTAGTCGTCGGCCAGCTCGTACCGGGCCGCGCCCTCTCCCAGTTCAACCCGGTGGACGACGTTCAGCCTCTCGAAGAGGCGCAGCGCACGGTAGACTGACGAGAGGTTGATGCGCGGGTCGCGCAAGGCCCGGTGGATCTCCTCGGTCCGCAGGGGACGCGGAACCGTCGTCAGCACGGTCAGGATCGCCGACCGGGCCCGAGTCCACGAGTATCCCTCCCCACCCAGGAGGTCTTTGAAATGTGTGATGCCGTGGCGCATAAGCAGATATTGCAAATAATTTGCAAAATCGATTCTAACCGATCCGCCGCAGCCGTCAAGAGGAAAAGACTCCCGCCTTGTCGGCGGGGCACCCGGGTGTATAATAGGGCGGCACTGGCGCAACGCGAAGGGAGGCCGGATGGGCGAGACGAGTGGGACCCTTTTTGAGCGATTGGTCCAGGTCATGGCTACACTCCGGGCCCCCGGGGGCTGTCCCTGGGATCGAGAACAGACTCGGGAGTCGCTCAAGGCCTTCCTCATCGAAGAGGCGTACGAGGTCCTCGAGGCGCTGGACCAGGGGGAGACCGAGAAGTTGCAGGAGGAGCTCGGGGATCTGCTGCTCCAGGTGGTGTTCCACGCACAAATCGCTGCGGAGCTCGGAGAATTCACGGTGAGAGAGGTGCTCGCGAACGTCACGGACAAGCTCATTCGCCGCCACCCCCATGTTTTCGGCGAGGGCCGGGCGGAAACCGCGGCCGAGGTCCTCTCGAACTGGGAGCGGCTGAAGCAGGCCGAGCGGGGCGGGGTGAAAGAGGTCTCGGCGCTGGCGGGGGTCCCCAAGACCCTGCCCGCCCTCCTCCAAGCCCAGCGCCTGCAAGACAAAGCGGCCAGGGTAGGGTTCGACTGGGGGGAGACCGCTCAGGTCCTCGAGAAGGTGGAGGAAGAGTTCGCGGAGCTGAAGGCGGCGATGGGGAAGGGAGCCGAGGCGACCGAGGCCGAATTGGGAGATCTCCTGTTCAGCCTGGTCAACCTCGCCCGGTTTCACAACCTGAACGCCGAAGAGGCCCTCCGGAAGTGCATCGAGAAGTTTACCCGCCGGTTTCGGCACATCGAAACGGTGATCGCCGAGCGGGGGAAGTCGCTCGGGGAGAGCAGCCTGGAGGAGATGGATGCCCTGTGGGAGGAGGCAAAGATCGGGGAAGAGCCGGGCAGGGATCGGTAGCCCCAGAGGGGAGCATCGAGCATCCGGGCTGCCCGGCATACTGGGCAGGAGTAGACCGTGGGTATCCTCCTCCTCCTCGTAGACGGCCTCGGCCTGGGTGAGCCGGACCCCGATCGGAACCCCATGGCCGTGGCGCGGACGCGGTGGTTCCGGTGCTTCCGGACCCACGCCCCGGTGACGGACGGCTGCGCGGTCGTGCCGACCGATGCCTCGCTGGGGGTGCCCGGTCTCCCCCAGAGCGCCACCGGGCAGACCGCGATGCTCACCGGACTCAATGCCCCCCTCCTGGCCGGCCGCCACGTCCAGGGATTTTGTACGCCCACACTCGCTGCGATACTCCACACGCACTCCCTCTTTCGGAGGGCATCGCTGTGTGGCAGGCGGGTGGCGTGCGCCAATGCCTTTACCGATGCCACCCTGCGGCGGCAGAGGTTTCCGTCGGTGACCACCGTCGCCCTGCGGAGCGCCGGGGTCCGTCTCAGAGAGGTGACTGACCTGGCGCGCGGCGAGGCGCTCTACCACGACTTCACCAACCGCCTGCTCAGGGCTCAGGGCCACCCGGTCCCGCTCCTCTCACCCGATGAGGCGGCACGGCGGCTGGCGGCGATCACCGAGGCCCACGATCTCACCTACTATGAATACATCCAGACGGACCTGGCCGGGCACGCCCAGAATATGGATCGGGCGGTGATCCTGCTCGAGGGGCTGGATCGCTTCGTATCGACGGTGGTTGAGTTGCTGGATCTCTCTCGGCATCTTTTCATCCTCGTCAGCGATCACGGCAACATCGAAGATCTGAGCAGCCCCTCCCATACCTGGAACCGCGTGCCAACCATGGCGTGGGGGCGAGGCAAGGAGATGTTCGCCCGACAGATTCAGGCTCTCACCGACATCGCCCCCGCCCTCCTGGCCGTCTGGGAAGTCAGACGGCCGCCAGCAAGCTAGTACCGTTCCAACTCTCCGCACCGAATGTACCGGTGGGCGTTGCCAAGAACAGGCGTGCCGGCTTGCTTGTGTGTGATGGGGGGAATGGGTTGGAACGGCACGAGCAGGCTGGGAGGCTAGGAGGCAGCGTTTCAGCCTTCAAGCTTTCCAGCATTCCAGCGCGGGCGGCTCTATGCCGCCGCCTGAACGCCTTGCAAAATGTCACGGGGCGGAGTAGTCTAAGATCATGAAGATATTTCGCTTGCTGCCGCTCCTCATCCTCTCTTTCACACTGGTGACCCCGGCGGGGTGGGCCAGTCCCGACGAGGTCTACGTCGCCCGCGTCGAGGGGATCATTGCCCCCAGCCTCGCCGAGTTCTTCGTCAGTGTCATCCGCAAGGCCGAAGACGGCGGGGCCCACGCGATCGTCTTCGAGCTGGATACCCCGGGCGGCCTCGATACCTCCATGCGCATCATCATCAAGGAGATCCTGCGATCCCCGGTCCCGGTCATCATCTATGTGTCCCCCAGCGGGGCGCGGGCTGCCTCGGCGGGCGCCTTCATCACTATCGTTGCCCATGTGGCCGCCATGGCCCCCGGGACCAACATCGGGGCCGCCCACCCCGTGCAGATGGGGGGTGGGGAGGCGGATGAGGAGATGACCAGGAAGATTGAAAACGACGCGGCCGCCTATATCCGGGGCTTGGCAGAGCGCCGGGGGCGAAACGCCACCTGGGCGGAGGACGCGGTCCGGAAGAGCGTCTCGGCCACGGCGACCGAGGCCCTCAGACTGAAGGTCATCGATGTCGTTGCCGAGAATCGCGCCGACCTGCTCGCCAAGATCGATGGACGCACGGTCGAGACCGGCGCCGGGAAGATCACCCTGAAGACCAAGACGGCCAGGATCGTCGACGTCGAGATGGGTCTTCGGGAGAAAGTCCTGAGTGTCATCTCGAATCCGACCATCGCTTACATCCTGCTGATCCTGGGGATGGCCGGCCTGTATTTTGAGCTGTCGACTCCCGGCGCCATCCTGCCGGGGGTCTTGGGCGGGATCTGCCTGATCCTCGCCTTCTACGCGTTTCAGACCCTCCCCATCAATTACGCGGGGCTCCTCCTCATCATCCTGGGCGTGATCCTCTTTATTGCGGAGGTCATGGTGGTCTCACACGGCATCCTCACCATCGGGGGAATGGCCGCCATGATCCTGGGCTCCCTCATGCTCATCGATTCCCCCGCCCCATTTCTTCAGATCTCCCTGTCAGCCATCCTGGGGGTCACCGCCGCCACCACGGCCTTCTTCGTGTTTGCCGTCGGGGCGGTTTTCCGGGCCCACCGTCGGCAGCCGGCCACGGGCCGTGAGGGCCTCATCGGACAGGCGGGGGTGGCCCGGACCCGCTTGAACCCGGACGGTCTCATCTTCATCCGGGGGGAGATCTGGAACGCCACCTGTGCAGAGGGCGCGGAGCCCGGGGAGCAGGTGCAGGTCACCGCGGTCGCGGGACTCAAGCTGAAGGTCAAGAAACTTCCCTAGAGGCGGGGAATGGGTACGCCTCTCGGGAGAGACGCTCGACACAGGGCAGAGGGAGGTACAGGCGATGCCGGGTGGGTTAATCTCCTTGGGGATCTTTCCGATCGTCTTTCTCGTCGTCCTCCTCTATATCCTGGCCAGCGCGATCAGGGTATTGAAGGAGTACGAACGGGCGGTGATCTTCCGACTGGGCCGCCTCGTCGGCGCCAAGGGACCAGGATTGATCCTGCTGATCCCCTTTGTGGACCAGATGGTCCGGGTGAGTCTCAGGATCGTGGCCATGGACGTCCCGTCCCAGGACGTCATCACCAAGGACAACGTCTCGGTGAAGGTGAACGCGGTGATCTACTTCCGGGTGGTGAACCCCGAGTCCGCCATCGTCGAGGTGGAAGACTTTCTCTACGCCACATCCCAGATCGCCCAGACCACGCTCCGGAGCGTCCTCGGGCAGTCGGAGCTGGATGAGCTGCTGGCCGAGCGGGAAGAGATCAACCGGAAGCTGCAGCGAATCATCGATGACCACACCGACCCCTGGGGGATCAAGGTGACGGTCGTCGAGGTCAAGCACGTGGATCTCCCGGTCGAGATGCAGCGGGCCATGGCGCGGCAGGCCGAGGCCGAGCG
>JBOHQS010000099.1:0-8446 GCA_050732295.1 Methylomirabilales bacterium (SeqCode)
TGTATGACAAGCGATACACCATTGCTGGGGCGAGGCGGCAGCTCCAGGACGAGACAGAACCGCCTGATCTCCTTCAACAGGTTCAGCGGATCCGGGAGGGGCTCGAGGCCATTGGCATACTCCTCGATCGATCGTAGCTCAGCCTCGGGATCGGGGCGTAGCGCAGCCTGGTAGCGCACTGGCATGGGGGGCCAGTGGCCCGGGGTTCAAATCCCCGCGCCCCGACCAGCACTCATTCATATGCTCGTCCGAGCGGTCCCCGAGCCGTCCGCGGCATTCCCGCCCCCTCTTCCTAACAGGAGCATGCCAAAGCAACCGACGATCTTGGTCACCAATGATGACGGCATCCACTCTCCCGGGCTCAAGGCGTTAGCCGGGGCCCTGGAAGAGGTCGGAGAGGTTTCTGTCATCGCTCCCGACCGCGAGCGGAGTGCTGCCGGACACTCCCTGACTCTCCACAAGCCCCTCCGGGCCACGGAGATCGCTCCCCGCTGGTACGTGGTGGATGGCACCCCGACCGATTGTGTCACGCTCGGGGTCATGGGGGTACTCAAGGAGAGGCCGCGACTGGTCGTCTCGGGGATCAATCTGGGAGCAAATCTGGGCGATGACATCACCTACTCCGGCACCGTCTCGGCCGCCGTGGAGGGGACCCTCTTGGGTATCCCTGCCATTGCCATTTCAGCAGTCGAGCCTTCGGAGCACGGTCTGGCGACGGCGGCCGCCTTTGCGGTACGCCTGGCCCTGGTCGTGTTGGAGCGAGGCCTGCCGCGGGACACCCTCCTCAACGTCAATGTCCCGGCCGGGGAGGTGAGGGGAGTGGCGGTCACCCGCCAAGGAAAGCGGAGCTACAATGAGCTCATCGTGGAGAAGATGGATCCTCGGGGGAAAACGTATTACTGGATCGGAGGAGGGGAGCCTACCTGGGAGCTTTTGGGCGGGACCGATTACGAGGCGGTAACGGAGGGGAAGATCTCGATCACCCCGCTCCATCTCGATCTGACCAACTACGCGGCAGCCGAAGCTCTCAAGGGGTGGGAGACCCTCTTGGCGTGACGGGACCTCTCATGCCGCGGAGCGTGGTACACTTGCACACTGCACGGTGTTGTTCCAATGGGGGAGGGGATGGGTGGGGGGCAGCAGCCGGTGATTATGCCACCGCCCGGGCACGGATGGTCAAGGAGCAGGTGGAGCGGCGAGGGATTTCTGATGTTCGGGTCCTCGAGGCGATGGGCAAGGTTCCCCGACACCTGTTCGTTGATTCTGTCCTCGCCGGGCGCGCCTACGAGGACGCCCCCTTGCCGATCGGCGAGGGGCAGACAATCTCGCAGCCATACATGGTCGCCGTGATGACCGCTGCCCTTGCCCTTCAGGGAGGCGAACGGGTCCTGGAAATCGGCACTGGATCAGGATACCAGGCCGCTGTGCTGGCGGAGTTGACTGGTCAGGTCTATTCGATCGAGCGCATTCCCGCCCTTGCTGATCGCGCACAAGGGACTCTGAGGCGCCTCGGATACGATAATGTGACCATACGCGTTGGCGACGGAAGCCTGGGGTGGCCTGAGGCGGCCCCCTTTGAGGCGATCGTGGTCACGGCGGGCGCCCCTTGCGTGCCGCCTCCCCTCGTAGAGCAGCTTCAAGTCGGCGGGCGACTGGTGATCCCCGTGGGATCTCCCCAGGCCCAGACTCTGCGCAGGGTTGTGAGAAAAGAGGATGGGGTGGAGCAGGAGGAGCTGGTCGGTTGCGTCTTCGTCAGGTTGGTGGGTGAACACGGCTGGCGGGGGGAGTGAGAGAAGGGTAGTATTCCGTGTCGGGGCGTAGCGCAGCC
Source organism: Methylomirabilales bacterium (SeqCode) (assembly GCA_050732295.1). Taxonomy (GTDB): domain Bacteria; phylum Methylomirabilota; class Methylomirabilia; order Methylomirabilales; family CSP1-5; genus CSP1-5. Next base: position 1,829 of record JBOHQS010000099.1, read on the forward strand.
TGGTAGCGCACTTGGTTCGGGACCAAGGGGTCCGGGGTTCAAATCCCCGCGCCCCGACCAATCGCCTGTCTCGATTATCTTTCCGCTTCTCCCCTTCGCCGCATCGTGTGCCGGTGCCATGGTGGGACTCTGGATGAAGGTCGGGTAGTCCCATGCGGTGAGCGGTTTCATCGGGCGGGAGGCAAGGACGCGATGGTCTCGGAGAAGGCATCGCTGACCGCTCGGGTCATCGGAAGGGTCCAGGGGGTCGGGTTCCGGTACTTTACCGAACGTGCGGCTGAGGAGATCGGGGTTGCCGGCTACGTCATGAATCGGTCGGACGGGAGCGTCGAGGTGCTGGCCGAGGGCGAGCGGGACACCCTTGAGCAACTCCTGAAGCACCTGAAGCAGGGGCCTTCCGGCGCCCGCGTGGAGAGGGTGGAGGAGTCCTGGGGGCCCTATACGGGACGATTCATCGGTTTCAGCGTTCGCTTTGGGCGGTAAAAGGGGGGGGATGGCCGAGGCGATGATCGACATGCTCAAAGGAAAGATTCGGGATATTCCCGATTTCCCGAAACCGGGTGTCGTGTTCAAGGACATCACGCCTCTCCTGGCCGACAGCCAGGCCTTTCGAGCGGCCCTTGACCTGTTAGGTGATCGGTACCGGGACCGGGGGATTCAAGTGGTCGTCGGTGTAGAAGCCCGGGGGTTTATCATTGGCTCTGCCCTGGCGTACAAGCTCGGCGCGGGACATGTGCTGATCCGAAAGGCGGGGAAGCTCCCGTTTCGAACCTATCGGGCGGCCTATCAGTTGGAATACGGGACAGATACGCTGGAGATCCACGAGGATGCCCTTGAGCCAGGCACGCGGGTCCTTATTGCCGACGATGTCCTCGCCACAGGGGGGACTGTTGGGGCGGCTATCGATCTGGTGAACAAGCTCGGCGGGGAAATTGTGGAGATTGCCTTCCTGGTAGAACTGACCTTTCTCAAAGGGCGAGAGAAGCTCGCCGAGTATCCCCTCTTCTCCCTCATTCAGTACTAACTCTCCCTTTCTTACACATCCCGTATATCTGCATTACAATCCCCTTCTCTTTCTCCCTCCCGGTGGCGTGTCTGGCCGCTTCAGCGGAAACACCTTGCGGGGCCGGTCGCCTCTTTCCAGCGGAGGGTTCGCGCGAAGGTGCTCGCTGATCTTTGGCAGGAACTGGGTGATAAAGTCGCGCCAGCCCGTGACCGATTTGGGGGCTCCGTCAAGAGATCCGAGCTCCTCATACATACGGGAGTTGGCGTCCCACGGTTGAATGTCAAGCGCTCGAAGGCACACGCGCAGGCTTTCTCTCGCCGCAACCTGCCTGTAGGTTAACCGGTTGTACACGGGATCCGATCCCAGAAGATAGTCGGTCGAGACCTCGAGGGCCTGAGCAATCTTGCTGAGTGCCTCACCTCTGGGTTCGGCCTCCCCGCGGAGCCATTCGTAAACCGATGCCTGCTTGAGGCCTGACCGGCTTATGAGATCGGTCTTCCGCCACCCCTTGGCCTCGAGGATGCCGGTGATTCTGCGACCGATCTCTTTGGCTTTCCTTTCCTGGGCCATCGCTCCGGAAGTCTAGAGCACAAAAGGGGAGTTGTCAAATTTTTCTTGACAGAAGTATTATGCCCATGTATATAGACATAATAAATTATGCTTTTGTAGAGACCGCGGTCGAGAACGGAGCAAGGGAACAGGACAAGAGAAAAGGAGGGATATCGATGAAACGGATAGGTGCAATCCTGATCGGTCTGGCCCTCGTGGCGCAGGTGGTGCCCGTGTGGGCGGATACCAGCCCGAACGAGAGTACGCTCGAGCAGATCGGCATTGGGACGGGAAGCGTGGTCGGGTCAGTCGTGTACTTCCCGGTGAAGGCCAGCTTCTGTCTCCTCGGGGGCCTCAGCAGCATCTATACGAGTCTCTTCGTTGGCCCTAAAGCGACGCACGAGGTGCTCAGCTTGAGCTGCCGGGGAAACTGGGCCGTGAGCCCCCACCACCTGAAGGGGGAGGAATCGCTCACCTTCATCGGCGACGTCCCTGCCGACGCTCCTCCCTCTGCGCCCGCCGTGCAACCGGAGGTAGGACCGCAGTAGGCTGAACTCTGTCTCTTGCGGGAGGGGCTACAATCGCCTAGAATGGGCAGCAGAGCGATGGTGTGCTCGACCCGTGAGGGGCCTGTAGCTCAGGCGGATAGAGCAGAGGTTTCCTAAACCTCGTGCCGCAGGTTCGAGTCCTGCCAGGCCCACCAGCTATGTGCCAATCCCCTCTGGCCCCTCTGTCCCCGGAACGGCGCCCACCCGACCAGTGCGTCCAAATCAGCCACAAACGTCTTCAAGAATAATCTATATTTGAAGTCAATCCTATAAAGGGGAAGTTTAGGTATACGAATCGCCCCGAAATGACAGTGACACCCACAAATGGGAAAGGATGTCTTGGCGTCGGTCCGAGCCGACTTTGGAGTTGCCCGCAAGTAGCCTGAGGTGCTACAAGAGAAAGATCGATCCGGAGCATCGGGGCAGGTCATCCGTCCGGCGAGTTCGGGGGCCTGCCAGGCCTCACATCAACGTAAGCGTGAGGGTTGTATGCCACCCAAATGGGGCGCCAGAACAGCGAGTGGAGTGACAGCCCGGGATGTGGTGCTACGGATGTATGAACGACGGCTGCCGCTTGGACTTGGGGCGTTGGCAGTCTTATCGGCCGTCCTAGGATGGTGGGGGTATCACACCTGGAGGACGAGGCAGGAAGAGGCTGCTCAGGTGCTTCTGACGAAGGCACTTGCCGGTCTGGAAGAGTTGTCCAAGGAAGGGGAGGGACGAAAGGCTTCAGACGCACGGAGCGGGCGGCTGGAAGAAGCGCAAGCGGTACTTTTCCAGATCCGGAAGGAGTACGCTTCGTCGAAGGCGGCGGAGCAGTCGTTGCTCCAGTTGGGGAACATCTTTTATCAGAGAGCGCAGTACGAAAACGCGCTGCAGGCCTATCAGGAGTACCTCGCGCAGTATCCTACGGGGTCGTGGGTGATCCTGGCCGGCGTCGGAAAGGGCTACACGCTAGAGGCTCAGGCACGCTATGAGGATGCCGCTGCCATCTTTCGAACACTGGGAGAACGGTACAAGGATTCCAGTCTCAGCATTGAAGCCCTCATGGGGCTCGCCCGCTCGCTGAGTCACCTTGATCGCCGGCCCGAGGCTGTTGAAGTCTATCGCGGTATCGCGGAGGAATACGGCGGGACTTCGTGGGGTCGCCGGTCCGAGGAGTTGATGGGGGTGGTTGAGCGGTAGGTTATATGACGTCGCATAAGGGATATTATGTAAACTGCTTACGCAATTTACATAACATTGACCTACTACAAAGCTTCGGAAACCCTAGAAAAGCGCTGAAAAGCCCTCCCCTGCAAGGCCATTAGCTGAGTTGAAAAAATAAAGGCCGCGGATTCCGCGGCCGTCAAAGTAGTATAGCTTGGGAACGAGCTACATCTTGTACTTGCCAAAATCCTCGGGTTTGAGATTCTCCAACCACTCTTTCCAGCGATCCGTCTCTTCCTTTTCATCGGCGATGTCCATGCTCTTGGCCTTGCTCACCACCTTCTCCGTCACGAAAATCGGCGCATTCACTCGCAGCGCTAATGCAATGGCATCCGAAGGCCGGGAGTCGATACTCACCATATTCCCGTTATAGTTGACTTCGATCACGGCGAAGAAGGTGTTGTCCTTGAGGTCATTGACCACGATCTGCTGCACAGTGGCCCCCAGCCCGTCGAGAATGTTCTTGATCAGGTCATGGGTCATGGGCCGCGGCGTCGCGATCTTCTCGAGCTCGAGGGCAATAGCGTTTGCCTCAAAGATTCCCACCCAGATGGGGAGCGCCCGCTTCTCCTCTACGTCCTTGAGAATGACGATGGGCATATTGGTAATCGGATCAAGGGCGATCCCCCGGACGGTCATCCGGATCAGCATTGCTCTTCTCCTCTTCCCTCAGGGTGCCCCATAATAGGGCAGGAGCCTGGCGTACGTCTCCTCCAGGTGTTCCGGTATCACCTTGGTTTCGCCCAGGACCGGCATGAAGTTCGTGTCCCCGTTCCAGCGGGGAACCACATGCATATGCAGATGGTCATCGATCCCCGCCCCCGCCACCTTTCCCACGTTTATCCCGATGTTGAAGCCCTCGGCGTGGAAGACATCTCGGAGGATGCGCTCGCTCTTCGATGCCCAAGCAACCATCTCCCCCTTTTCCTCGACCGAAAGCTTCTCCAGGGACTCGAGATGGCGGTACGGAGCGATCATCAGATGACCACAGTTGTACGGGTAAATGTTCATGAGGACGTATGTGAAAGACCCCCTGGCCAGAATTAGATTCTTGGTGTCTTCCTTGCCGTTCGCCTTCTCACAGAGGATACATCCGTCGGACCTCGGTCCCACGATGTACTGCATCCTCCACGGGGCCCATAAGGTAAGTTTCATCGTACCATCCGCCTTCGCGGACCGTCAAGCGGTGATCACCCGATAGATGGGCTGCGCCCGCCCGACACCCTTCAACTTAGCATCCCCCACATACGCGATCAAGATCTTTTTTTGGAGTTCCGGGTCGAAGTACGTATATCGGGTGCCGCTCTTCCCTTCCTCCACCTGCCAGGGGACACTCCGCCGAAGTACCTCCACATGCTCTTGAGTCGCTGCAATTCCCCAGTTGTACAGGACCCCTTCCCGATCGATCCAGACGTCTTGATCCACATTTCCGCGCTGGGGTGTGGTCTCGTCCTCCAGTTCCCAGGGGCGGCTCCCAGAGCCCGTGACACGGCTGGCGATATTGACATGGCGGCCGATGACCGTGGTATCGACCGACTTTTCGTCGCGGATAAAGCGACTGATCTGGGCACGACCCGTATGAAGGCTGATTCCCATGCGGTACGACATCCGTCCCTGCGCCTGGAGGTCCTTGACCACCCCTTGGATGGCAATCGCGGTTCGGAGGGCGTTCATTTCGTCCTCAGGGGTGGCCTGGGCGGTGCCGAAAGTGATCATCACCCCATCACCGGTGAATTTGTCAATTTGCCCCTTGAACCGCCTGACGATGCCGGCCACCGGGTCGAAGACAGGATACAGGGAGTGCGAGAGTTCAACCTCAGAGATCCCACCCTCCGAGGCCGCGGTAAAACCCCGAAGGTCCGCAAAGAGGATCGTCACCTTTCGCGCACTCTGGACGATCTCGGTGGCTTCGGAAAACTGAAACAGCCGCCCCTCGGCGAAGTACTTCTTGAGATCGATTTCGACGAACCCCGCAGGAATCAGGGCGATCTCACTCCGGAGCCGGTGGATAACTTCAGAGCGCCGCACAGCCTGGACAAAATCGAGGTAATCCCGGAAGAGATGCTGCCATCCGCCACGGCGGTCCCGAGCCGCCTTGAGGGTGGATGAGGCGGTGAGCCGCCCGTGGGTCTCGTCGTAGTCCGTAAGGAGATACGTCACGATGGTCGGGTGAAACATCATCTTGACTCGGGTTGCCTCCTGATCATATGCAGACGGGTCCAGGGTCGGCAGATGGGCCTTCACCAGATCAAGCAGCGGGTACTCTTGCCTCATGACCCCCTGGTGAATTCGGTCACGCAGGATATTCGCCAGCTCTCTGAACTCCTCCCCGCTGAGACGGAACCGCCGGTTTTGCGGGATCAGCACCCCTTCGAGGTTCACGCGGGGCATGTCGAGCTCGGTGAGGGGGAGTTGATCTTCGAACAGGCTTTCCATCAGGCGATGGTTGAACGGGATCCCGAGGTTGTACTCCAGGGTTTGAGCGGCGCTGCTGGAGAAATGGTGCCAGGTTGATCGTTGGAGGAGACGGTAGAAACCGCGTACCAGCGGGTGCATCTGGTACTTGAGATACGTCGGGATCCCTTCCCGGTTGAAGTACTCGTGGACAGTGGCCGCGACCTCCTTGGAATGGGCCAGCCAGAAGAGGTTCAGGAGTCCAGAGCGCCGCTCGTTTTCGATGATATTCTTGGTGATCTGGAGCAGGAGTTGGAAATAAGCCCACTCGGTCTGTTGAGACTCCCGGGGCTCTCCGACGCTCTCGGTTAGGGAACGGCAGATCGTTCCCAGGAAGTTCAGGAACGCGGGTTGAAGACCGGGATGGAGCTGGACGAGGAAGGCGGGTTGGTCTCCTGTAGTCTCGGGACCTTCCGGCAGTATAGGGACCGGAACCCCGAAGAGTTCCTGGACCTCTTCGGCCCTTCCTTCGATAAAGCGAGGCAGTTGAGTATCTTTTTTCCCGGGGCGCCTCACGTTGCCCATGAACTGACGGCCGACCGGACAGGTCTGAGCGGAAGGGCCTTCCCACGTGCAGAAGGATTACCTGTCGATGAGGGCCTTCAGCTCCTTTCCCGGCTTGAAGTAGGGAACCTTTTTGGGAGGGACATTGACTGTCGCACCACTCTGGGGATTCCGACCCTGGCGGCCCCCGCGGCGGCGGACCCGAAAGCTCCCGAAGCCCCGAAGTTCAACCTTGCCATCCTGGTTCGATGCCAGCGCCTTAGCGATGCCTTCGAAGATAGTATCAATGACGACCTCGGTCTCCTTTTTCGTCAGATTGACCGTCGCAGCGATCTTCTCCACCAAGTC
>JBOHQS010000100.1:0-8259 GCA_050732295.1 Methylomirabilales bacterium (SeqCode)
GACTCTACACAGGACCCTCGGATTTTAACTACCTGCCCGAGTTCGCGATCATGTTCACGCCGTTTCATGCGCTGCCCCGGCCCTGGGGCGATGTGCTGTGGCGGCTGGGCGCTGCCGCCTTGCTGGCCACGGGATTGTGGCGCGCGGTGCGCCTGCAGTTTGGCTCCGAGGCGCCCCGCGTGTTCCTGTGGGCATCAGTGCTGGCGCTACCGCTAAGCCTGCCCGCGCTGCGCAATGGCCAGGCCAACGCTCTCTTTTCTGCTCTCACACTCCACGCTGTCGCATGCCTGCCCCGCCAGCAGTGGTGGACGGCAACCGTGCTGGCCGTGCTGGCCGTCGTTATGAAACCGATCGGCGCAGTCCTGGTACTGCTCGCCCCGTTTGTTTACCCGGCGTTGCGATGGCGACTGGCGCTGGCCGCACTTGTTTTGGCGGTTTTCCCCTTTGTGCTTCCCAGTCCGGAATACGTGCTGGCGCAGCACCGGGAGTTTCTGGACAACCTTCGCGCCTGTTCCGACGTGACCGCCCGTCGTTTTGCCGATATCAACGGCATCCTGCGGACCTTCGGCACGGAACTGCCGTCGCGTCCCTCCATCGTCGTCCGTGTGCTGGCGGGCGCCGCAACCCTCGCGCTGTGGTGGCTGGGATCCCGGCGGCTGCGTGAACCGGCCCAAGCAATGTGGCTGCACGCGCTCACGGCTTCGTACCTCATGTTGTTTAATCCGATGAACGAAGAGAATAGCTACGTCATCCTGGCACCCTCCCTGGCATTTTGGGCAACGTGCCTTTTGGCAACGGTCACGGCCCGGCCGCTGGGCTGGGCGGTTGTCTTCATGGCGCTCTCGATGGGGTTGCTGCCCAACGTGCTGCGACCGCTGTTCGGCAACTATTTCGCGCTCTTTTGGCATCCGGTGATGGCGCTGCTGTTTGTCGGCCTGCTGGCGCGATACCCTTGGCGCCAGGGCAGTAGCGCCGCGCCGACGGGCCGGTGTATTTGGACCTGATTTCTCCCCGCGAACGGAACCTCTCCCCTCCCTCGGAGCGACTCAGGCTTTCCTTCCAGACCTTCTCCCGGGGCGGTTCGTGCGGAGAATCCAAGCCTGAGAGGGTTGACGGGGGGGAACTTTCGGCATACCGTAGGGTGGACACGGGGAGATCGACGGATGCGGGATATCTTTCGCCTCGCCAAACGCCCTGGGATGACGACCCGATCGGGACGCCGCCGTTCCCGGTGGATTCTGATTCTCCTCCTCATTGCGCTCGTCGTGGTGGCGAACCAGTCGATTCCCCTCTACATCGACTGGCTCTGGTTCGAGGCGGTCGGATTCTCGTCCGTCTTGCGCACGATCCTCCTCACTCAAGGGCTCCTGGCCCTCCTCTTTGGGGGGATCTGCTTCACCATCCTCTCCCTGAACCTCTTCCTGGTCCACCGCTCCCCAGCCACCGACGTCCTCATAGAGCTTGAGGATCACCTGGGACTGCCCGGCCGCTTCATCCTCGAGCGGTACACCAAGCGGTTCCTCCTCCCCGTGACCGGCGCCTTCAGTCTCCTGGCAGCCCTGCAGGCCATCGACCAATGGGGGGCAGTTCTCCGCTTCCTCCACCCCACTCCCTTTCAGGTGCAAGATCCCCTGTTCCACAACGACCTGAGCTTCTACATCTTCCGTCTGCCGTTCCTGAACGTCGTCTATCAATCGCTGATGACCGTCCTGGTCCTTAGCATCTTTTTGGCCGCCCTCGCGTACATCCCCTATCGAGGCATCCAGATCACCGGCCAGGGTCTCCGCTTCAGCCGCTGGGCTCGCATCCACCTCCTCTGCCTGATCGGCGCCCTCCTCTTCCTGAAGGCCTGGGGGTATCACCTAAGCACCTACGATCTGCTCATCTCTCCCCGCGGAGTGGTCTTCGGCGCCAGCTATGCCGACCAGTTCGCCACCCTGCCCGCCCTCAGAGTGCTGACCGTCCTGGCGGTCCTCTGTGGGGCCCTCGCCGTGGCCCACATTTGGCGGCAGCGCCTGACGCTGCTCATTCTCGGCCTCGCCACCCTGATCGGGGTCGCCGTCATCGGCCAGATAGTCTACCCGAGCCTCCTGCAACGCTTTCGGGTCGCCCCCAACGAACTGGATCTGGAGAGCCCGTATATCGTCCAGAACATCCGTTTCACCCTGGCCGCGTATGGCCTCGATCGGATCGAGGAGGTCGAGTTTCCGGCCGACGAGAATTTGAGTCTTGCCGATCTCCGGAAAAACGAATTGACCATCAGTAACATCCGCCTGTGGGACCCTCGGCCGCTCCTCGCCACCTTCGCCCAGCTTCAGGAGATCCGCACGTACTACAAATTCGTCGATGTGGACGTCGATCGCTACCGGCTCAACGGGCGCACCGAGCAGGTGATGCTGTCTCCCCGGGAGCTCTCCACCGATCATTTGCCCAGCCGGGGGATCTGGATCAATGAGCATCTGACCTTCACCCACGGGTATGGGGCGGTCCTGGCCCCCGTCAACCGCGTGAGCCCGGAGGGACTCCCGGTCCTCTATATCAAGGATATCCCGCCGGTTTCAGACGTTCCGCTCCGGATCAGCCGCCCGGAGATCTATTACGGCGAATTGGGTAACGAGTACATCTTCGTAAACACCGGGAGTAAGGAGCTGGACTATCCGGCAGGAGGGGAGAATGTCTACACCACGTATCAGGGGAAAGGCGGGGTGCCTGTCGGATCCTTCTTCCGGAAGGCCCTCTTCGCCCTCCGCTTCCGGGACATCCGCATCCTCTTTTCCCAGGAGATCGTCCCGGAGAGCCGGGTGATGTTGTACCGGCGTGTCGGCGAACGGGTCCGGAAGGTCGCCCCGTTCCTCCGCTACGAGCCAGACCCCTATCTCGTCATCGCGCAGGATGGACGACTCTTCTGGATCCTCGACGCCTACACCACAAGCGACCGGTACCCCTACTCAGAGCCGACTCGCCAGGTGGGAAACTACGTCCGCAATTCGGTCAAGGTGGTGGTCGACGCCTACCACGGATCCCTGAGCTTTTATGTCAGCGACCCGAACGATCCCCTCATCCAGACCTACGGCAAGATCTTCCCCGGGCTCTTTCAGCCGCTGGAGGCCATGCCGCTAGATCTCAAGGCCCACATCCGCTATCCCGAGACCTTCTTCGCGATCCAGGCGCAGAAGTACGCCACGTACCACATGAAGAGCCCCCAGGTCTTTTACAACAAGGAAGATGTCTGGAGCGTCCCCCGGCGGCAGGGAGAGAAGGACGTCCCCATGGAGCCTTACTACACCATCATGAAGCTTCCCGGGGGAAAGACCGAGGAGTTCATCCTCCTGATCCCCTTCACCCCGGCCCGGAAGGATAACATGTCGGCCTGGATGGCGGCCCGGAGCGACCCGCCCCATTACGGCACGCTGATCGTCTATACCATGCCCAAACAGAAACTGGTCTACGGACCGCGACAGATCGAGGCGCGACTCAACCAGGATGCCTTCATCTCTCAGCAGCTCTCCCTGTGGGGACAGCGGGGGTCGCAGGTGATCTATGGCCCGTTACTGGTCATTCCCATCGAGACCTCCCTCCTGTACGTCCAGCCGCTCTATCTGGCCGCCGAGCAGCAATCGCTGCCTGAGCTGAAACGGGTGATCGTCGCGTACGGAAACCAGATCGCCATGGAGGAGACGCTCGACCGAGCGCTCGCGAGGGTCTTCAGCAAGACACCCCTGCTTGCGACTCCGGGTCCGTCGCCGACGCCGCGCATCCCCTCCTCCATCCGCGAGTTGGCGAACAGGGCCATGGAGCAGTTCCAAAAAGCGCAGGAGCTGTTAAGGCAGGGAAACTTCGCAGGGTACGACGAACAGCAGAAGCAACTGGCGGAGACCTTAAAACTGCTCCGGGAGAAGGCGGCTGCTCTCCCCTAGTTCGGGACCTGCCTGGACGATCTTGATGCGCCTCTTTCATCGCTCGTGCGGTACTCGAGAAAACGTGGAGTTCGGATCGAGCCATAGGGGAGGTGGGGATTCACGTGAACGTGTCGGTCGTCGTTCCGGTTTTCAATGAGGAGCAGAACATTCCGGAACTCGTGAGGCGATTGCGAAATGTTTTGGAGCCCTCTGTCGACTTTGAAATCATATTTGTCAACGATGGAAGCACCGACGGGACGTTTGAAGCCTTGCGAGAGCTCTTCGAGCAGGACGAGAGGATTAAGTCCGTCCATCTCTCTCGCAATTTTGGTCATCAGGCGGCAATTTGGGCGGGCCTGCGCGCGGCCGGCGGGGATGCCGTCGTCGTCATGGATGGCGACCTGCAGGATGCTCCAGAAGTCATCGAGGATTTCCTGAAAAGGTGGCACGACGGATATGAAGTGGTTTACGCCGTTCGGGCAACCAGGCAAGAACCCTGGTTCAAGCGGCTCGCATATAAGGCGTTCTACCGGACCCTGAGCGCCATCAGCGAGATCGACATTCCGCTAGACAGCGGTGACTTTTCGCTGATGGACCGCAGGGTGGTCGATGTGTTGACCTCGATGCCGGAACGGCCTCGGTTCGTCCGAAGCATGCGAAGCTGGGTGGGCTTCCGACAAGTCGGGGTGGGGGTTCCGCGTGGTGCTCGCTACGCTGGGGAGCCGAAATATACCTTTCGCCGACTTCTGCGCTTGGCCCTTGACGGACTCTTTACGACCTCATACCGTCCACTGCGGCTCGCTTCACTCCTCGGACTTGGAGTAGTAGCCGTGGCCACAATCCTTGCCCTGACCTTGGTCGCAATCAAGCTGGTTCGGGGTGTTCCAGTTTCCGGCGGGACGGCCCTGATGGTTGTCCTCCTATTTCTCGGGGGCGTGCAGCTGATGTCGCTTGGAATCCTCGGCGAATACCTCGGCCGCACTTATGACGAGGCGCGCGCGCGCCCTGCGTACATCGTCGCCTCGGTCATGGGCGAAACCCGACTGCCAGCTCAGACCGAGCCTCTGCTTCCTTCACCCCTTAGGGAAAGACCAGACCTTGCTCGGTAATGACATACTCGGCAATATCGGAGCTACAGGCACTCCCCCGGTGCTTTCCCACATACAGCCCTCGTCCGACCTCCCCACCCTTGATCTGCTTTCCCATCACGAGAATGGTATTGGCCCAAGCCCCAACGTCCCCCTCTTCCACCTTTCGCGCGATGAGGTCGGGAAGGAGAGTCTCCTGGGTGGTGACCAGGAGGAGGGTCGCCACTTCCCGGTGGTTGTAGCGATGCTGCTCGATAAAGTCGCGATGACGCCAGACGGGGATGAGGATCTCCATGCCCAGGACCTCTCCGTCCTGGTGGATAATTTTCCGGTAGAGCTCGTTAAAGGTGTGCAGTTGCACGGATTCGAGGGGGACTTGGGTGGGATCCACGCCGTCCACCACCACGCGTCTCGCTCCCGCGGCGAATTGGAAGTAGAAAAAGGGGATCACCGCCTTCCACCGTTGGGCGTAGGCCGCCAGCCAGGTCCGGCGAAATTCCCGGCCTTCGGGCTTGTGCACCTGATACTCCTCCAGGCGTCCCCCATAGTCAAATTGGTGGCAGTACCTCATGCGCTCCAGGGCCAAGGGAGGGGGGAAGGGGTCCGGTTGGCCCGGCCAGACGGTGTGGTTCCACGCCTCGAGCTCCCAGCCAAAGAGTCGCTTCGCGTACTCGTCGTGGCGTTGGGAGTCTCCCCGAGCCGTCATGTCAAAGATGAGCCCCCGTGCCCCCTCGTACCGCTCTCCGTGAAAGGCAAACGTGAGACCCAAATGGGTTTTCCCGACGCCCGTCGCCCCGTAGACAACGGTTAAGGTCCCCGGGAGGAGCCCCCCGCCCAGCATCTGGTCCAACGTCTCGATCCCAAAGCTCACCCGGCGCGACATTTCACAGACCTCTGACCGCAGACATCAGACAGGAGACATGAGATCGAGAACTGGTGAGTAGTGATGATTGATGGCTGGTGACTGGTGAAGCACTGCTGGGACGAACCCAATGAACCCTACAAACCCTATGAACCGTGAACCCCTCAGGAGCCCATGCCGACCCAAAATGACCCGTCGCGTGAGACCTCTTTCTTCCAGATGGGAACGATCTGCTTGAGGCGCTCAATGGCGTACGCGCACGTCTCCAGGGCCGGCTGGCGATGTGCGGCAGAGACGGCGATAACGACGCTGGCCTCGCCGATTCCCAGCCGGCCTACCCGATGATGAATGGCGATCTGCTCGATCTCCCACTTCTCCCGAATCTCCCCCTCGATCTGTCGCATCGTGGCAAGGGCCATCTCCGGGTATGCCTCATACTCCAGATAAGAGATCTGCCGTCCGCGGGAAAACTCCCGAACAACGCCGACAAAGGTCGCTACCGCCCCGCACGTCTTCATGGTGACCGCCGCAACGGCCCTCTCGACCGACAGGGGGCTATCGGTCACCTCAAACACCGCCGCCTCCGCTGACGGGGGGGATGACACCCACCTCATCCCCGTCCTGCAGCCTGGCGGTCCGTGCCGCAAATTCCCGGTTGACCGCGACGAGCAGCGACCCAGCGATCGCCTTGAGCTCAGGATATCGAGCGAAAAAATGCTCCATCAGATCCCCAACCGTGTCCCCCTCCCCGAGCTCCACGGACACTTCTCCCCGTCCGACAATCTCCCGGGCCGCCGCGAATAACCTGACCTGGACCTGCATTGCAAAACCCCCCGAACAACTCTGATGGGCGTGAGATTTTAGGTCGTGAGTACGCTAGCACGGCGGGTCAGAACTGTCAATTGCCCCTCGCCCTCGGTCTGCCACCATCTGTACGAGTACTCTGGAAGGCGCACAAGCGGGGGGTTCCCTCTTCGCACAAGCTCGTCGTACTGATCTTTCGTCATGAGACCGAAGACCTGACCATCGGAGCGGAGAGCGGCAGAGACTTCGTCAGGGGCCAGTAGTGGCACCGGATTGGGTCGATCCAGATAGTAAAGAATATCCCCCCAGTCCGGTCAGTTCCACTCACGCTTCGTCGACAGAAGCATACACAGGCGAGATTTCACAATCAAGGGTCGGGATAATGGGTTCAGGGAATGAGAGACAGCATCCAGGGAAGGGCGTCCCAATGCATTCTGTTGAATTTACAGAGGTCCGCACCCCCATGTAAACTTTTTCTTGACCCGCCCCTTGACGGTATGCTACGTAACATGGCTAAAGATTTAGCGTGGGAAGCGCTGGATGTGGCCAACATCCTATTATTTAATAAGTTAGCACCGTATTCTAAAGGAGAATATTAAATATTGTCCTCCATCCTTTGTGGGCAGGCGAAGAATAAGTGACGGCCTCAGGGCCTTTTAAGAGGATCACGTGTGACATGGATTAAGGTCTTGGCCCCCTCGCGACATGAGAGGGGGCAGGCCCTTGAACGCTTTGTGCGTCAGGTCCTGGACTCGTGCGGCCTTTCCCAGTTCCGCACGCGGCTCAAGGTGACCGGCGCAGGCCCCCTCATCGACATCGCGGCAAGGTACCGAAAGGACGCCACTCCGGCCCTTGGCGTATGCCGCGCGTTCTCCCGGGAGGTGACGGCCGACGAGGTCAAGAGCTTCTTCCGCCGATACCGCCGAGAACGAAGAAGGAACAGGAGACTACGCGGGCTGTTCCTTTCCTGCACCCCTTTCAGTCCCAAGGTCTTCGCCTGGTATCAGACCCTGGAGTCCGAGGTGCAGCAAGCCTTTCAGCTCCTCGGCCCTGATGCCATTGTTGCACGCCTGGCCCAATCCCACCGCCTGCTGGATCTGAAGGCGGTGGACGCAGAGGTTTCCGCTTCATCCACCTACCCTCCCGGCTCCCGGTCCATCGCCCTGTTGGGCGGAAAACTTTACTGGATCCAGACACTGCTGGTCAATCGCCGGCCGAAAGCCTTTTGCGTCCTCGAAGGGTTGGGGGGGGCGGCACCCCGTCCCGTCTGCCAGGAGATCAAGGGCCTAGATGCCGCCCTGCGCGACAAGCGCCTGCTCGATCTCGGCGCCCGGGAGCGGACCCTCCTCGAGCTGCTCGCCCAGGAAGGACGCACCGTCGGCGAACTAGCCCGGGCCCTAGGGGAGCAGCCTCCGGAGGTCCTCGCCCTCCTCCAATGGCTCGAGAAGGAGGCGGTGGTGACCTCGCAGCGGGAACGCCGGAAGCCCCGCAGGTTCGATCGATACCGCCTGCAGCGCAGTTTTCAGAACTTTCTTCACGTGGCCCGTCACTTCCTGCCAGGATCGCATCGCTTCCGCTTTCTTGCCTCCGCCTTTGCCGCCCAGAT
>JBOHQS010000101.1:0-8234 GCA_050732295.1 Methylomirabilales bacterium (SeqCode)
GGAGGGATCCCCGCCTGCTCATAGAATGGGAGGAGGAGGTCCGCCAGCCACTTCGGATCCGCTTCCCGCAGGTAATGGGCGTTCAGCCAGTCGAGCTTGGCCTGATCGAAGATGGCCGGGGCATGGCCCACCTGCCCGATATCGAAATAGCGAATAAGCTCCTCCCGACTGAAGATCTCCTGATCTCCGTGAGACCAGCCCAGACGGACGAGATAATTCACCATCGCCTGGGGGAGATACCCCAGGTCCCGATACGCCAGCACCGAGGTCGCCCCGTGGCGTTTGGACAGGCGCGTGCGGTCTGGGCCGAGGATCATAGGGACGTGGGCAAATCGGGGCACGGGAAGCTCCAGGGCGTGGTAGACCTGAGTCTGTTTCGGGGTGTTGGATAGATGATCATCCCCCCGGATCACGTGAGTGATCTGCAGCAAGCCGTCATCGACGACGACGGCAAAGTTATACGTCGGCATGCCGTCCGATCGCATCAGGATGAAATCATCCAGTTCGGCATTGTCAAAGCGGACCTCTCCGTGGATGAGGTCGTCAACGACGGTCACCCCGGAATCTCGCACCCGGAGGCGAAGCGACCAGGGTCTTCCCGGCTCCACCCGCCGATCCCGACATCGGCCATCATAGTGAGGGGAGCGCCCCGCCGCGAGGGTCGCTCTGCGGCGCTCCTCGAGCTCCTCGGGGGTACAGACGCATCGATAGGCCCTGCCTGCCTTGAGGAGCTGCTCGGCATACTTTCGATAGATCGAGAGCCGCTCCACCTGGCGATAGGGCGCCTCGTCCCAATTCAGCCCAAGCCACTTCAGGCTTTCCACGATCGCCTCGACTGACTCTTCCGTCGAGCGGTCGACATCAGTGTCCTCGATCCGCAGGAGAAAAACCCCGCCGTGATGTCGGGCGAAGAGCCAGTTGTACAGGGCCGTCCTGGCCCCCCCCACGTGAAGATGGCCGCTGGGCGACGGGGCAAACCGCACGCGGATCCGCTCATTCATTGTGACTGTGCTTCCCCCCCCTCCAACACCTCGCCTATTATCCCTAGGGGAAAACGAGCCCGTCAACCCCTTTTCCGGTCGCAGCCGTCCGCAGTCGGCTATCAGCGGCTGGACTAGGGACTGGAGACTTGAGTTTTGAGACTAGGGCGTCGGGTCTCCTGTCTCCGGTCTCCCGTCTCGTTGCTGACAGCTGACGGCTCGACTGAGCTCGCCGAAGTCTGCTGACAGCGGAGAACTGATGGGACGGAAGGATCAGTGACGAACCATCCGGGCCACAGCGTCCAGGAAATTCCCGGGCTCGATGGGTTTCGTGAGGTAGGTGGCTCCCATCTTCCGCGTCTCCTCCCTGGAGGCGTCACTTTGGAAGGCGGTGAGGACCATAATAGGAATCTGCGCCGTCCGAGGGCTTTCCCGGATCTGCCGGCACATCGTGATCCCGTCCACCTCGGGGAGGAGCAGGTCCGCAACCACCAGCTCTGGCTTCCACTGCTGACAGAACTGGAGACCTTCCTTACCGTTCTTCGCTCCGAGGACCACATGGCCGGCCCTCGTCAAGAGATCCGTAAGGAACCGGCGAAAGAGCTCATCATCCTCCACCACCAGGATGCGCCGCGCCTCGGACCCCTCGGGGCCCCGGCGCTCCTCGGCGGTTTCCCAGGCGAGTTCCTCTGGCTTGACCTGGGTCACCTGGCCGCAATTGGGACAGTAGACCGGGAAACTCTCCACGTGGGAAATCGCATCCCGGACGGTAAAGCGGACACCGCACACCCGACAGACAAAGACCGGCCGATCCCCGAGCCACTCCGCCCGGCCCTTGAGCCCCTCGCCTACCGCCCGGAGGAGCTGCTCTCGCGTGAAGGGTTTTCTCAGAAAACCGTCGGCCCCCAACCGGCGGGCCAGGGCCTCATCCTGATCGCTCGTGAACTCCCCGGTCATCATAATGACCGCCGTCGCATCCCGAATCGACTTGTAGGTCTGACAGGCGCCGTACCCCGAGACACCCCCGGGAAGGTTCACATCCTGCATGACCAGATCGAATCGCTCCCGGGTAAAGACCCGAATCCCGTCTTGGCCCGTATGGAACGTGGTGACGTGGTGTCCTTCACCCTCGAGGGCTTCTCGGATCATCAGGGCGACAGACACATCATCATCCACGATCAAAATCCGCGCCGCCTTCTGCGTCATCGGCCGCCTCCCGCCGCGTCAGGCATCTCGGCGCGCACAGAAGGAACCGTGAAGGCAAAGCGACTCCCCTTGCCTTCTGCACTCTCCACCCAGATGCGCCCCCCGTGGGCCTCGACCGCCAGCCTGCAGAAGGTGAGACCCAGACCGGTCCCCCGCCGCCCGTGCGCCTCGCGAAGCTCGACCTGGCCGAATTTCTCGAAGATCTTCTCGTGGAAGGCCTGCGGGATTCCTGCCCCCGTGTCTTGAACCCATATCGTCAGCGATTCCGCATTCTCCGGCTGGACTCCGACCGTCACCTGGCCATCCACAGGGGTGTGATCCAGAGCATTCTTGAGCAGATTCAGGAGAACCCGCTTGAGGAGATCGCGATCACCATGGACCGGCGAGAGGCCGGAGGGGACCTGAGTTCGTAGGGACACGCCCTTGCTGGCATACGGAACCCCAAGCTCAGCCGCGGCATTTCCCACGAGTTCTCCCACCGCAAGCGCCTCCGGTCGGAGGGGGAGCTTTCCCTCCTCCATCCGGGCGATATCCAAGAGGCTCTGCACCATATCGGTGAGATACTCCACCTGCTGCCGCATCCGGCGAAGAAGCTCCCAATGTTTCTCCTCCACCACCGGCTCCCCCTCATGGGATATCAACAGGTCCGCCCCGAGGAGCAGGGAGGTCAGCGGCCCCTTGAGGTCGTGGATCAGGAGATGAATGAGTCGGTCCCGGAGCTCTTCCAGCCTCTGGAGCTGCTCATAGCTCATCTGCAGATCATCGCGCAGACTCTTGATCCGCAGCAACGATTTGGTCCGCGTCAGGAGCTCCCACCGGTGAATCGGCTTGGACAGAAAGTCGTCCGCCCCCGCCTCGATCCCACGGATCCGATCCTCCCGCTCGCTCAGGGCGGTGACCAACACCACCGGGATGAACCAGGTCGCCGGGTCTGCCTTCAGAAGCCGGCATACTTCGAATCCATCCTGTCCGGGCATCATGACGTCAAGCAGGATCAGGTCCGGAGGATCGGTCTTGACGGCCGCGAAGCCTTGCGCCCCATCGGCCGCGGTCACCACCCGGTACCCTTGTGAGCCCAGGAGGGCCTCCAGGAGCATCCGGTTCTGCTCCTCATCATCCACGATCAGGATCGCCGGCTCGTTGACGCCCACGCACGCCCCCTTAGCGTTGCCGCCGCGGCTCCGCCTGAGCACCGGTCCGCAGGAGCTCGTGGACCAGGCGGAGGAGCTTGTCCAGCCGGAAGGGTTTTTCGAGGAGCCGGTCGATCCCCACGGCCTCCTGCTCCGTTTGACTCACGGCCGCATTCCACCCAGTGCAGAGGATGAGTTTGACCTCCGGGTTGAGCTCCCGAACCTTTCGGGCCACCTCCAGCCCGGTGAGGTCCGGCATCCCCAGATCTGTGATCACCACCTGGAAGGGCTCTACCCGGAAGGCCTCGACCCCTTCGATTCCGGACCCCACCCCCACGGCCATATGTCCCTCCAGCCTGAGGAGGTTGGTGATCACCTCTCTGAGATGCGGTTCGTCGTCGATCACCAGGATGCGCCCCGTCCGACGCCCAACCGGACGCGCGTGGTCTTCCGGGCTTCGCGGCAGCTCTGCCGGGACCGGAAAGGCGACACAAAACCGACTGCCCCGTCCGAGCTCACTCTCCACCGAGATCGAGCCGCGGTGTCGGGCGACGATTCCATACGAGGTACTGAGGCCTAACCCGGTCCCCTTCACCCCCTTGGTGGTGAAGAACGGATCGAAGATCTTCTGGCGCACCTCCTCGCTCATTCCCACCCCGGTGTCCTCAAAGACCGCCTCAACCCATGGCCCGTCATCGCGGCCCGGCTCGACACAGGTCCGCACGATGACGCATCCGCCATCCGGCATGGCGTCCAGCGCATTGAGGATGACGTTGGTAAAGACCTCCCGAAGCTCCGCGGGGTTTCCCGTGATGAGCGGGATGTCGCCGAGTTCCGTGACGACATCGATCCTGGTCCCCTTCAGCTCTGCCTCATCCTTCCACCGGGCCTGCGTAAACTGCAGGACCTCGGTGATCACCCCATTGAGGTCCACGGGGACCATTGATTCGGGTGCCCCGGTCCGGGCAAAGTCCTGAAGCCGGCGGACGGTGCTCGCCCCGTCCAGGGCCGATTGCTGGATGCTGTGCAGCCATCGCTTCAGCTCCCGGTCCTGAACCTGCCGCAGGAGCAGATCGGTCCTGGCGACGATAGCCGCAAGGACGTTGTTAATATTGTGGGCCACTCCCGCTGCCAGGGTCCCCAGGGCCGCCAGCTTCTCCGAGCGCAAGACCTGCTGGTCCCACTGCTTGCGCTCGGTGATGTCGGTCACCAAGACGATGGGCCCGAGAGATTCCCCGCTGGCCCCTCGTCGCGGCGTGCTGCTCACTAAGGCAGTGAAGGTGCTCCCATCCTTTCGGAACAGCCGAGTCTCAAAGACGCACGCCCGGTCCCGTCGCTTCAGCCGGGCGAGATCGCTGGCGCGGAACCCCGGAGGAGCATGCGGGTCCGGGCCTCCCGACCGGCCCGGGCCTTCCCAAGGCTCGTAGCCCAGCATCTCAGTGATCTGGCGGTTGCCGAACGACCACCGGCCCTCCGCATCGAGCACCAGGATCCCCACGTCCATGGCGTCGATCAGCATGCTGCTGACGTCCGCGACCTGCCGAGACTCGGCGATGGATTCCGGCGTTGGGCCAGCCTGAGCGCCCCCTGCGGAGCCCAGCTGTTCGATCGTCCGACCCATTAGTTCCCCCACCATCTGGAGAAAGCGAAGATCGCGAGGGGCAAAGTGACCTCGCCGCCGACTGTATAGAGCCAAAAATCCGGCTCCGCTCCCCCTCACCGCAATCGGCACGCTCGCGAAGGAGCGAATCTTTTGCTCGCCAGCCGGGAGCGGAGAGTCGGGCGGGAGATCATCGAAGAGGAGTGTCTCTTGGGACGGATCCAGATCTCCGCGGCCAATCCCCTCAGGATGGGAAGGGCTCCAGGGGGCCGCCCAACTCCCCCGACCGCGACAGAGCGCAGGAACGTAGGCCGCGGCCGTCTCCTCCCAGACCCAGAGCACTCCCGCCTCGGCTTCTAAGAGCCCCACGATCTGCTCGAGCACGGGGCCGAAGACGGGCTCGAAATCTGGATTCCCCCGGGGGGTGACGTGAGAAGGCATTACACCCTCTAGAGCGATTGTCTACGCCAGCTTGTGCATGCGGCATGCCAAAAAAGGCCACCCGTGCCGTTGACGGCGGCAGCCCTGCGTGCGTATAGTCGAGGACAACAGCACGCATGATCATGGTCCTGTGGGGAAAGAGGTACCCGGACGCACGTGCCTTGATCCCCGGCGAAGGAGACTGTTCCATGAGCCCTCCCCCACCCGCGGGGGCAGATCTGCACCTCCACTCGTCCTACTCGGATGGAAGCTTTCCACCCCGACGGGTCGTCGCCGAGGCGGCCAGCCGCTCTGTGAGCCCGATCGCCCTGACCGACCACGACACTGTCGCGGGGATCCCTGAGGCACTCCAGGCCGGCACCGAGATGAAGGTGGAGGTGATCCCGGGCGTTGAGCTGTCGGCGCAGGACGTCAATCAGGAGGTGCACATCCTGGGCTATTTCATCCGCTGGGACGACCCAGCCTTCCAGAGGACGCTCGATTTCCTTGGGAGAGGGCGGCGGGATCGGCTCACTGAGATCCTCCGCCGTCTGGATCACAAGGGCATTCCCCTGACGGCAGACGAGGTCCTGCAGATCGCTGGGAAGGGAACGGTAGGGAGGCTCCACGTGGCCCGGGCGCTCGTGGCGCGAAGGGCGGTGGGCACCCTGGATGAAGCCTTCGATCGTTTCCTCGCGCAAGGTCGGCCCGCGTATGTGGAGCGCACGGGATTTACTGCTCCTGAGGCCATCGCCGCCATCCGGCAAGCGAATGGGATCCCGGTCCTGGCCCACCCAGGGAGCAGCAGACTGGCCAACCTCGGCAGTCTCATCGAGGCAGGCCTCCAGGGGGTCGAGGTCATGCACCCTGCCCACACGACCGAGGATGTCGTGACCCTCACCCGCCTGGCCACGAAACACGGTCTGCTCATCACCGGGGGCTCTGACTGTCATGGGCTCGCCAAAGGGGGGATCTCCTTGGGCACGATCCGGCTCCCCCTGGCCTACGTGGAGTGCCTGCGGCAGGCGGTCCCCTCCCACCGGACACCCAACGCCTAACACACCCGGCCGATCCATCGGCCTCACACCCTCCTCGGAGACGGTGAGCCCGCCGCGCTCATTTTCCCTCCCGGGAGGGCATCTCTGCCTCGTCGATGAGCATGACGGGGATCCCATCCCGAATGGGATAGCGGCGACCGCACGCCTGACAGATGATCCTCTGGCCCGGCTCATCGAGCCGGACCTCACCTCTGCAGGCAGGACAGGCCAGGATCTCTAAGAACTCCTTGTCGATCATCACCCCCCCCGCACCGCAATCTTCCTCTCACCGTCCCGTCCGGCAGCCGGTCTCTTGCACGGATCTGATTAGCTCCTCCCCGGGAATGACGACCAGGTCGTCCAGGATCCGGAAGGGGTACCGGGCCGATCTGGTGGTCCGTCCCCAGACCACATCCTTCACGACCTGGTGGTCCTCCCTCCGGATCGTCTTCACGCCCTCCGGATCGCGGTAGGTGATGCCCTCCAACCGTTCGACGATCCTCTCGGTATCGAGAGAGCCCACCTCTTCGATGGCCCGCTTCAGCAGATGGACGGCGGAATAGCTGGCCAGGGCCACATCCGCGGGGTACTCGCCGTAGAGCGCACGATAGGCCGTCACGAAGACCCGGTTCTCCACGGAATCCGGATGGGTGAACCAGTAACCGGCCGAGACCCAGAGCCCCGCCGGCATCTCATCCCCCAGCGGGCCCAGGACCCCTAACGACGCCCCTCCGGGATTGACAAAGAACTTCACCCGCTCAAAAAAGCCGAGGGGCAGGGCCTGCCTGACGAAGGCAACAAGCTCGTGTCCCCACAGGATAGACCAGACCCCATCCGGCTTGGCTTCCATCACGGCCTGAATGACACTCGTGTAATCGGCGGTGAAGCGCCCGGGCCAAAACTCCCCGACAAACTCGACATCGGGTCTGACCTTTCTGAGCGCCGCCTGAAAGGTCTCCCAGGCATCGCGGGCGTACTCGGAGCCAGCCCCGATACCGACCCATCGCTTGGCCGGCCTATCCTTCATGACCAGCGCCGCCGCCCGGGCATCCATGATGGCGTTGGGCACGATCCGAAAGGCATAGCGGTGACAGGCCCGACCGGTCAACTGGTCGGCGGCGGCGTGCGTGAAGAGAATGATCTTCCGATGCTGCTTGGCCACCGCGCTCACCGCCGAGGCGACGCTCGACGAATCCACGCCCACGAGGAAGTCCACCCCCTCCTCGAGGATGTACGTCAGGGTCTTGTCCACCGCCACCGTGGGGACGCCCTCGTGGGCCACGAGCACCTCCAGCCTCCGCCCCAGGATTCCCCCCCGCTCGTTGATCTCCTTCTCGGCCATCCTCGCCCCCTGAGATCCGTGTCTGCCGTATTCCGCTCCTGAACCGGCCATCTGAAACAGGGTCCCAATCTTGATGGAAGGACTCTCCTGGGCCCAACCGAAGCCGGGAAGGAAGGCCTCCGCGCAGAGAAGAGCCCACGGGAAGAGCCGGAGAATGCACCGCCTCACGTTGACCTCCTCATCAATCACAGGGCACGCACCGGACGGAAGTCCGCTCCATAAGAGGGCGAAAGCCTCGATCTTGTCAAGCCATTTCGGCTCTCGACCGAGCCGCCACGGCTTCATCCAGGTGATCGAGGCACATGATAAGCGCGTCTTCCGCCGGCCCGGTATAGTATCGGCGTCTCCGTCCCACGACGGTGAAACCGAAGCGTCCATAAAGGGCCTGGGCCGTCAGGTTCGACGCCCGAACCTCAAGAATAGCCACCTTCGCCCCGACGCGAGCGGCTTCACGTAGGGCCGAGAGGAGGAGCGTCTTGCCCACCCCCTGGCGTCGCATGCGGGGGTCAACGGCGATAT
>JBOHQS010000102.1:0-8180 GCA_050732295.1 Methylomirabilales bacterium (SeqCode)
CGGGGCCGGGATCGGGGCCGGCACCCTCCTCTACCTGCGCTGGCGCGACGTGCCGGAGCTGCTCGCGGCGCGGTTTCAGCGGGTGTATCGGCTCCTGCGCCATGCGTATTATGTGGATGAGGTGTACGACGCCATTTTCGTGGACGGGTTTCGTCGGTTCTGCCGTCTCTTCTGGAAGGTGGATGAAAACGTGGTGGACGGCGCGGTGAATGGAACGGCAGACGTGACGATGCGGGTGAGCAACGTCTCTGACTGGAATGACATCAAGATCGTGGACGGCGCGGTGAACAGGATCGCCGACATCATTCAGGGCTGTAGTGCCAGCTGGCGGTACGTGCAGACTGGGGTCGTCCAGAATTATTTGATGGCCATGGCCTTGGGGATCTTTCTGATTGTCAGTTTATATATGGTCTTATAGGATCGAACGTCCAATGTCTCAGGTAGATTGTTCGACCTTACACATTGGACCGTGATCCCGGAACCGGAGGACGAGGATCCATGAACGTTCTGAATTTTCCCCTGCTCAGCCTGATCACATTCCTCCCCCTGCTGGCGGCTCTCCTTCTCCTCTTCATTCGCCGGGAGCGGGAAGGACTTATCCGCGGCGTGAGCCTCCTCTTCACCGTCCTCACCTTCATCGTCTCGCTGTGGCTTCCCGTCTTATTTGATTTTGGCAGCGGGGAGATGCAACTGGTCGAGAAGGCCTCCTGGATCGAGGCCATGGGGGTGAGTTACTACATGGGGGTGGACGGGATCAGCCTTTGGCTGGTCTGCCTCAGCACTCTTTTAAGCGCCCTCTCGGTTCTCTGCTCGTGGGACTCGATTACCGACCGGCTGAAGGAGTACTACATCTTTCTCCTCTTGCTGGAGACCGGAATGATCGGGGTCTTCCTCGCCCTGGACTTCTTCCTCTTCTATGTCTTCTGGGAGATCGTGTTGGTCCCCATGTATTTCCTCATTGGCATCTGGGGACATCCGGCCCGCCGCCTCTACGCGGCGATCAAGTTCTTTCTATACACCCTCTTCGGCAGCGTCGTGATGTTGCTCGGCATCCTGGCGGTCTACTTCCATGCCGGAAGCCAGACCGGCCGGTACACCTTCGACATCCTGGAGCTGATGAAGGTCAGTTACCCGTGGTCTCCGAGCCTCGTCTCTTTCCAAAATCTGGTCTGGCTCGCCTTCTTCCTCTCCTTTGCCATCAAGGTCCCCATGTTCCCCTTCCACACCTGGCTTCCCGATGCCCACACCGAGGCCCCCACGGCGGGGTCGGTCATCCTCGCAGGGATCCTCCTGAAGATGGGGGGATACGGCTTTGTACGCTTCAACCTCGGCATGTTCCCCGAAGCCACCTGGTACTTCGTCCCCTTCATGGTGACCTTGAGCATCGTGGCCATCATTTACGGAGCGATGGTCTGCCTGGTGCAGCAGGACATGAAGCGCCTGATCGCCTTCAGTTCGGTGAGCCACATGGGTTTCGTCACGTTGGGGATGTTTGCCCTCAATATGCAGGGGATCCAGGGCTCGGTCCTGCAGATGGTCAATCATGGCCTCTCGACCGGAGCCCTGTTCCTTATCGTTGGCCTGATCTACGACCGCCGCCATACGCGAATGATTGCCGACTTTGGCGGTCTTTCCTCGGTGATGCCGATCTTCGCTACCCTCTTCGCCATCATCATGTTCTCCTCCATTGGATTACCGGGCCTGAACGGCTTCGTCGGAGAGTTCTTAATTCTAGTGGGAGCCTTTTATGTCGACTGGCGCTGGGCGGCCTTTGCGGTGACGGGGATCGTCCTTGGGGCAGCCTACATGCTGTGGCTGTATCAGCGGACCATGTTTGGGATCGTGACCCACCGGGAAAACTCAGACCTCGTGGATCTCAACTTCCGGGAAGCCATGACCCTGATTCCCATCGTCATTTTGTGCTTCTGGATTGGGCTGTATCCCGCCCCCTTTCTCAGAGCGATGGAGCCTTCGGTGAAAAAGGTGGTCACCCACCTGGATAAAGCTCGCAAGGTGGTCGAGGGGGCCCCTTCCCCTACCCTCTCGGCCTTACCACAGAGGTGAACCGATGACGGCGGCCTTCAATCCGGGGGCTGATACTCTCCACGCCTTGCCCGAGGTGTTCCTGTGCACCATGGCGATCATCGTCCTGATTCTCTCCTTCGTGGTCCCGGATCGCCGGGGGTGGATGGAGGGTTTGAGCGTGGCTGCCGTCGTGGGGACCGGCGCCCTTCTGCTCTGGCAGCTCGGGGAGCCAGTCTCTGCCTTCAGCGGGATGTACCTGGTGGACAACTTCGCCCTTTTTTTCAAGGCGGTCTTCCTGATCTCCACCCTCTTTGTGATCCTCATGTCTATCAATTACCTCCAGCTGGAGCGCGTTCCCGTGGGAGAGTTTTACGCCGTCCTCCTCTTTTCCACCCTGGGGATGATGTTTATTGCCTCAGGGGGCAATCTCCTCTCCCTGTACGTCGGCCTTGAAACCATGTCGATCTCTATCTATGTCCTTGCGGGCTTCCTCAAGCGTGATCGAAAGTCCAACGAGGCCGCCCTGAAGTACCTCCTGATGGGAGCCTTCACCTCTGGGGTGATCCTCTACGGGATCGCCCTCCTCTATGGATTGACCGGGACCCTGGATATCAAGCAGACGGCGGCCACCCTCGTCCAGATAAAACTGAGCAATCCCGCCCTCCTGCTCGCCATGGTCATGCTGACCGCGGGCTTTGGGTTCAAGATTGCAGCGGTCCCCTTCCATATGTACGTCCCGGATGTGTATGAAGGGGCGATGACCACGGTGACCGCCTTTTTGGCGGTGGGCTCGGAGGCAGCCGGGGTGGCGGCGCTGCTTCGGGTTTTCCTCGGGGCTATTCCCCAGATTCAGGGGGATTGGGCAGTCCTTTTTTGGATCCTCTCGGTCCTGACCATGACGGTCGGTAATGTGTTGGCCATGGCCCAAAGGAACATGAAGCGGATGTTGGCGTACAGCAGTATTGCTCACATCGGCTATGTCTTGATCGGCTTCGTGGTCGGAACCGAGCAGGGAATCTCCGCCATGCTCCTCTATGTACTCATCTACGAGTTTATGACCGCTGGCGCCTTTGCCATGGTCATCTATCTCCGGACCGAGACGGTGAAAGGGGACCTCATCGAGGATTTTGCGGGTCTCGCGCGGGTCAGGCCCGTGGCAGCTGCGGCCATGGTGATCTTTCTGATGTCGCTCACCGGGATCCCGCCCACGGCGGGCTTCGTGGGGAAGTTCTACCTCTTCGGGGCCGCCATCAACAGCGGGTACATCTGGTTGGCCGTGGTCGCGGCCGTGAATACTGCCATCTCTCTCTTTTACTATATGCGCGTGGCCATGGTCATGTACATGTTAGAATCTCCAGGGCCCGTCTCCGTGAGCTCGTCGAGACCCCTTTACGCGGCGGTGATCTTCGCGGTGTTGGGAACGCTGATCATGGGAATCTACCCCGGACCGTTTTTAGAGTTGGCGCAGGCCTCACTCAGCGGCCTGCTGAAGTAGGACGGAGGGCCCTGGTGACATCCGAGGTCCCCATCGGAGGTCGCGATCGTGGAGGTCATTGAGCATCCCGCGCTCTTCATGATTCCCAACTTCATCCCGGGACTGCCAGGCCGCTTTGTGCCTGACCATGTGACGATGGCCTGGCTGGTCGTCTTGATCCTGGGGGCCTTGGCATACCTGACTTCTCGCCGTATCAGTGAGGTTCCCGGGCCTCTGCAGAATGTCATGGAGGCGGCTGTTGAGATTTTCCAGGGGCTGCTCGACAGCGTCATCGGACATCATGGCCGCCGATACCTCCCATTGATTGGCGCACTGGGGTTCTTCATTCTCTTTTCCAACCTGCTGGGGCTGATCCCCGGAATGAAGTCCCCCACGGCAAATATCAACACCACGGCGGCGCTGGCTGTTGTGACCTTTTTCGCCTATCACACCATCGGAGTCCGTGAGGTCGGGGCCCTCACCCACCTCAAGCACTTCTTTGGACCGGTCGGAGAGTTGCCAAAGCCGCTTCTCATCATCATGGGTCCGATCATGCTCCCGGTCTTCTTCCTCGTGGAGGTCATCGGGCACCTCTCCAGGCCGGTCTCCCTCACCATTCGTCTCTTCGGGAACATCTTTGGGGAGGAGGCGGTGATTCTCTTTCTGTTTTTCCTGTTCCCCTTGGTCGCACCGCTCCCCATGATGGGAATGGCGATTTTTACCAGCGTGGTCCAGACCCTGGTCTGGGTGATGCTTACGACGATCTATATCGCAGGGGCGGTAGAAGCAGCCCACCACGAGGGGCATTGAGGCAGAGACACAAGCCAGGGACCGACAAGATTCGGGACGAGGTGTGGCTTCATCGAGTCAATCAACCGGAGGTTTCTGGAAGGAGGGACGGGCATGCGATCCACGTTGACGGGCATCGTGACAGGGCTCTTGACGGTTATCGGCTCGACGACCCTGGCCTGGGCTGCTGAGAGGGCCGCGCCAGCAAGCGAGCAGACATTCTTCTGGGTGACGGTTTTGACCGGAGGGTTCGCAATGGCCCTCGCCTCGGCCATGGCCGCCTTAGCTCAGGCGCGGGCGATTTCTGCTGCCCTGGACGGGATGGCCCGGCAACCGAACGCCGCGGGACGAATCCAAACCGCTTTGATTATCGGCCTAGCCTTCATCGAGTCCTTGGCCATCTATGTGCTGTTGATTGCCTTGATCCTCCTCTTTGCGAACCCGTTTAGCGCGATCGTTGTGAAGGGGGGATAAGAGGGCGGAGGCCCCGGAATCCGGGGCCTCTCATGTTGTGGGAGTAAGTACAAAGATTCACATGCTCATCGAGTATTTTCCCATCCTCCTGTTCATCGTCGCCGCGGTCCTCTTCGCGGGAGGCTCGGTCCTCCTCTCGTCGGTGATGGGTCCACGGCGGCCCGGTCGGGTGAAGCTCGAGCCGTACGAATGCGGAATAGCCCCGGTGGGGCTCGCCCGGGAGCGATTCTCCATCAAGTTCTATCTGGTGGCGATGCTCTTTATCATCTTCGATATCGAGATCATCTTTCTCGTCCCCTGGGCGGTGATCTACCGGGACCTCGGATGGTTCGCCTTCTTGGAGATGGGGACCTTCCTGCTGGTGCTGGTCCTGGGGCTCCTCTATGTCTGGCGCAAGGGGGGGCTCGAGTGGGACGAGCCAGAGCATCGTGCGGCCAGGCGTGACCGTAGCGTCTCCCAGGCGGCGGGGGACCTTGAGGGGGGATGAGGGGATGCTGTCGGTAAAGCTCCACCAGGCCTGCGCTGCACTCCTCACGCGATATCCGGAGAAGCGGTCGGCCCTCCTCCCGCTTCTGCACCTGGTCCAGGAGGAGCTGGGGTACCTTACCCCCGAGTCTATGGGGGAGGTGGCGAGGCTGCTCGAGATGCGTCCCACCGATGTCTGGGAGACGGCCAGCTTCTATACGATGTATCATTTTCGGCCTGTCGGGCGATGTCACATCGAGGTCTGCCACAATCTCTCGTGCACCCTCTTGGGGGCGGAATCGCTTCTCGATCATCTGAAGGGGCGGTTGCAGATCAGGGAAGGCGAGACCACGCCCGACGGCCGGTTCACCTTGGGGAGGACCGAGTGCCTCGCCGCCTGCGATGGCGCGCCCGTGATCCAGGTCAACGGACGGCACTACGGGCCGCTCGACCGGACCCGGCTGGAAGAGCTCCTGGCGTCATTCGCCCGCGGGGAACTTCCGCAGACCTACCGGTACCCTTCCTCGGCCGGTGCGGCCTCGCCCACACCGGCTCCAGCCGGCGCCCCCGAAAAGATCCTGCACCGCAATCTCGTCGATCCGGGCTACGACGGCAGCATCGAGGCCTATCTCGACCGGGGTGGCTACCGGGCGGCAGCCAAGGCCCTTGGCGATCTTCAACCCCCCGAGATCATCGACATGGTCAAGCGATCCGGTCTTCGCGGTCGGGGCGGCGCCGGCTTTCCTACCGGGGTCAAGTGGGGGTTTATCCCCAAGGACCCCGGCGTCCCGAAATACCTCCTCTGTAACGCCGACGAAGGGGAGCCCGGGACGTTCAAGGATCGCCAGCTGCTAGAGCGGGACCCGCACCAGCTACTGGAGGGGATCATCATTGCGAGTTACGCCATCGGGGCCGAGGTCTCGTACATCTATCTTCGGGGCGAATTCCTGGACGGTCTGGCAGTCCTGGAACGGGCGCTCGCGGAGGCCTATGCCCGGGGCTACCTGGGAAAGAACATCCTTGGCAGCCGCCTGAATCTGGATGTCTACGTGCATCGCGGGGCCGGGGCCTATATCTGTGGGGAGGAAACGGCCCTGATCGAATCCTTGGAGGGCAAGCGGGGCGAACCCAGGATCCGCCCCCCCTTTCCCGCAGTGAAGGGCGTCTATCAATGTCCGACGGCGGTAAACAATGTGGAGACCCTCTGCAACATTTCGCACATCGTCCTCCGGGGCGCGGAGTGGTATGCCAGTCTGGGAACCCCCAAGAGTACCGGCACCCGGGTCTTCTCGGTGAGTGGTCATGTCCGCTACCCGGGAAACTACGAGCTGCCGCTGAATGTCACGCTCAGGGAATTGATCTTTGGGTATGCCGGCGGGATCCCGGACAACCGGAGACTCAAGGCGATCATCCCGGGTGGGAGTTCCGCTTCGGCCCTGACCGCAGACCACCTGGATGTCGGCCTGGACTTCGAGTCACTCGCCGCTGCCGGATCGATGGGGGGTTCCGGGGCCGTCATCGTCATGGACGAAACGACCTGCATGGTGAAGGTCGGGGAGGTGGTCAACCGGTTCTATCACCATGAATCGTGCGGCCAGTGTACCCAGTGCCGGGAGGGGACCGCCTGGCTTCACAAGATGTTGAAGCGGATCGAACAGGGGGGAGGGCGGTTGGCCGACCTCCAAACCCTGAAGGATGTCTGCCGCAACATGAAGGGACAGACGATCTGTGTCCTGAGCGATTCGGCGGCGATGCCTACGGAAAGCTATCTGAGGTACTTCCGGGACGAGTTCGAGGCACACATAGCGCAGGGGGGCTGTCCGTTTCGAACTAAGACTGAGTGCTGAGGACTGAGTGCTGCGTGTGGAGTGCTGAGTGCTCAATGCTCAGTCCTGAAGGCTGGGCGATGAGCGCTGAGGACTGGGGAATCTGAATAGCCATGAGTCAAGAGACGCAGAAGCTGCTCACAGTGACCATCGACGGCCGGCAGATAGCGGTCGCGCCCGGAACGTTCATCATCCAGGCAGGAGAACGGCTCGGGATCGAGATCCCCCATTACTGCTATCACCCCGGGCTGCCCATCGAGGGGGTCTGTCGGATGTGTCTCGTGGAGGTGGAGAAGTCCCCAAAGCTCGTCATCGCGTGTGCGACGCCGGTGAACGAAGGGATGATCGTCCATACGGGGACCCCGCAGGTGGAAGAGGCCAGGCGAGGGGTCCTGGAGTTCTATCTGCTCAACCATCCCTTGGACTGTCCCATCTGCGACAAAGGGGGGGAGTGTCCGCTCCAGGACTACACCATGCGGTATGGCCCCGGCGCGAGCCGGACCGTCGAGGAGAAAGTCCATCGGGACAAGCGCCGCCCCCTCGGCCCTCACATCATTTTTGATGCCGAGCGGTGCATCCTCTGCACCCGGTGTGTGCGGTTCTGCCGGGATATCGTCGGGACGGGTGAGTTGGGGATAGGGAACCGGGGGGACAAGGCGGAGATCGTCCTTTTCCCGGGAAAGGAACTGGACAATGCGTATTCTGGCAATGTCATCGACCTCTGTCCAGTGGGGGCCCTGACCAGCAAGGAGTATCGGTTCAAGTCCCGCCCCTGGGACCTGGTGAAGCAGGTGGAGAGTACCTGCCCCGCCTGTAGCCGGGGATGTAGCATCGCGCTGGACGTTCGCCATCTCCGTACGGGGGGTGAGGAGGTGCTGCGGATTCGCCCCAGGTACAACCCGGAGGTGAACGGCTATTGGATGTGTGACGAGGGACGGTTCGAGGCCTATCCTCGGCGGGGGCGGTGCGCCTTCGAGGCCCCCCTTATGCGGCGGGGGGATGGGTACGTGCCTGTGACGTGGGAAGAGGCCGTGGCCGCCCTCGTTGAGCGACTCAGGGGGATTCTCGATCAGCACGGGCCCGAGGCCATCGGCGGGCTCCTCTCTACGTGGCTGACGATCGAGGAA
>JBOHQS010000103.1:0-8007 GCA_050732295.1 Methylomirabilales bacterium (SeqCode)
TCCTCGAGATCGCGGGCTCGCGCGAGTTCCGCACCCGGGTCGAGGCCCTCGGCGGGTACGACACCTCCGAATCCGGCCGCATCCTTTCGGCGACGCCGAGCTGAGGAAGTGAGGCGGCCACTGAGGTGTTGGTCACCGGGGGAGGGAAGGCAGCAGAGGCAACTCGATGATGCGGGGGCATAGCCACCGACACGCGCTGCTCGCTCTTGTATCGATAGGACTGGGACTGTCCGCCGATCTCTGGGCAGCGGGTCCGGCCAATCCCACCGTCATCCTCGCCACGACCACCAGTACGCGAGATTCCGGGCTCCTCGACGCTCTGCTTCCTGTGTTTGAGAAGAAGACCGGCTACGTCGTAAAGACGGTCGCGGTCGGTACCGGACAGACGCTGGCGATGGGCAAGCGGGGGGATGCGGACATCGTGATGACGCACGCCCCAGAGGCCGAGAAGCCCCTCGTGGACGAAGGCTGGCTCACCCATCGCGTACAGTTCATGCACAACGACTATGTCCTCGTCGGACCGGCCGCTGATCCGGCAAGGATCGCGCGGCTGAAGGGCGCCGCGGCTGCCCTTCGGCAGATCGCGGAGGTCAAGGCGACGTTTGTCTCCCGGGGTGACGACTCGGGAACGCACAAGCAGGAAAGCGCCCTCTGGAAGGCAACCGGGCTGTCTCCCACAGGCACGTGGTACGTGGAGGCGGGCCAGGGGATGGGGGCGACGCTTCGGATCGCGAGCGAGAAGCAGGGCTATACCCTGACTGACCGGGCAACGTACCTCAGCCTGCAGAAGACGCTGGCATCGAAGATCCTTCTCGAGGGTGACTCGCTGTTGCTCAACAAGTACAGCGTGATGCTAGTCAACCCGGCCAAGCACTCCAAGGTGAACGCCGACGGGGCTAGGGCGCTCCACAAATGGCTGCTGACCGACGAGGCCCGGACGCTCATCCAGGATTACGGCAAGGACCGGTTCGGCCAGCCCCTGTTTTTCCTCGATCCGGTGAAGCCGGAATAAGGGGCAGCTCGTCCGGCCACCGCGCGGTGGCGCGAAGCGCTTGAATTCACCGGGACGACGGAGTAGGCTGGGGAGGTGATGATCGCCAAGCCATAGCGTTAGCCCTCCAGGAAGGGTAGACCTCTGGCATGCCGGGACCCACCCTACGCGCGTTGGTTCTTGCCGCATCGACCCTTGTCCTGGCGATGCCCCTTGGCAGCTGGGCAGCCGAACCGGCGAACAGGATCATCGTCCTGGCGACGGGCCATACCCTCCGGGACTCCGGGCTCCTTGACGTCCTCATCCCTGTTTTTGAAAAGAAGACCGGCTACATCGTCCGACCCATCGCGGTCGGGACGGGCCAGGCGCTGACGATGGGAAAGCGCGGGGATGCGGACATCCTCCTCACTCACGACCCGGACGCTGAGGCGCTTCTCGTGAAGGAGGGCTATCTCATCAACCGGCGACAATTCATGCACAACGACTTTATTATCGTCGGGCCGGCCCAGGACCCGGCCAGGGTGGCGCGGACCAAGAGCGCGGCGACTGCCTTCAGACAGATCGCCGAGGCGAAGGTAACCTTTGTCTCCCGCGGGGACGACTCCGGCACCCACAAGCGGGAGCAGGCGCTCTGGAAGGCCGCGGGCCTCAGCCCCACACGGATCTGGTACGTGGAGGCAGGCCAAGGGATGGGGGCGACGCTCGGCATCGCCAGCCAGAAGCAGGCCTATACCCTCACTGACCGCGCCACCTTCCTGAACCTCCAGAAGACGCTCGGGCTCGAGATCCTTCTGGAAGGGGACCCGGTGCTTCTCAACCCCTACAGTGTCATGGAGGTCAATCCTGCGAAACGTCCCAAGGCGAACCACGCCGGGGCACGCACCTTCAGCGACTTCCTGATTTCGGAAGAGGGACGGGCCTTGATCAAGGATTTCGGCAAGGACCGGTTCGGTCAGCCGCTGTACTTCCTGGATCCGGTCAAGTGATGGGAGGCCTACTCAGGTGGAGCTGATTCTCGAAGGGGTGTTCACAGCGTTTCGCCTCGTCTTCAGTGGGGACGCCGAGGTCTGGGCGATCACGTGGCTGTCCCTCATGGTCTCGGGCACCGCCACCTTCCTCGCCCTCCTGCTCGGCATCCCCCTGGGGATCCTCCTGGCGATGACGCGGTTCCCCGGGCGGGCCTTCGTTGTGGCCCTGGTGAATACTGGGATGGGGCTCCCCCCGGTTGTCGTGGGTCTCTTTATCAGCATCATGCTCTGGCGGAGCGGGCCGCTCGGCTTCCTCGGCCTGATCTACACTCCGGCCGCCATGGTCATCGCCCAGGTGGTCATCGCGTTTCCGATCGTCGCCGGACTCACCATGGCCGCCTTCCAGACCCTGAGCCCCAAACTCCGGTTGCAGCTCCTCGGGATCGGCGCGTCGAGACCACAGCTTCTCTGGCTCCTCTGCAAGG
Source organism: Methylomirabilales bacterium (SeqCode) (assembly GCA_050732295.1). Lineage (GTDB taxonomy): Bacteria > Methylomirabilota > Methylomirabilia > Methylomirabilales > CSP1-5 > CSP1-5. Next base: position 2,445 of record JBOHQS010000103.1, read on the forward strand.
AGACGCAGTTGCCACTCCTCGCGGCCGTCATGGCCGGCTTCGGGGGCGTCATCTCGGAGGTAGGCTCGGTCCTCATGGTGGGGGGCAACATCAAAGGGCAAACCCGCGTCCTCACCACCGCCACGGTTTTGGAGACCTCCATGGGCAATTTCGGGACGGCGATCGCGCTCGGCGTGATCCTCCTGACCTTGGCCTTCGGGGTGAACCTCGTCCTCACGCGGATCCAGCAACGGGAGCAGATCAGATGGCCGAGGCCCTCCTGACGCTGCAGGACATCCTGGTGCAGTACGGGGAGGCTCCCGTTCTCGAAGTCCCCTCCATGGCCGTACACGCCGGCGAGGTCCTCGCCGTCATCGGGCCCAACGGGGCGGGGAAATCGACGCTCCTCCGTGTCATGGGACTGTTGGAGCAGCCCGCCCGGGGGAAAGTCGCTTTCCGTGGGCAGGAGGCCACCCGGGAAAACGCCCTGAACCTCAGGCGCCGCATGGCCAGCGTCTTCCAAGAGCCGCTTCTCGTGAACACCTCCGTCTACGAGAACGCTGCTCTTGGTCTCAAGCTCCGAGGGCTGGATCGACGAACCATCGAGCAACAGGTCCGCCCCTGGCTCGAGCGCCTCGGGATTGCGCACTTGGCCGAGCGCTCGGCCCGGAGCCTGTCGGGTGGTGAGGCCCAGCGGACGAGCCTGGTCCGCGCTCTGGCGTTGAACCCGGATCTCCTGCTGCTCGATGAGCCCTTTTCCGCCTTGGACCCTCCCACCAGGGAGGGACTGCTCCTGGATCTCGAGACCGTCCTCCAGGAGACGAAGATCACCACGGTCTTCGTGACGCACGAGCGGAGTGAGGCCTCCATTCTTGGAGACCGCGTGGCTGTGCTCATGGGGGGAAGGTTCCGTCAGGTCGGCCCCTCCGTCGAGGTCTTTACCCAACCGGTGAACGAGGAGGTGGCGCGGTTCGTGGGGGTCGAGACCAAGCTGTCCGGCGTCGTAGAGACGGCCACGGCCGGCCTAGCGCGCGTCCGATTCAACGGAGGGGAAGCGGAGGTCGTGGGAGATTTTCGGCCCGGCGAGCGCGTGCTCCTCTGTCTTCGACCGGAGGACATCACCCTGAGCCCGCGCGAGACGGAGAGCCTGAGGTCGAGCGCCCGCAATCGGCTCGCAGGCGCCGTGGTGAAGGTCACCCCGTGGGGATCCCACTTTCGGGTCGTCGTGGACTGTGACGGGAGCCGCCTCGTTGCCTTGATCACGCGACCCTCCTTTACCGACCTGGGACTGGCCGAGGCAAAGCCGGTGGTCGCCTCGTTCAAGGCCACCGCCGTTCACGTGATCCGGCTGCGGTGATCAACGGCCACCCTCACGCATTTTTCTTCTTGACTTTCCCCGCGGTTTTCACTAGCCTACGACCCTGGTCTGTACGTGACACACGCCGTAGGGGATATGACTCAGGTCGGACGCTTTAGCCTGCCGATGCAGGGTCTACGTGCCCACCCAGCCTTCGCCCCGCTCTATCCAAAAGCGCTTGTTCTTCCCGGGAAGGATTTCTGCTCTGCGAAAGGAGGTCACATATGAATGAAACGGAGGCGCAGCTCTTTGCGCGGCTGAAGGAGGAAGATGCCGAATTCCGCCGCCTCGCCGAAAAGCATCGAGAGTTTGATCACAAGATCATGGAGTTCGATCGGATCTATTACCTGACCAGCGATCAAGAGCGCAAGCGCAAAGAGCTGCAGAAACACAAACTCAAGATCAAGGACGAAATGTACGCCATCATGCGGCGTCATACGCAGGCCCAAGATGCAACCGTTATCCCATCTGGATCCCCTGGGCAGAGCCCGGATGGTGGATATCAGCGAAAAGGCTGACACCACCCGAGACGCGACCGCCCGAGGCACCATCCGTCTCAGACCTGAAACCCTCCGGATGATTCTCGACAAATCGATCCCCAAAGGGGATGTGTTGGCCGTGGCCCGCGTGGCCGGGATCATGGCCGCCAAGGGAGTCGATCGCCTCATCCCACTCTGCCATCCCCTCCTGATCACCTCCGCGGAGGTCACCTTTCGCCCCGACGCGGACCGGGGAACGATCGAGATCGAGTCCCGGGTGAAGGTGCATGGCAAGACCGGGGCCGAGATGGAGGCGCTCGCAGCCGTCTCGGTGGCCGCCCTCACGATCTATGACATGTGCAAGGCTCGAGACAAAGAGATGACCATCGAGAACATCCGGCTCGTTTCCAAGCGTGGGGGACGGAGTGGCACGTACCGCCGCCCGGGCGAAAGGGATTGACCCTCTGCACGACGAGGCTCCTCACTCCGAAGGCAAACGGAGATGACCAGCGCGACCCAGGCTGTTTTCTTCTACACTCCGAAGTACCGGGAGTTTGACTACGGTCCCAGTCACCCCATGAAGATCCGTCGCCTGACGCTCACCCATGACCTCATTCACGCCTACGGCCTTTTTCATTCTGCCCATACCCAATTGGCTGACGTCCCGATAGCCACGGAAGATGAGCTCTGCAGCATCCACACGAAAGAGTACCTGGATGTCCTCCGGGCGGCGAGCGCAGGGGCCTCGGTCCCCCGCTCCTGGCACTTCGGCCTCGGCACCAGCGATAATCCCATCTTCGAGGGCGTGTACGCCTGGTCCACCCTCCTGACCGGGGCGTCGCTCGCAGCGGCCCGGCTCCTCGCGGCCGGCGAGACCCCCCGCGCCTTCAACATCGCGGGAGGCCTCCACCACGCCGCATCCGGTCGCGCCTCGGGCTTCTGCTATATCAACGACGCCGCCGTGGCCATCCGCTTTCTGATCGACCACGGGCTGCGGGTAGCCTATGTGGACATCGATGCCCATCATGGAGACGGGGTCCAAGACGCCTTCTACGACACAGATCAGGTGCTGACCATCTCGCTGCATGAGACCGGTCTCACCCTCTTTCCCGGCACCGGCTTCCCGGAGGAGATCGGGACCGGGAAGGGGGAGGGATTTTCGGTCAATGTGCCCCTCGCCCCCGAGACCGATGACGAGATTTTCATCTGGGCCTTCGAGGAGACCGTCCCTCCTCTTCTCGAGACGTTTCGTCCCGACGTGGTCGTCACCCAGTTGGGGATCGACGCCCACCGGAGTGACCCCTTGTCCCATCTGCAACTGACGATGCGGGGCTTCCTCAGGGCCGTCGCGCTCCTCGCCAAGAGTGCCCCCCGCTGGCTCGCCCTCGGGGGTGGAGGCTACCACATCGGGAACGTTCCCCGCGCCTGGACCGCGGTCTGGGCCCTCATGGCGGGCGTCGAGGTCCGCCCTGAACTTCCGAGCGCCTTTCTCCCCCAGTTTCGAACCGAGGGATGCACAGAGACCTCACTCGCCGACCCGCCGTACCGGACCGAAGGGCCCCGGAAGGAGGAGGCATGGCACTATGCACGAACCCAGGTGAGCCGCGTTCAGGAGCTGGTCTTTCCCCGCTTGGGGGTTCGAAAGTGAGCAGACAAAGGAGGGGGGGATGGGACCTTGAGGGTTTCGCAGGGCTCGAAGGACCAGGACGATCGATCCCTATCGAGGAGGAAACCAATGGCCTTGCAAGATAAGATTTTGGTCTGTGTAGATTGCGGCAAAGAATTCGCCTTTACGGCCGGGGAGCAGGAGTTCTTCGCCCAGAAGGGATTCACCAACGAACCCAAACGGTGCAAGAGTTGTAAGGCAATGAGAAAGGGGGGCGGGGTCAGCGCCGGTCCCAGGGAGATCTTCGAAGCGGTCTGCTCCCAGTGTGGCCAACGGACGACCGTCCCTTTCAGGCCTACGCCGGACCGCCCGGTCTATTGCAAGCCGTGCTATCAGGCCCGACGGACAGGGGCGGTCCACGAACTCTCCTAGACAACACCACCAACCCCACCAAAAGCCACCTCCGGGTGGCTTTTGGTTTTCCGGTCCCTGCGCCAATTTGCGTTGCGCGCGGCTGGGAGGATGTGATACAAAGAACGAACGAGGCCGCACATGGCTATTCCAGAGCAGCAACCGGGCCTCCTCCTCCGCCAGATTCCGTCGGTCGACGAACTCCTCCAGGAGCCGGTCATCCAAAAGCTCCTCGAGGCGCATCCCCGGTGGACGGTGATCGAGGCGGTCCGGGAGACCCTCGAGGAGCGCCGACAGGAGATTCTGGCCCTCCTCCGCGAGGGGAGCGAGGCTTTCGTCCCCGATCTTTCACCCCTCATCGGACAGGTGTGCCGCAAGGTCCTGCACCTGGCCCGCCCAAGCCTGCGCCGGGTGATCAATGCCACCGGGGTCATCCTCCACACGAACCTCGGCCGGGCCCCCCTCTCTTCTGAGGCGCTGGCCCGCCTCCAAGAGGTCGCGCAGCACTACTCGACCTTAGAATTCGATCTCCCCCAAGGCGCCAGAGGCTCTCGGCAAGGGCACGTCCAGGGCCTTCTCACCCGCCTCACGGGAGCCGAGGGGGCCCTTGCGGTAAACAACAACGCCGCCGCAGTCCTGCTGAGCATCAATACGCTCGCCGAAGGCCGCGAGGTGGTGGTCTCCCGAGGGGAGTTGATCGAGATCGGAGACTCCTTCCGAATCCCGGACGTCATGCGAAAGGCGGGGGCGGTCCTCAGGGAGGTGGGGACCACGAACCGGACCCGCCTCAAAGACTACGAAGAGGCGATCGGTGAGAGGACAGCCCTCCTCCTGAAGGTGCACCCCAGCAACTTTCGGATCGTCGGCTTTACCAGCGACGTCCCCCTCGCGGACCTGGTGGCGCTGGGCCGGCGCCGGGCCCTCCCGGTGATGATCGACATGGGCAGCGGCGCCATCGCCGATCTCGCCCCCTTCGGCCTGAAGGGGGAGCCCACCGTCCAGGAGACCCTTCGGAGTGGGGTGGATCTGATCACGTTCAGCGGAGACAAGCTCCTCGGAGGGCCCCAGGCGGGGCTCATCGTGGGGAAAAAGCTGATGATCGAGCGCCTCCGGAAAAATCCACTGGCGCGAGCGGTGCGCATCGACAAACTCTCCCTCGCGGCCCTCGAGGCTACGCTCCGGGGCTACCTCGAAGGGGAGAAGGGTCTCGGTGCCATTCCCGCCCTGGCCATGATCACCTGCCCCCTCCACGAGATCGAGCAGCGCGCGGAGCGGGTGCGCGCGGGCTTGCAGGCGCGGGCGCATCCGTCGGTCCGCGTGACCGTCGAGGATCAGTGGTCTGAGGTGGGAGGGGGGGCGCTTCCTGCTCAGGGCCTCCCCACGTTTTGCGTCGCGCTTCAAAGGTCCGCGGTGCCCCCGCATCGATTGGAGGCTCTGCTCAGGGATGCCGATCCGGCTGTGGTGGCGCGCATCAAAGGGGAGAAGGTCCTCCTCGATATGCGCACTGTCCGCGAGGACGAGGTGGGGCTTTTGATCAGCGCCGTCGGTCCAGTACTTGCAGGCGAGTTGAGCTCATGAGCGATCCGAGCGCCACTCCGACTCCATCCGCGCTCACCCGCGATGAGGCCACCCGCCTCGCCCAATCGGAAGAGACAGAACCCCGGCTCCTCGAGGAGTTGCCCGCCCAATTCCCCGAGGACGAAGAGCTCTGGAAGCTCCTCGCAGCGAATC
>JBOHQS010000104.1:0-7932 GCA_050732295.1 Methylomirabilales bacterium (SeqCode)
GCGAGCCCCTTGACGAGTTCCATCGCCTTGTGAAAATCGGTCCTCGGGACGGTGAAGGAGATATCGGTGTGCCCGTCCTGGCTGATGTTCTGCACGATCATGTCCACCACGATCCCCGCCTCGGCCACCCTCCCAAAGAGTTTGGCCGCGATCCCGGGGCGATCCACCACCCGGGTAATGGTGATCTTCGCCTCCTTCCGGTCATAGGCAATCCCCGAGACCATCACCTTTTCCATATCTGGATCCTCCTGCACCACCAAGGTCCCTTGGTTTTCGGAAAAGCTCGATCGCACGTGGACAGACACGTTGTAGTTTTTCGCATATTCGACGGCCCGTGCCTGGAGCACCCTGGTCCCCAGGCTGGCCATCTCGATCATCTCCTCGTACGAGATCCGGGGGAGCTTCCGAGCCGTGGGGACCAGACTGGGGTCCGCGGTGTAGACGCCCTCCACATCCGTGTAGATCTCGCAGACCTCGGCGTTCAGCGCGGCGGCCAACGCCACGGCGGTGAGGTCCGAGCCGCCGCGACCGAGGGTCGTGACTTCCTCCTCGGCATTGACCCCTTGAAACCCGGCCACAATAGCGATCTTCCCCTCCCGCAGCGCCTGCCGGATCCGCTCAACATCGATATTGAGAATTCGGGCCTTCGTGTGCACGTTGTCGGTGAGAATCCGCACCTGGGTCCCGGTGAAGGACCGGGCCTTGGCGCCACAGCCCTGAATGGCCAAGGAGAGGAGCCCGATCGCCACCTGTTCTCCGGTGGCCAGGATGACATCCAGCTCCCGCTCATTCGGGGACTCGCTAATCTCATGGGCGAGCTGGAGGAGCCGGTCGGTCTCTCCAGCCATGGCGGACACCACGACGACCACGTCATGCCCAGCCCTTTTCACCTCGACGATCCGCCTGGCGACATGCTGGATTCGCCCGACGTCTCCCACCGAGGTCCCGCCGTACTTCTGGACGACGAGGGTCACGTCACTCCCCCCTGGTCTGGACCGTCACCCCGAGACCGAGCTGCCGCCAGAACCGTGCAAAGTAGTCGATGCCCGACACCACACTCAGCACCACCGCAATCCCGACCGCAAAGCCCCCCAGACTCCGGGGAGGAGGATCAAGGATCAGCACGATGACCGCAATCACCTCCGCCGCCATCTTGTACTTCCCGAGCTGGGACGCGGCAATGATCAGCCCCTGGGAAGCCGCAATGCCCCTGAGCCCGGTGATGGCGATATCTCGCCCGATGATGACCGTCGCCACCCAGGCCGACACCCTCCCGATCTCCACCAGAGAGATGAGCGCCGCCGCGATCAACAGCTTGTCGGCGATGGGATCCAAGAGCTGCCCGAGGGTGGTGACCTGTCTCCGGCTTCGGGCAATGCGACCGTCCAGCCAGTCGGTGAAGACCGCCGCGAGGAAAATGGCCGCCGCCGGATAATTGCGAGTGTCAGCGCTGCCAATCAGGAAAATGACCAGGAAGGGAACCAGGAAGATTCGAACGAGGGTCAGCGTATTCGGCAAATTCACTGAAGGCCACCTGGCATCCTGCGACGGAGAGGACGAAACTCAGCGAGAGGACCCCCGACTGGCATCAAGACGGTTTCGCAGGTCCCGGACCCGTACCCGGATGTCCCGAAACTTCGGCATCTCGCTTTGGATGGCCAGCAGGGTTTCGAGGGCCTTCTTTCCGTTCCCGAGCGCCTCATAGGCCGTCGCGAGATCGTAGAGGATTCCCCACCGCTCTTCGGTGCCTGCCTCTGTCGCTGCAACGCCCTTGAGCAGCTCCTCGACCGCCCGTTCTGGCTCACCCTTCACCAGATAGCAGAGGCCCAGGAGGCTCGCGCATCGCACCCGATAGGCGGCATCGTTGGCCGCCAGTCGTAATTCTCCGATGGCCCTATCGTAAAGCCCCAGGTCCTTGAACGCAATAGCGAGATCGTAATGGGTCTCATAGTCGGCCACATCGAGTTGATCACGGATCCCCCGCTGGAGCTCGTGCAGCATCTGCTTCACCTCCGGCTCCAGATCAGGCGGCAAAGACGCCTCGTCATCTGCGCTCAGCGCCTCGCTCAGCTCCCCGGCGAAATCGACATACTCCTCCTGCGAGGGCTTCGCGTCCACCACCCGGAACACGGGCCGCTTTTTGCCAGCCGCTCTCGGACGCTCCTCCCGCTTTGGCCTATCCGCACCTCGCTCGATCTCCGCCAAGTGCTGCTTGGCCACCGGATGTGCCGGATCCTCACGGAGTATCCGCTGGAGACTGTCTCGGGCCTCCCGGAGCATCCCCTGCTCCAGATAAAACTGAGCCTCCTGCAGTTCCTCCGCCACCGTCTGCGACCCGTCGAGCCCCACGGGCGCTGGAGACGGCTCGAGTTGCGGCATGACCGTCTCGGAGTCCTGCAGGGGATCGAGTTCGATCGTAACCGCCTCGATGGCCTCTTCAGATGGGCCCTCCCCCCCGACCGCGACATCCATCTCCAGCATGTCTCGAGCCACCCGCTCCTCCGCCTCTTCGGCAATTTCCTTGGCCACCCCTCCTGGTGCTCCATCGAACCATCCCCCGATTTCCTCGACCGGGGCGAGGGCTTGAGGCTCTTCGCGCACCTCAGAGGGCCCCGGCAGGATCTGCAGAGAGGGAGGCTCCTCGACGAGAGTCCCCGCTCCGGCTACCGGCTCCGGGTGATTGTGCGTTCCGGGGAAAGCCGCTGCCAGCGCTTGGTCCAGCCTCGCCTCCGCCACGGAGGGGTCGAGGGAGGCAAGCCGCTCAGCCAGAAGGGTCGCCTCGGCCCCCCGACGTTGCGATCGTAAGAGCTCCATCGTCTTTTGGTAAATCTGTCGGATATCGTCGGCGTGCCCCGCCGTGACGAGGCGATCCTCCAGGGTCTTGAGTTTGGCCAGGGCCTGGTCCAGCCGCCCGGCCTTCGCGAGGAGGCCCGCAACCTTGGAGAGGGTTGGCAGATGTCCCGGCTCTACCAGGATCATCTTCCCATATATGTCCAAGGCCCCGAACATATCCCCACTCCTGACGGTCTGGTCGGCCAGTGTCTGGAACTGGAGCTTGGCCTCCGCGGTCAGCCCCTGCTCGGCATACATCTCGGCGCAGGCCAGGGAGGCTTCGGCATGTGAGGGGTCAAGCTTGAGGACCTTCTTGTAGACGGCAATCGCCCGGACGTGCAGGCCATCAAGCCGGTAGACCTCCCCGAGGCGTTTGAAGTAGCCGATGGCCTCGGCTTTGTGCCCGATCCTGATGGAGAGGTCCCCGAGGGCGTTGAGCACGTTGCAGTTATTCGGGTCAGTTCTTAGGATCGCTTGATATTCCGCGACGGCCTGGTCCAGCTTTCCCTGCTGGACGTAACCCATGGCGGCCTGAAGCCCCTTTCGCTTCTCCATGCTGACGTCACTTCTCCGGAAAAGCCTCTAACCCCAACAAAATCATATAATTCGAGGGTTCAGCCTATCAGACACCACCGCGACTGTCAAGGTGCAACTCACGGGCCATCCGCCCGGAAAAGAAGCACTTGGCGTGCATGTTACCGGCGAAGGGTCCAGTCGGTGGTTCCATACCGCTTGACCACGAGTTCTTGAACCACGCTCTCCTCTTTGGCCGTCAGTCCTCCCGGCTCCAGGGTGACTGCGGCTCCCGCCTCGAATCCCGCCCGAAGAGCCTCAACCAATTCCTCCCAGCCGGGGGAGCGCCCGAGCAGAAGCCTGAGAGCAGTCGCCCGCACTTCGAGGTCTCGCCCGTGCGGGAAGAGCGCGTTCCATGCGGCGTGCTCTAACTCGATCAAAAGGGACCCGTGTTGAAGGAGCGCACCGCTCAACCGTCGCTGCGCCGACCCGATCAGCTTGCGCCCGTTGACGGTCACTTCATACCGGGCCGAGGAGAGGAAACAGAGTCCCCCGGCCTCTCCCTTGGGGTGATCGCCGCGACTCAAGGTCCCCGCCACCCCCAGTCTCCGCAAGGCGAGGAGGAGGCACTGGCTGATCCATCGATAGTCGTGGAGGACGCTCCGGCTTCCGCGCAGGATGGGAATGGTCAGGCTATAGGTGAGCTCCCGATGGTGCAGCAGGGCCCGGCCCCCCGTGGGACGGCGCACCACAGGGACGCGTCGCTCACGGCAGGCGGTGAGGTTCACCTCTCCCTCAATGGATTGGTTGACACCCACCGAGACCGTGGGGAGGGCCCAGCGATATACGCGAAGGGTGGGAGGACTCCACCCCTGGTCGCACCCGAGCGCCAGCGCCTCATCCACAGCCATGTTGGTGGGACCATCGCGGGGCTCGTCCACCAGCAGACGCCAGCGACTGGACTGAAACCACGTCGGGGTTCCCGCGACTTCACCCATCGGCCTACTCTTTGTCGATGTCGCGATGCCGCACCCCCACCTCCCGCCCATCCCCCTGAAGCTGCCGGGCCAGAAACTCGGCGGCGCTCACCGACCGGTGCCGACCACCGGTGCAGCCCAAGGCAATCGTGAGATAGGCCCTCCCCTCCCGCAGGTAGTACGGCAGCGTGAAACGGAGAAAGGTCAGAAGCTCCTCCAAGTACGATTGGGCCTCGTGGTCATCCAGGAGGAACTTGGCCACCTTGGGGTCGCGTCCGGTCAGGGGCCGCAACTCCTCCCGAAAGTGAGGATTGGGGAGACAGCGGAGATCAAACACCAGGTCGGCATCGGGCGGAAGGCCATGCCGGTATCCAAAGGAGACACAGGTGATCGCCGTTTTGCTGCCGGGCCGATCGTCGCGGAAAGCGGCGACCACGAGCCTGCGGAGGTCATGGATGGTAAGGTCGCTCGTATCGACCACCATATCCGCCTCGGCCTTGAGGGAAGCCATCCGCTCCCGCTCCAGGCTGATCCCCCGGAGGACGGACCCCTGGAGGGCGAGGGGATGCGGCCGACGGCTCTCACTGAACCGTCGGAGCAACACCTGCTCATCCGCCTCCAGGAAGAGGACGCGAATGGTGTGGCCATGCTGCCTGAGGGTGGCCAGGACGTCCTCCAGGGGACCGAGGAACTCTCCCTCCCGAACGTCGACCACGAAGGCGACGCGGTTGACACGCCGTTCCGAATGGGCGCAGAGATCCGCCACCGTCGGAATGAGGGTGGCAGGCAGATTGTCCACACAGAAGACGCCCATGTCCTCCAGGGTCTTGATCGCCTGGCTCTTCCCGGCACCCGACATTCCTGTGACGATGATGAACTCCATATCAGTTCACTGCCGAGAGTTCACAGTTCACAGAGGCGGACAGGCAATGTTGCCAGAGACCGTCAATAGTGAACGGTGAACGAGGTCTAGGGCCCGGGCTCGATCAGGCCGTAGTTGCCCTCGAGGCGACGGTACAGCACATTGACCTCGTCGGTCTGGGCATTGCGGAAGACGAAAAAATCGTGACCCAGCAGGTCCATCTGCAGGATGGCCTCATCGAGGCTCATGGGCTTGATGGCAAAGCGCTTGGTCTTCACGACCCGTGGCTCCGCCTCCCGAGACGCGATGGTGCCTTGCGGTTTCCCGCTCCGACTGGCATGGGCCTGGATCTTCCCCTTGTATTTGTGCACCTGGCGTTCCAGCTTCTCCACGACCAGGTCGATCGAGGCGTAGAGATCCTTACTGCTCTCTTCCCCGCGGATCGTCAGATCCCGCACCCGGAGGGTCACCTCGGCAACCTGACGATACTTCTCCACGGAGAGGATGATATGGGCGGACGCGATCCTTTCGAGGTACCTCTGCAGCCTCCCCACCTTCTCTTCCGCATATCGCCGCAGGGCCTCGGTGACCTCCAGATGGCGCCCGGTGAGAAAGATCTGCATGGCTGAAGCTCCTCGGGAAGGGGAACGGAGGGAGAAGTCGGAGAAGGCTAGTACCGTTCCAACTCGCTACCCCGAACATTGGGGGAGGAAGCCAGCAAGTTTGGTCTTGGCATCGGATACATCGATTGGGTCATAAAAGTTGGAACGGCACTAGTATCTTCGGCGCCGGCTGGAAGAAGGGATCTTGAGCTGTCCTCGATACTTGGCGACGGTCCGACGGGCGATCTCGATCCCCTGTTGCCGTAACATCTCGACAATCTTCTGGTCCGAGAGGGGCTTCCCCGTGTCTTCCGCCGTGAGCAGCCGCCGGACCAGCTCTTTGACGGTGAGCGAAGACACCGCCTCGCCATCGACGGATTGGACCCCCCGGTGAAAGAAGTACTTGAGCTCAAAGAGACCTTGAGGGGTATGCACGTACTTGCTGGTGGTCACGCGGCTCACGGTCGACTCGTGCATGCTGATATCCTCCGCCACCTCCTTGAGGGTCAGGGGCCGCATCTCGGTAATCCCCTTGTCCAGGAACTGCCGTTGAAATTTCACGATCGAGTCAGTCACCTTGAAGAGGGTGCGCTGGCGCTGCTCAATGGAGCGGATCAGCCAGAGGGCGGACCGCATCTTCCCCTCGACGTACTCCCGCGTCTCCTTCGAATTCGACCGTCCCTTGCTCAACAGCCCACGGTAGTACGAGCTGATCCGCAGGCGGGGAAGGCCATCCTCGTTGAGGACAACCACAAAGCGATCGTCGACCTTGAGGATATACACGTCCGCGGTAATGTAGCGGGGCTCCTCGGTGCTGAAGCTGCGCCCTGGCTTCGGCTCAAGGGAACAGACCAGGAGGAGGGCATCCTGGACCGCCTTGATGGGGATCTTCAGCTTCTCGGCAATCCTCGTGAGATAGCGCCCCTCCAGGTCCGTCAGGTGCTCATCGATCAGCGTCCGCGCCAGGGCGACCTCCGGCCCGCCCTTCAGGCTATTGACCTGCAAGAGAAGACACTCCCGCAGGTCTCGCGCCGCCACCCCGGCGGGATCGAAGCTCTGGACCAACCTGAGCGCCTCCTCCACCACCGAGACGGGCGTGGATGCCTTTCCCCGTACCTCTTCCAGGCTGATTTTCAGATATCCGTTTTCGTCGAGACTGCCGATGATCTCTGTGGCCCAATGAATGCAAACGGGATCGGAGGTGGATAGGTACAGCTGAAAGACGAGGTGGTCCGCCAGGGATCGAGGTCGGGTCAGGCGTTCCTCAGGGGACCAATGCTCAATCTCTTCTCGCGGGAATTCCCGGCGATAGTCCGAGGCATCCTGCAGGTAGCTCTCCCAGTCGAAATCCGAAAGGCGGTCGTCGTCTGTTTGCTGCTCCTCATCGGCAGACGCCTCCGTCGAAACCTGCCCGTCTTCCAATACAAGCTCTTCCTCCAGGATCGGATTCTCTTCCAACTCCTGTCGAACCGCCTGGATCAACTCCAGCCGAGAGAGCTGCAGCAGGCCAATCGCCTGTTGCAGCGATTGGGTCATGATCATCCGCTGGGTCTGGCGCAGGCTGAGGCGGAGCTCCATGGCCATGGCTGTTCAGCTCACCTTACAGGGTGAAACGCTCGCCCAGGTAGATCTCACGAGCCTTTTGATCGGCGGCCAGCTCAGATGCCGTCCCCGACAACAGGACCTCTCCGTGATGGATGATGTAGGCGCGGTCGACGGTGTGCAAGGTCTCCCGCACATTGTGATCGGTAATGAGGAGACCGATCCCCCGGCCCTTCAGCTCTATCAATAGGGTCTGAAGATCGCAGACCGCAATGGGATCGATCCCGGCAAAGGGTTCATCCAGGAGGATAAAGGTCGGAGACGTCGCCAGGGCGCGCGCGATCTCGGTCCGCCGCCGCTCCCCCCCCGAGAGGCTATAGGCCGGTGCGTCGGCCAGGTGCGCGATGCTCAGTTCGTGGAGCAGATGATCTGCTCGCTCCATGCGCTCCGTCCCGCTCAGCGGAAGCATCTCGAGGATGGCCATCAGATTCTCCTTGACCGTCAGCCGGCGGAAGACCGATGCCTCCTGGGGGAGAAACCCGATCCCGCGCCGAGCCCGCTCGTAGACGGGCAGCGGGGTAATCTCTTCGCCGTTCAGCACCAC
>JBOHQS010000105.1:0-7925 GCA_050732295.1 Methylomirabilales bacterium (SeqCode)
TGCGTCGGGGGCCCTCCTGATCTTCGACGAGGTCCAGACCGGCATCGGCCGGACCGGCCGCCTCTTTGCGTACGAACACTGGGGGGCTCCACCGGACATCATGACGCTGGCCAAGGCCCTGGGCGGCGGGGTTCCGATCGGAGCCATGCTGGCGACCGAAGAGGTGGCGGCGAGCTTCACCCCCGGGACCCATGCCGCGACATTCGGGGGAAATCCGTTGGTCACTGCGGCCGCCATCGCAACGCTCACGACGATCCTGGAGCAGGGGCTTGTCGCCCGGGCGGGCGAGATGGGCGGGCGAGTACTGGAGGAGCTTCAGACCATCCAGGCCCGCCATGCCGCGGTGAAGGCCGTGCGGGGGAAGGGGCTGCTGATCGGCATGGAGCTCGATCGAGAGGTGAGACCGGTCCTGAACCGGTGTCGCGAAGCGGGACTCCTGTTGAGCAATGCGGGTGAAAAGGTCATCCGGTTTGCACCGCCCCTCATCGTGAGTGAGGAAGAGGTGCGAGCGGCGGCTGGCATCCTGGACAAGGTCCTCCAGGAGGTAACCGCGTGAAGCGAGACCTCATTTCCATCCGCGATCTGACCCGAGGGGAGATCGAGGGGTTCTTCGATCTGGCGACGGATCTCAAGCAACGGCTTCATCAGCAGATACCTCACCCCCTGTTGACGGCCAGGACATTAGCCCTGATCTTCGAGAAGCCGTCGCTCCGCACGCGGGTGACCTTCGAGGTGGCGATGACCCAGTTGGGGGGGCATGCGATCTATCTGCCTTCACAGGACATCCGTTTGGGGGCGCGGGAGACCGTCGAAGATGCCGCGAAGAATCTCTCGCGATGGGTGGACGGGATCGTCGCGCGCACCTTCGACCATGCCATCGTGGAGCAACTGGCGCAGCACGCGACGGTGCCGGTAATCAACGGGCTGACCGATCTCACCCATCCCTGCCAGGCGCTCAGCGACCTCTTCACCTTGAAGGAGAAGCGGGGCAACCTTGCGGGTCTCCGGGTCGCCTTCATCGGCGATGGCAATAATGTCTGCCATTCCTGGCTCTACGGGGCGGCGAAGATGGGGGTCGATCTCACCGTGGCGTGCCCCAAGGGATACGGACCGAACCGGGACGTGGTGGCGAAGGCACGGGAGGAGGCCGCGGCGACTCGGGCGCGGCTCGAGATCATTCACGACCCCGTCCGGGCCTCCGAGGGTGCGGATGTCCTCTACACGGATGTATGGGTGAGCATGGGACAGGAGGAAGAGGGAAGTCGCCGGAAGCAGGAGTTCCAAGGTTTCCAGGTCAATCAGGCCCTGGTGGACCTCGCGCAGGAGGATGTGTTGGTCATGCACTGCCTCCCGGCCCGTCGGGGTGAGGAGATCACCGATGAGGTGATGGACGGACCGCACTCCATCATTCTGGATCAGGCGGAAAACCGTCTCCATGTCCAGAAGGCGATCCTGGCAGCCCTCTTGGGGCGGTGAAGCTCAAGAGAGTAAGAAGCGGCATGCCGTAATTTGATCGTGGACGAGATATGACGAAGCAGATTAGAAAAGTGGTGCTGGCCTATAGCGGGGGGCTCGACACCTCGGTGATCCTGCACTGGCTCATCAAGACCTACCGGTGTGAGGTCGTCGCCTACTGCGCCGATCTGGGTCAGGGCGAGGAGCTCGATCGGGTGAGAGAGAAGGCCGTGAAGACCGGGGCGAGCAAGGTGGTCATCGAAGATCTGAAAGAGGAGTTTGTCCGGGACTTCGTCTTTCCGTGCTTGAAGGCGAACGCCGTGTATGAGGGAGGGTATCTGCTCGGCACCTCTATGGCTCGCCCCCTGATCGCCAAGAGTCAGATCGAGATCGCCCGACGGGAGAGGGCGGATGCGGTCGCCCACGGGGCCACCGGAAAAGGAAATGACCAGGTGCGGTTCGAGTTGACCTACATGGCGCTGGATCCCGCGATCCGGGTCATCGCGCCGTGGCGGGAGTGGGATCTCAGATCCCGCTCTGACCTGATCGACTATGCCAGGCGGCATGGCATTGCGATCCCTGTGACGACGGAAAAGCCGTACTCGACTGACCGGAATCTCTTTCACATCAGCTTTGAGGGAGGCGTGCTCGAGGATCCGTGGCGAGAGCCGCCCCAGGAGATGTTCACCCTGACCGTTGCTCCGGAGAAGGCTCCTGACCATTCCACCTATGTCGAGATCGGCTTTACCGAGGGGCTCCCCGTCGCCGTGAATGGACGGAGGCTTTCGCCGACGAGGCTCCTCGCGACGCTGAACGAGGTCGCGGGCAAGCACGGCGTCGGTCGGGTGGATCTTGTCGAGAACCGGTACGTGGGGATGAAGTCCCGGGGGGTGTACGAGACGCCCGGTGGGACGGTGCTGCAGGTGGCCCATCGGGCAGTGGAATCGATCACCATGGATCGCGAGGTCATGCATCTGAGAGATGGCCTCATCCCTCGCTTTGCCGAGCTGGTGTATTACGGGTACTGGTATTCGCCTGAGATGGAGGTCCTGAAGCGGACGATCGACGAGACTCAAAAGCACGTGACCGGGACCGCGCGCCTCAAACTCTTCAAAGGCACCTGCACCGTGGTGGGAAGAAAGTCCCCTGTCTCCCTGTACGATCCCGCCATGGCGACCTTCGAGGCCGATCGGGTGTACGACCAGAAGGACGCCGGCGGATTCATCCGGCTGAATGCCCTGCGATTGCGCCTCAAGGCCATGCGGCGGCGAGGAAGAAAGTAGCGATGGGCAAGGCCAAGAAGGCATGGGGTGGTCGCTTCAGGGAAAGGACCGATACGCAGGTCGAGGCGTATACAGCCTCGATCCCCTTCGACTGGCGTCTGTACCCATATGATGTGCAGGGATCGATCGCCTACGCCCGCGCGTTGATGAAGGCGGGCGTCCTGACCGGCGTCGAGGCGGGGCGAATCATCCGGGGCCTCGAAGAGATCAAGAAAGAGCTGGATAAAGGGCGGCTCGACCCCGATCCCGCCCATGAAGATATCCATATGTATATCGAAGGGCGGCTGATTGAAAAGATCGGCGAGGTGGGGGGCAAGCTGCACACCGGCCGGAGCCGGAACGAGCAGGTGGCGCTCGATCTCCGTCTGTATCTCAGGGCCGAGACCGGTGAGATCGTGCGCGAGATCCGTGCACTGCAGGAGGCCCTGTTGGACCAGGCCGAGACGCACCTGGATGTGATCATGCCGGGCTACACGCACCTGCAGCGGGCCCAGCCGCTCCTCTGGGCCCATCACCTGCTGGCCTATCTTGAGATGCTCCGTCGCGATGGGGCGAGATTCTGCGATGGTCTTCAGCGCGTCACCGTCATGCCCCTCGGTTCCGGGGCGTTGGCGGGGACGACCTACGCGATTGACCGGGCCGCGCTCGCAGAGGAGCTGGGGTTTCCCGAGGTCTCGCGAAACAGCGTCGACGCCGTCTCGGATCGGGACTTTGCCGTGGAGTTTCTGGCGGCCGCCAGCATCACGATGATGCACCTGTCTCGTCTCTGCGAGGAGATCATCCTGTGGGCGTCGACGGAATTTGGCTTCGTCGATATCCCGGAGGCGTTCGCCACGGGGTCGAGCCTGATGCCCCAGAAGAAGAACCCGGATGTCGCCGAATTGGCCCGGGGGAAGACGGGGCGGGTCTTTGGCGACCTGATCGCACTCCTGACCGCCATGAAGGGGCTTCCCTTGAGCTACAACCGGGATCTCCAGGAGGACAAGGAGCGGGTGTTTGACGCGGTAGACACACTGCGCGGGACGCTGCAAGTCCTCGCCCCGTTGGTCCGAGGCCTTCGGGTGAATGCCGATCGCATGCGGCAGGCGACGGAAGAAGGATTCTTGAATGCCACCGATGCCGCAGATTACCTCGTGAGCAAGGGGCTTCCCTTTCGCCAGGCCCATGAGGTCGTCGGCAAGATCGTGCGCTACTGCATCGAGCACAAGAAGCGGCTCGAAGAGCTTTCGGTCCATGAACTCCGTCGGTACTCGCGCCTGTTTGACAAAGGCTTCCACGGTTTCATCGCCATCGAAGCGTCTCTCAAGCGACGCGGCGTCCTGGGAGGCACGGCGCCGGAACAGGTTCGGAAGGCCATGCAAGTGGCCCGGGCCGAACTCAAGAAGGAAGTGGGGAAGAAATGAGGGCTGTCTTGATCGTCCTCCTGGGTGCCATGTGGCTCCTCACAGCCTGCGGGGTGAAGAACGGTCCACGGCCCCCCAAACCCCAACCCCCTCCCCAGACCTCGCACCTCGACCCCTTCACCGCGGTTGATTGTCTTGCGTCGCGGGGACGACTTGACTCGATTCTCGGCCGACCATACAATGCCCATGAACGGAGGGGCGAATTTCTGTATATGTATTGGTTGGTCTGAGAGACCACAAGTCAGGCGATGAATCAGCCTCAATCTGTCACGCGCTTCATCATCCAGGTGGACCGGCCAGGCCAGAGACTTGACATGTCGGCCGTCCATGACCTCCTCGAAGGGACAGGCATCGAACTCGACGGCAGCTACGGGCCCGTCCTCATTGACCCGAAGCTCGGGCGGTACGTGGTGCGCGGAACGGCCACGCCCGAGGCGCGATCGAAAGCCGAGCAAATCCCAGGGATCCGTTTCTTTGCCGATACCCGCCAGCAGCCGCTGTCCCGGTAGCGGATTCTGGTTCGCATACACAACGACCCACGGGACAACGAGGTGTACGAGGCACTCGGTGACTGTCGCCGTCCTGATGCATTGACGCTGGGAGGAGAGAGGTGCATCGTCGCATCGTGTTACTCCGGAGCCTGAAGCCATTGCAGCAGGCGTGGAGCCGCCGATCGTTTGCCCTGGTCGGTTCCCTGCTCGAGACTGCGATCAAAGTCAGCGGCATGGTGTTCGATGAGAGATACCATCCTGTTCGAGTCCTGGGTCGGATTGCCCCTGCCGCGGAACGCCCCGCCGCCCGAGGCTTCAATTATGGCGACGTTGAGGCCGTCACCACGTATAGCGTGCGGTGTGAGTTCGAGGACGAAGATGCCATCGCACGCCTCCGCCATGACCGCGCGCAGGATGTGGTCGGGGTGTTCGCCGATCCCTCGGTCGCCCCCTTTCCCGCGCCCTACTGCGGTGACCGTCCGATCGGCAGTGACCGCGATGTGGCCCGCAAGTTGGGTGTGGCGATATTGCGCCACGTGGGCCTCACCGGACGGCGGGTGCGTGTGGCGGTGGTGGACACCGGCATCGATGGCAGCCGCATCCCGGTCGCCGGGGGCTGGGCCCCCTTTCCGGGCTACGTGCCCGGCTCTACGCCTCCGGATCATGGGACGATGGTGGCCCATGACGTCCGCATCGCGTCTCCTGAGGCGCGCATCCTCGACTACGCTTTGCTTCAGTCTCAGGCTGGGACCTGGACCGCGTTCCTGTCGGATGCCATCGCTGCCTTCGCCGATCTCAGGGATCAGCTGGAACGCGAGCCCGGCCCGCTGGTCGTCAACAACAGTTGGGGCATGTTCGATCGCTCCGAAGACGCGCCCATCGGCTCGCCGGAGAACTATAGTGCCAATCCAGAGCACCCCTTCAATCAGATCGTGGTCAGCCTGGTGGCGGCGGGCGCAGACGTCTTTTTTGCGGCGGGCAACTGTGGCGCCGAGTGTCCTGATGGCCGGTGTGGCACCGGGGACACCGGCCCTGGAGCGAGCATCCATGGCGCAAACTCGCACCCCGACGTGGTGACCGTGGCCGCCGTGACCGTGACCGATCGCCGGTTGGGTTACTCTTCCCAGGGGCCGGGAGGGCTGTATAACCGCAAGCCCGATCTCGCAGCCTATAGCCACTTCCGGGGCTCTGGCGTCTACCCGGCCGATGGGGGAACGTCGGCTGCATCCCCGGTCGCTGCCGGGGTGGCTGCAGCAATTCGCCAGAAGGTCTCCACCAAGAAGCGCCGCCCCTCCCAATTAAAGGGACTGCTCCAACGCACCGCCCGCGACCTGGAGGGCAACGGCTGGGACTACGACCTGGGGTACGGAGTTATTGACGCTGCGGCTGCCGTCAAGGCCCTGGGTCTCAAGCCCAAGAAGAAGTCGACATAGCAGTCACGACCCACGTCGGTCCTAGACTCTTCGGATGAACTCGCGGATAGCGGCGTTGACCCCTTCCGGTGCTTCGAGAGGGAGCATGTGCCCTCCCTTCTCGATTACCCTCAGCGTGGATCCGGATATCTCTTGACGGAGACGCTTGGAGTGACGGATCGGCGTAATCCGGTCTTCGCTCCCGCACAGGATCAGCGTTGGCAGCGTGAGCCCTTTGAGCTGACCCCTGAAGTCAAAGTTGCGGCAGGCGGCGAAATCGCCCAGGATCGTCTCCAGGCTGCAGCGCCGGACATCATCGCGCGCCATGGCCAGTGCCTCCTTCGTGACCAGACTCGAGAAGAACATCCCCTTGAACTTATGCGGCATGGTGGCCGCCGCCCACAGGAACATGTTGGGCGTGAGCGCCAGCATATCAAGGTAGGCCGCCGTTGCGACGAGGATCACGCCCTTGAGTAGCTCCGGATGTTCCAGGGCGACCTGGAGTGCAACGGCCCCGCCCATCGAGTGACCCGCCAGAAAGACCTTTCTTTTTCCAACGCGTTGGAGCAGCCCTTTCACCGTCATGGCATACCGCTTGATAGATGGGTCGTTCACCGGCTCGGAGGCGCCATGCCCCGGCAGGTCCACCGCGACCACCGCGAAGTCTTCGGAGAGGCCGTCCACCTGGTACTGCCACGAGTCGGCGCTGCACCCGCTGCCGTGAATCAGGACCAGGCGGTCACGCCACAGGGGCCATCGCGCCCCCGCGCGGGCGTACGCAACCGGCAGTCCATCAATCCGAAGGCGTTCCCGATGGAGCCGCTTCGGTGGCTTGATCGGCATAATGGAATGGAATTATGGGAAGCGACCGGGGGAAAGTCAAACGGAATCGGGATCAGATTGCCGCTTCAAAACATAGGGGTGGGGATGTCGCCCCAGACCACATGGGGCGGTGGTGTTTCGATCCCGCTCACCTCCGGGACAGAAATATCGACCTTCACCAGCACGATCGGGTCCCGGCCGTAGGCAGATGTGATGATGTCCCTCTCTGTGGCCTCCACTGTGTGGATTCGTGCCGAGGTGAAGAGCACCTTGTAGTGTCGCCGGTCGAAGTCGGATGGCGTCTGATGACCTCCGGACTTGTGGACCGCCTCGATGGGGAGATCCGGGAGGTACCACTCCACGGGCACGACGTAGACAATGAGCTTTGTCGGACGGGCGGCGATGATTGCTTCTTGCACTTTGGGATCGGCTATCGCCGTGCGATACGCCGCGCTCAGCTCCTGGTCGGTCAGGAGGGCGGGGGAGAGTACTGCGGTGCTTTTCGTGTAAAAAGCTGAGATGTTTGCAAGCGAATAGTCGCGCAAGCCGAATGCGAGCGCCACGGTCGCCGGGAGCAGCACGAGGTAGAGCCCTGCAACCGCCAGAACTCTGTTGCCCGTCGATATTGGCAGGATCCGGGGGAGCCGCTTGGACAGGCTTCGCGGCAGAAACATCCCTGTCCGCGCTTGATACGCACGGTAGGTTTCGCCGAATCGGGTCAGACACTGCTCTTCCTCCCAGTGGGCCAGAACGGCGTACAGGAAGAGCATCGTGACGTAGGCGATGAGGACCAGGAAGCGTGGCCAGATCAACAGGGTTCCTAGACCCATCACTGCCAGTCCGACGTACTGCGGATGTCGGATGAGCGCGTAGAGCCAGCCCGTGACCGGGCCGCGGCCCCGGAGTTTTGTCCAGTAGACGGGGACCGCACCGGCCAGGAACAGCACCGCGCCGGCGAGGATCAGCAGCCCGCCGAGCCCGGGAAGGGCGTTGAGCAGCGGACTGCTAGTCTCCGAGATGTGCGGCAGAAAAAACTGGGTGAGCCACGCGGTCCAGGGC
>JBOHQS010000106.1:0-7607 GCA_050732295.1 Methylomirabilales bacterium (SeqCode)
GCTCCGCCGCGCCGACAATGCCGCCGAGGCACGCGGTCCCGCTCGAGCCCAACCCGCGCTTCAAGGGGATGGCGTTCTTCAGATGGATCCGGAGACCGGGGGCGGTGACCCCGAGATGGGCGAAGGTGGCCCGCGCCGCCCGCACCACCAGAGATCTCTCGACGTCCCGCTGAAGACGGTCCGCCCCTTCCCCTTCGACGGTCAACTCGACCCCTCGGGCGATCTCCTCCATCTCAATCGTGTTGTACAGGCCGAGAGCCAACCCCAGCACGTCAAAGCCAGAGCCCAGGTTGGCCGTGGAGCCGGGCACCCGCACTCGTATCCGTTGCCTGCTACCCATGACCGCTTATGTAACAGAGTTGTACACCAAAATCAATGTGAGGGGTCTGCGAAGGGGAGAGGGGGTCGGAGAACACGCGAAACGAGAAGAGGGACGGCACAAGGACCGTCCCCCTTCTCCGAGACCGTGCGGAAGAATCCCCTGTCAACGTTGAGCGAAAATCTTCCGCGCCCTATCAGCCTCCCTGCTTAATAAGCGAATCCAAATACTTATTGAAATCGTCGAACGCCTGACCCATTTTCTTCTCTTGTTCCGGGGTCATCTTCATCTTCTTCTCTTTCATCATCTTCATGACCTTTTCAAGCTTCTTTTCGGTATCCTCCATCATCTTCATTGAATCCGCGGCCATGATGCCCTGTGCGGGCATGAGAAGGGCAACGGCGAGCACGACCATTCCTAGCACCTTCTTCACAGGACTCACCCCCTTTCTCGCGGGATTTGCAGCACCGATGCGGTACGGAGTGCGATCACGGACTATATTGCGGCTCCCACCCTTTGTCAAGTGCTTAATACCAGGCCTTCACGGCTCGTTCAGGTGGCGACGAATCATCGCTTCCATCTCGGCATATCCTCCCTCGCCGATCTGGGTGTGCCGGATGATCCCTCGCTTGTCGATCAGGTGCAGGGTCGGCCAGTACTGAGTGCCATACCGGTTCCAGGTGGCAAAGTCGTTATCCAGGGCGACAGGATAGGGAATCCCGAGTACGTTACAGGCCGCTTTCACCCCGGCCAGAGCCTTTTCCCGATCGAACTCGGGTGTATGGATTCCGATGACCACGAGACCCTGGCCCCCGAATCGCTGATGCCAATCCACCAACTGGGGGATGGTGTTCCGGCTGTTGATTCAGCCGTGCGTCCAGAACTCCAGGAGGATCACCTTGCCCCGAAGATCGGCGAGGCGGAGCGGCCGCGAATTGATCCACACTTCGTTGGCAAGCTCCGGGGCCGGCTTGCCGATCATGGAGGCCCCTGCCCAGGGCGGCAGGCCCAGGGCGACTACTCCCAAGAGGCTGAGGAATATCCAGGAAGAGAAGCCTCTTTTTCTTCCCATATCTTCCCCCACCAGCCCTGCCGTCTCTCCCACGTGTAGATTCCTGCCTTTAGCACCCTCGGTCTCTTAGATGCAGGAGAGACCGGAAAGGATGCGTCCTATTGGGATAAACGCTGACCAGGGGCAAAATGTTCCCCCTTCGTCCAAGATCAGAGGAGGCGAAACAGCCACTCGGGCGTGAACCGGAGGGCGAAGGCGGAGAGGAGGGTGAAATAGTCCGTGAGGAGCAGGAGTCCTACCAGGATGAGAAAGACGCCGCTCACCCGACTCACCCAGGGGAGGAGGCGTTTGAACCGGTTGGAGAATCGTAGGAACCGACTGAAGAGCAAAGCGCTCAGGAGGAAGGGGACGGCGAGTCCGGCCGAGTAGGCGGCCAGGAGGAAGATCCCTTGGCCCGCCGTCTGCGCAGTGCCCGCCATGAGCAGGATCGAACCCAGGATGGGGCCGACACAGGGGATCCAACCGGCGGCAAAGGTGACCCCCACCAGGAAGGCCCCCAGGGTGCCGCCGGGGCGCCCCGTCAGTTCCAGGTGCCTCTCGCGCATGAGGAAAGGGAGGGCGAGCCAGCCGGCGATGTGTAGGCCAAAGAGGATGACCAACACCCCGCCCACCTTGCGAATCACGAGCTGATAGTCGAAGAGGAGCTGCCCCAGCGCTGTCGCCGAGGCCCCGAAGGCGATAAAGATAGCGGAGAAGCCGGTGACAAACGCCAGGGAACGCAAGAGGAGGTGGCGCCGATGTTTGGGGTGCGACACCGGCCCCTGGATCTCGTCCAGCGACAGGCCCCCCACGAAGGCGAGATAGGAAGGAATGAGGGGAAAGACACAGGGCGAAAGAAACGAGAGGAGTCCCGCCCCCATCGCCACCAGGACCGACACCTGCGCTGCAGAATCCATCGACTACGCCCCTCCGCAGTCGTGAAGATTCACTCGCCCCCCATCCTACCGGCGGGCGGAGCCGTTCGCAACCCTTCAGGATGAAGGGGGCTCCCGATCAAAGAAGACCTGCGCGCACTCGAAGAGGGCGTCCCACCCCACATCTGAGACGAGCGCATAGAGCATCTCTCCTTGGCCCCAGAGGAGCATCTCCTGCCCTTCGGACTCGAAGGCGAGAAAGACCTGCCCGTGCCTCCGGACTTCCTCCAGGCCAATGAGAAGACCTGTGTACCCTGTCCCTGAGAGGGCGAAGAGCGAGAGCATCTTCCCCCCTTTCTTATAGACGACAGAGGCGACCCGTCTGTCGCCCAACTGAAGCACGCGGCCCCCCAACAGCTGGATGCCCATGGGGTTGTAGTCAGGGACAAGAACTGGATGCTCTATCCTCCCCTGGAGCCAGAACGCGACCTGTTGGGTGTTCTCACTGTGGAGCTCCACCGGCCTCTCGAGCTGCGTCGATCTCATATGCTCCCCGACCAACTGCCCGAGCAGCGGCGAAGGTGTGAGCCGCGACACCCGCTGCGCGATCAGATAGCCAAGGACCCCACCGAGAGTCAGCAGGAGGACCGAAGCGGCCACCGCCAATGACCAGGGCCGTCGCCCCTCACGTGGCGGCGCACTGGACCGACCCTGTCGATCCAGATCGTCCATGGCGGATCTGAGCCGCTCCCCCACATGCGGCGGAACGGGTTCCGGAGCGATCTTCGCCCTCAGGTGTTCCCGGAAGGCCCGCTCTGCCTCTACGGAGCGGCGACACGAGGGACATGCTTCGAGGTGCCCCTCCACCTCGAGCATCTTCGAGACCTCTAGCTCGCCGTCGCAATAGGCCTGAAGATACCGCGCAAATTCGTGACCGCTCATGCCTTCTCCTGCGGCGCGTCTCCGCCCTTCGCGTACTGCTTCAACGCCACCCGCAGCGCCTGCCGGCCTCGATACAGCCGTGACATCACCGTCCCGATGGGACAGCTGCAGATCTCCGAGATCTCCCGATAGCTGCACCCCTCGAGATCCGCGAGCACCACGACCACCTGCAGCTTAGGCGGAAGCTCCTGAATCGCTCTGTGCACGTCCTCCCCCGCCAGCCGGTAGAAGAGATCAACCTCCGGGTTCGCGGGGAGCCCGGTCCCCACGCCGCCCTCCCGGTAGACCTCCTCTTCGTTGAAGTGGACCAGGAGATGGGACGACTGGCGGACGCGATTGATGAAGAGGCTGTGCAGGATGGCAAAGAGCCAGGCCCGGCAGTTCGAGCCCTGACGGAACTGATGAAAGAAGCGGTAGGCGCGGAGGAATGTCTCTTGGCTCAGGTCCTCTGCGTCCGTCTTGTTCCGGGTCAGCCGAAGGGCCGCATTGTATATGCGGTTCATGTGGATCAGGGCGGTCTCTTCAAACTCCCGCCGCGTGCGGTCCTGTTTATCGGGCCCCATCACCCACTCCCGTAAACATCTCCATCATCGAGAATATTCCCCCTCCCGCGGATGTGTATCCCTAGTCATCTTCGAGGAATCTTCCTCGGGTGTCAACCTGAGAAGACCCCGATCCCGAGGCGAGGGAATAATCCTCACCGCCCTGCTGTTAGATAAAGGGGAGGCAGGGTCACCTGGTCTTCTGGTTTGCATCCCTCCGTCCCTGGCGGCGTCTAACTAACAGGTGGTCGTTCCGGCTCCCTCTTTCGGAAATAGATCTTGACAATGCTGCTGCCGGTTACTATAGACGGGATACCCTTTCGTCTTTACTCCCAGCGGATGACCTGTGCGTTACACTCAATAATGTTCACACCATCAGTCATGACTTTCGGAAAAGGTGCCGCCACCTACAAGGCGTACCTCGACAGCCCCCACGGGCGCCTCCGCCTCGACATCCTCTGGCATCAACTCCGGATCTTTATGGTCAAGGCGTGGGGGGCAGAGCCGCCCCGGCTCGATGTTCTCGACGTCGGCTGCGGGACCGGAGAAGTGGCCCTCCGCCTTGCCGCGTCCGGGCACGCCGTCACGCTCCTCGATCCGTCTGAGGAGATGCACCAGCTCGCCCGGGAGAATGCACAGGCCCTCACGCCCCCGCCGGCGATTCCACCCCGCTTCATCGCCGGGACGCTCGAAGAGGCGGCCGCCCTCCTCCCGCACAAGACTTTCGACCTCATCCTGTGCCACACGCTGCTCGAGTATCTCCCGGCCCCGTTCAGTGCGCTGCCGCTGCTGCGCGCCCTCCTGAGCCCGGGGGGATTCCTCTCCCTGGTCACGCTGAACCGGTGGCAGGAACCGCTGCGCCTCGCCATCAGGGACGGCAAACTCGATGAGGCGCGACAGGCCCTCGCGAACCCGGGGATCGCGGATTCCCTCTTTGGACTGCCGCGGACGGCGATGACCTTCGAAGCACTCCGGAGCGAGTTGGAGGCCGCGGGAATCCAGGCCGTCGGACGCGCGGGCATCTTCGTCGCCGCCGACTATCTCGAGCCCCGCGATCTGGAGGAGCCCTCACATTTCACCGCGCTCCTCCGGCTGGAACTGGAGGCAGGCGCGGGGGCGCCCTTCACGGACATTGCGCGCTACCTCCATCTGTGGGGGAGGCGGACAGGATAGCCAGGAGAACCAGCCCGTGCGCATCGCCGTGGTGATTCCGGCGCTCGACGAAGAGGCGGCCATCGGGGTGGTCGTGAGGGAGATTTCGCGAGACCTCGTGGGGGAGATCATCGTCGTGGATAACGGCAGCACCGATCGGACGGCGGAGGTGGCCCGGGCCGGCGGCGCTACCGTGATCAGCGAGCCGATCCGGGGGTACGGCGCGGCCTGTCTGGCCGGAGCGCTGGCGGCTCGGGACGCCGATATCCTGGTGTTCCTCGATGGCGACCGAAGCGACGACCCGCGTGAGCTGCCGGTCGTCCTCCAACCGATCGTGGAGGGCCGGGCCGATCTGGTGGTCGGATCGCGGGTGGACGGCCGGACCGAAGAGGGGGCGCTCACGTCGCAGCAGCGCTTCGGCAACCGGCTCGTCACCTGGATGCTTCGGATGCTTTACGGCCTTGTCCTGACGGACATCGGGCCCTTCCGCGCCATCCGGGCGCCGGTCCTCCGGGATCTCGGGATGGAGCACCAGACCTACGGCTGGCCGGTGGAGATGATCGTCAAGGCGGCCAAGAAGGGCTATCGAGTCGTCAATGTCCCGGTGAACTGTCGCAAGAGGATCGGGCGGTCAAAGGTGGCAGGGACGATGAAGGGAAGCCTGCTGGCCGGGTATCATCTGCTCTCCACCACCGTGCGGCATGCCTGGAGGAGATAGGTGATGGGCTTTTCCGTCGGCATCGGCCTCACGAACGAATGCAATCTGCGTTGTCCCCATTGCTACCGGCCGGACATGGTGATCGACCGTCTCACGCTGCAGGATGTGCGGCGGGTCTGCGACAGCATCCCGGTGAGGTCCATGAACCTCGGCGTGGGAGAAAACGGCCTCCACCCCCAGTATCACGCCATTCTGGAGTACCTCTGGGGCCGCGGGATCACAACCACGGTCACCTCCAATGGCCTGAGCATCGAGGCCCTCACGGATGAGGGGGTCAAGCGCTTCCACAGCGTAGAGTTCTCGCTGGACTTCCCCACGGAGCAGGAGCATGACGCCTTCCGAGGACGCGGCAACTGGCGGGCGGTCATGGGGTCCATCGAGCGGTGTGCCGACCTCGGCCAGCCGGTCACGGTGACCGCAGTGATGATGAGCATCAACTACGACCGATTGGGGGAGCTCGCCAGGGTGGCCGCCTCGGTCGGCGCCAACCTCCGCGTCAACATCTATCAGCCTGCGAAGACCGACCGGTTCACCTTGGCGTACGATCAGTTCTGGGACGGGGTCAAGGGTCTGCTGGGCGCGGCGCGCCTCGTGACCACCACCGAGCCGGTCCTGGCCGCGGTGCTGGGCCTTGAGGGGTTCGCCGGTCCGGGGTGTGGCCGCTCCACGATCCGCGTGGCCCCGGACGGACGAATCCTCCCGTGTACGTACTGGCCCAAGAGTCGCCTGACGCTCGCCGATCTCGCAACCCTCAAAGACCAGATTGTCCAGGCCCCGGAGTTTTGCGAGGCGAGACAGGTGCCGCGGGTGTGCGATGGGTGTCCCTGTCGAGGCGGCTGTGCGGGGAGGCGGGCGCTCGCCGGCGACCTCCACGCCCCCGACCCGTACTGCGCCTTTGCGCGGGGAGATCGCATCGTTATTGACTGGGAGCGGGCGACGGGACAGGATCTGCCGAAGGTCGGCAGCGCCTGCACGACCGTCGTCTCGGCATGCTAGGGACGTGTCACGAGTGATGAGGACTGAGTGATGAGCGATGAGATGAGCGAGGCAAAGCGTCCCGCGGTGGTTCCGACACTGCCCCGGACGCTGTATCTGGAGACGACGAACCGGTGCGACTCGAAATGCCAGACGTGCGTCCGGACCTTCCTGACGCTCGAGCCTCCCAAGGACCTCACCCTGGCGGAGCTCAAAGGGATCGTGGACCAGTTCCCCGTGCTCGAGCGCGTCGTCCTGCACGGCGTCGGGGAGCCGCTGCTGAATCGGGAGCTCTCCGCCATGGTCGCGTACGTGAAGGCCAGGGGCGCGACGGTCCTCTTCAATTCCGACGCCATCGCGCTCACGCCGACGCGGGCGCGCCAGCTCATCGAGAGCCGCCTGGACGAATTCCGGGTCTCGATGGACGCCGCGTCCCGAGAGATGTACGCGCGGATCCGGGGCGTTGATCAGTTCGACCGGGTCCTCGAGAACGTGCGGCAGTTGCTCCAGCTCCAGCACGAGCTCAACGAGCGGACACCGCGGGTGTCCCTGTGGTTTACCGCCATGAAGGCAAACCTCGACGAGCTGCCGGCCTTCGTGCGGCTCGCTGCGAATCTCGGGGTGCCTGAGGTCTACGTGCAGCGGCTCGTCTATAACGGTCAGGGGCTCGCGGTGGCCGAGCAGTCGCTCCACCTGGCGCTCCATAAGCGGGAGCAGCGCCTGGTCGAGGAGGCGACGGCGCTCGCCAGGGCCTTCGATATCGGCTTCAAGGCCTCGGGGCTCACGACCCCCCTCGAGAGCCTCAAGGGGACGGCGCTTGAGCAGCGACCCTGGTCCGGGTGCCAGCGCCCGTGGACCCTGAGCTACGTCACGGCCAACGGCAATGTCCTCCCCTGCTGCATCTCACCCTGGTCGGCGAAGGACTACCGGGGTGCGATGCTCGGCAACGCCTTCACCGAGGACTTCGCCAGCCTCTGGAACGGAGAGCGGTACCGGCAATTTCGAGAAGCGTTCGAGAGCGACAGCCCGCCCG